>DASYEY010000101.1:0-26648 GCA_036498725.1 Verrucomicrobiia bacterium | reverse complement strand
TGCACGCTGCTGCCAAGATAAGCGAAGGCATTGATGATGCCCATGCTGGTGGCCGTGGCTTTGCGACCGCCAAAATCTGTAGCCGCCGTGCCCGACACCAGCGAGGTAACGCCGATGGAGGCCATAACTATGAACACCGCTGACCAGCCGACGATTTGCGGCTGTGAGAACATCACGAACGCCATGATGACGGACGTGATCAAAACAAATCCGCATAACATCGCCACCGGCGGCCCGCGGCGTGATTGAAATAATTTATCAGAAATCAGGCCGCCGCTGAATCCGCCGACGATGCCAAAAACACAGGTGAACCAGCCCCAATGTTGCGATAGATATTCCGCGCCGGTCTGCGGCACATCTTTCGCGAAACTGGAATACCACTGCGTCATGCTGTAACGGAAAATGCCGCCGGCCAATTCCACGCACGCAAACATCAACATCAGTTTGCTGGCGAAAACCTTTTTGAGCAGATCCAGCACGGAAAATTCCACATGCATCTGGCCGGATGAAGCATCACAGGTATCAAGATGCGGAAACCCAGCTGCCTCGGGCGTGTCTTTGATGAGCCACCAGTCGAGCATCACCCAGAAAATCAGGATGACAGCGGGAACGTAAAAAATCGCCCAGGTCGCATCCAGCGGATGGACGGCGGAAACAAACAGGTCATGCAATACCCCGGTGGCATCCACCTTCGTCAATTTGATGATGGCCGCGCTCCAATCGAATGCGAAATAGACGCCCACGGAAATTAATGAACCGAAAATCGCGCCGAACACACCGCGTTCGCGCACGTGGAACCAATAGGCTTTGACCTTGATGATCGCCATCGAACCGAAGCTCTGAAAATACATATTGAGCGCGTAAAGCAGGGAAAAACTGAGGACAAGATTCACCTTCCAGCCTTTGGCGATGATGCCCCAGGTCAACACGCCAAGCGCAAGGTTGGCCAGCGAGGCGCCGATGGCGGAGATGAGCATCGCATTTTTGCCGCCGATTTTTTTATCAATCAACGGGCCGTTGACCAGAAAGCTGACCGCATAAACAATTGTGCCGACGCCGAAAACGATGCCCAAATCTGCATTGGACATCAGCGTACCCAGCGCGCCTTTGGCCACGATGATATTATAGCGCGCCATGCACAGGAATGCATACGTCATGCCGAGCGGAAACCAATTGATAAAACGGCGCAGGACAAATGCCTGACTATGTCGCACCGGATTGTTGAAGAAGTAAATACCAACGACCGCCGCGAGCAACAGCGCAACTGTAGTTGGATAAAAGTAATCGGGAACCATTCCTGTTGCCGCGTAGCAAAACAGAGCCAGCGGCGACGGTCAAAGTTATTTACGTTACAAATGACACGGTCAGGCCGGCCGGCGGCCGGTCAGGAGGGCGTTTGCATCGCCATGCGTTTCTGCTTTCGCATCACGAACAACATTGCGCAACCGCCGATGAAACCAAATCCAGCCATGGTTGGATACCAGGTTCCCCAGCCATAGTGCTTGATCAGCCAGCCCGTCACCGGCAAAGCGATCGCGGCGCCGTAGTATTGAAACGAATCAATCACGCCCGTGGCGAAACCGGCCATTTTGCGGCCGCCAATATCCATCGGGGCCGCAGCCCCTACAATGGCATGGGTGGAATTGGCCGTGAGTGAAACCAGAACCAGAAACAGGCAGCCAAGAAAAATTCCGCCCGGCGTTGGCCCCACGATGCCCATATAAACCACCATCGCCGCGCACATGATGACAAGGCTTTCAAAAAAATACAGGGTCATGGCCACCGGTGAACGGTGCCCCTTAAAAAATTTGTCTGAAACCCAGCCAGCCGTGAATGAGCCGATGACGGCCGCCAGCGGCATCAAATTATACGTCCAGAAAACTGCGGCTGGCTTTTTTGCCATGTCCAGATGCAGTTGGTTGACAAAATAAAGGACGGAAAGCTGATCGGAACTATTACGCACCGCACCGGTGCAACCGTAGGCTAACGCATAAAACCAAACCAACGGATGTGTAAAGATAGTGATGAATGATTCCTTGATCGTGGCGCGCGTACCCGCGTCGCCCTCCGCAGTTTCATCGTGCACGACTCCGGGATAACCGGCTTCCTCCGGCGATTCCTTGGGGATGAATGCCAGCAGGATGGCCATCGCGGCCACAAACAATGGCGGAATGCGGAATAACCAGCGCCAGTCATCTTTGGCGGCCGTCCAGATCAAAATGGTGAAGCCACCCAGAAGAATCGGGGCGAGATTATTGATGGCAAACTGCCCCAACTGGATCATGAATCCAAAAATACCCGCAAAAGTGCCACGCTCGGAACGATTGAACCAGGCGGCATTGATCTTCACCATGCCGGGCGCCCCGAAAGATTGAAACCATCCGTTCAAAAGCCAGATGAGCGCAAAGGTGGAAAAGGTTCCGGTAAACGAAGAGAACCCGAAAATCAGGTTCATGGTGATGGCACCCGCAGCGCCGATGAGCATGGCCGCTTTGCCGCCAATGCGGTCGGTCAACAGTCCATTCACCAACTGGCCAGTGCCGTAGGCGATGGACCACGCGCTTAACATGCCGGTGATCTGCACCTCATCAAAACCGAATTCCTTCACCATCCCCGGTGTCGCAAAACGAAAGTTATAACGGCACGTGTAATATGAGGCATACATCAGGCCGAGAATGAACCAGTTTAATCCCCGGCGGGCGCGGAAGCCGGATGGATACGGGGCAACGGTGCTTAAACTCATGAATGGTTTCCCTTGTTTAGCAGAAATAAACAGGAAATACCCGCGGCGTCAAATAAAACAAAAAAGCCGTGGAAAATGTTTCCACGGCTCGTTGAAAATTTCGCTGCGAAATTATTTCTTGGCAGCTTTGGCCGCTTTCGGAGCAGCTTCGGCTGCCTCGGTGCGTTTGCCGCGTTTTTCGGTGTGCGGCTTGGCTTCCACCGGAGCTTCCACTGGTGCGGCGATCGGCGTCGTGCTTTCGACACGCACTTTCAAAGTGCTCTTCACCTCGGCGTGCAAACGCAATTCCACTTCGTGGTCGCCCACCGTCTTGATCGGCGCTTCGAGATGGATCTTCTTCTTGTCGAGCGTGATGTCGAATTGATGCTTCAATTCGTCGGCGATCATGCCGGATGTGACCGTGCCGAACAACTTGCCGTCGTCGCCGGTCTTGACCTTGACCACGCAGATCAATTTGGAAACACCCTTGCCAAGTTCGCTCATGGTGTTGAACTCATGGGCTTCGCGTTCGGCGCGGCGTTGCTTGAGCGCTTCCAGGCGGCGTTTATTCGCGCCCGTCACGGGAATCGCCAAACCTTGCGGCAGCAGATAATTCCGCGCGTAGCCAGCGGCGACTTTGACCTGGTCGGATTCACCGCCGAGACCAACAATGTTATGTGTAAGAATGACTTCAGTTTTTGCCATACGAAAATGAGTTGATAGTTAAAAAATTATTAGATCAAAACGGGACGTCATCGCTTTCAGGCGGACCGTCACCTTCAATGGGTTCAGCCGCCGGGGCACTGCTTGCGGCCGGACGCGAAACGCGCGGAGCCGAAGTCCCGCCTGCACTTGCGCCAGCATTACCGCCATCCGTCGCGCTACCGAGAAATTGAACAGTTTCGGCGATCACGCCAAGCTTGCTCCGTTTCTGGCCGGATTGCTTGTCATCCCACTGATCCAGCTTGAGGCGGCCTTCAATCATGATCGGGCGGCCTTTACGCATGTATTGGCCGACATTTTCCGCCGTACGGCCGAAAACATCCACGTCCACGAACGTGACTTCTTCCTTTTTCTCACCCGCTTCATTCGTCCAGACGCGGTTCACCGCGAGGCCAATTTTGGCGATCGCCGTGCCCTTGGGCGTGTAGCGCAACTCAGGGTCGCGCGTCAGATTGCCCATCAGGATGACTTTGTTGAAGCTGGCCATGATGTTTTACTTCGCGGGCTTGATTTCCGGCGACAACGTAAACAATACGCGGAACACTTCCTCGTTCAACGAGAATTTGTTCTGCAACTGTGCGATGATCGCAGGCGTGCCGTTGAAAATGATGTTGGCATAGAAGCCGGCCGAAAACTTTTTGTCCGCGATGCGGGAAAAAGATTTCTTATCCATCTTCTGAACCGTTTCGACCTTGCCGCCAGCCGACGTGATGTCAGCGGAAACCTTGTCGAGCGTCTCTTTGATGCCGTCTTCTTTGCCTGAAATATTCAGGATGAACAGACCTTCGTATCGTTTCACTTTTTTTCTTCGTTTTTGGAGTCTACGACTCCGTTAAATTGGCTCATTGCCTTTGGCAAACCAGATTGCAACCAACATTCAACCTGCTTGGCCGCCCGTTCCAAAATCTTATCCAGCAATTCCTGCTCGGAGGCCTCAAATTTCCCGAGCACATAATTCGAAATCTGCCGCGTACTGTCTTTGCGGCCAATCCCAATGCGCAATCGCGCAAACTCGCGCGAACTCACATGCTGCTCGATGGACTCCAACCCATGGTGCCCACCGCTGCTGCCGCCAGGACGCAACCGGATTTCACCAAACGGCAAATCCGCGTCGTCCACTGCGACCATCAATTGCGTCAACGGCAACTGATAAAAACTCGTCAACTCGCCCACCGTCTCACCGCTCAGATTCATGAACGTCTGCGGCTCGCAGAGCAAAACCCGTTTGCCACCGTATTCGGGCTTGGCGATCCGCGCCTTGAACTTGCGTTCGTTCGTCCAGTCTGACTTCCAGCGCACCGCCAGTTTTTCGACCAGCAAAAAACCAGCATTGTGCCGCGTCTTGGCGTACTCTGCGCCTGGATTGCCCAATCCCACCATGAGATACATCGGCTCCATGCGCAGACGAAACGGCTTGCGCCGCTAAAATTATTTCTTCGCCGCCGCTTTCGCGTCGGGCTTGGCTTCGGCTTTGGCATCCTTGGCGGGAGCCGCACCTTTGGCCGGCGCTGCCGCCGCTGCGTCGTCTTTCTTTTCCTTCGTCATTTCGACGTCGCCAGCTCCTGGAGCGGCTGCTGCCACTTCTTCTTCGGCGCGAGGCGCCGCTACGGCAATGGCTGAAATGTGCTTGTCGCCGATGATCTCGACACCTTCCGGAGCCTTGATATCACCCAGGTGAATAGACTTGCCAATTTCAAGGCTCGTCACGTCCACGACAATCTGTTCCGGCAAATCTTTCGGCAAGGAACGAACCTTGACCTTGTGCAAGATGTGCTCCAGCACGCCACCACCCGTTTTCACACCAGCCGCTTCGCCAGCGGTTTCCAGCGCGACAAAAACTGTGACTTTTTCATTTTCCG
The DNA here is from genome assembly GCA_036498725.1 of Verrucomicrobiia bacterium. Lineage (GTDB taxonomy): Bacteria > Verrucomicrobiota > Verrucomicrobiia > Limisphaerales > UBA11358 > UBA11358. The sequence continues at coordinate 21,344 of DASYEY010000101.1, read as the reverse complement.
CAACTTCATGCAAGTCGACGTGCAAAATCTTGCCGTCCAACGGGTGATGCTGGATTTCCTGCACGAGCGCGAGGCGCTTGGCGCGGGCATCGGTTTCGACCGAGAGGTCAACGAGCAAATTTTCGGAAACGGAATGATGCAGCAAATCGGAAAATTCTTTAGAGTTTAACTCAAGATTCTGCGGCTTGGCCTGGCGACCGTAGATGGTCGCGGGCACGCGGCCGGACGCACGGAGTTTTTTGACACCACCACGATGCACGAGCACACGCGGAAACGCTTTCAACGGAACTGATTTCATATTGTAAAATTGTTCTTGCGGACAGTTGCTTGATTGCAACCTCGCCCAACAACCCACACCCAACGGAACAGCCGCCGAATGCAGAGTCGTGAATCCTACCAATCCGCACGCTTACGTCAATAAAGAATTTGAGGTAACTGTAAAAGGGCAAAAAAGCACCGCGTTCCGCTCGGAAAACAACAAAAAGATTATTAAAATTGCCGGCATTTTTAAGCACGCCGACACAAAAAAACGCCTTCTTCGCCGGATTGTGCCAGCCATTGCGCCTGAATTTTAAGCCCGTGCCGTGCCAGTGCTTTCACAACGCGTTGCGGCGTATAGCGATAGGAAAAGAATACCTGAATGGATTCGCCGCGCTGAAATTTAAATCTTTCCCCGTGGACCACTATTTCACGGGCATGGGAAAAATGGAAGCGGGCAACCACGCGCTTTAAGCGCATTGCACCCTCTTCAATCGCGAAACGTAATTTACCGTCGCCACGTTCGATGCCGAGATCGAGCAGCAGCGTTAACAGCCAGTCGTGCGTCAGGGCGTTGTCGTATTGCGGGAGGATTTTTTCCACACCGGCGGCGTAATCTGCGCCGGGCGCAAGATTGGCGCTGAACAACAGAAAATCTTTTTTACGGAGGAGCGCGGCCAGTTTCGGCAAAATTTTGTCCGGCTCAAAATTCGGGATCATCCCGAAGAAAGTGATGAGTGATGCGTGACGAGTGATAAGCTGCGCCGAAAGATCATCAGCGGTGGCAAGATCACAGACGAATGGAAAACATGCCTGATCCGACACGACTTTCAGCGCAGCCTGACGGGCAACCAATGCCATCGCCACACTGACATCCGACGGCGTATAAAAAATTTCTTTACCGGATTTTTTTAATAATTCCAAGAGCCGCACATCCTTTTGACCACCACCGCAACCGAGCCCAATGATATGAATTTTCGATGCCGTCAGCTTTTTGGCCGTCGCCACAAACGCGACATCATATGTATCGAGACAATCCGCATCGTATCGCGCGGGTGAATGCGCCTCATGCAGCGCCAGCCATTTCTGCGTCTGCTTGTAGCTGTCGTAATGGAATTTGTGGTTCACGCGCCGCGTCCGTAACGAGGCCAGCAGATCGCGGCGGACATTTTCCGGAGACTGGCTGGCGTGAATTTTTACGGTGGCGAAGCTCATACACTATGCTCAATCCCGTTTTAGTTGTGCCACGAATGCGCCGTCCACATCATCCGTGAAGGGCAGCAATTGCCGTTCAGATTCGAGTTGGAACTGCGGGTGTTCCTGGAGAAAGGCTTGCACAACTTCATGGTTTTCTTCCGGCTCCAGACTGCAAGTACTATAAACCAAAATCCCTTCGGGATTTAATTTTGCCGCAGCTTGCCGGAGCAAATCCAGTTGGGTCCGGCGCAGGCGGGATATTTCCTCGGACGAAATCCGCCAGCGTAAATCCACCCGCCGCCGAAGGACCCCGGTATTGGAACAGGGCGCGTCCACCAGGATCCGGTCAAAGGTAGCCGTTGGCGAAGCCGAAGTATCCGGCAGCACCGCTTCGGCGATTTTCACGCCAAGGTTGGTGCAATTTTCTTTGATGAGCTTTAACCGGTCGGGAGAAATATCCTGCGCGACAATTTTGCCTTCATTATTCATCTGTTGGGCGATGAATGTTGTTTTGCCCCCAGGTGCGGCACACAAATCCAGGATCGTTTCCCCCGGTTCGGCGCCCAAAATCATCGGGGCGAGCAACGTGCTGGGATCCTGAATGTAAAACAGACCGCGACGAAAACTATCGAGCGTTTTTAACGGCGGATGCGATTTCAACTCGAACATCAGATTTTCGCCGGTCCAACCGCGCGTGACGAAATCGTATTCCACATTTTCTTCGCGCCAGGCTTCCACGAGCTTGCTGGCGTCAGTTTTCAAGGTATTCACCCGGGCGAAGGTTTTGGGTGGGGTATTATTCCATTCCAAAAGCTGGCGGGTCTTTTCTTCGCCAAACTGTTTCTGCCATTTTTCCACCAGCCATTCCGGTTGCGAATAACCGAGGGCCGGCTGGGAAACTTTCATGTCGGCGAGTATTTTTTTGATCTCCCCGGCTTCCCGCAGATACCCGCGCAACATGGCGTTGATGAAGCCTGCCTGCCCGGTGTAACCCGAACGCTTGGCGAGTTCGACGGTCTCGTGGACGGCAGCGTGCGGCGGGATGCGATCCAGCCAGAAAATCTGATACAGGCCGAGCCGCAATAAATTCTGGAGCGCAGGGCGTTGCTGGCGGGCCGCATCGGTTCGGCGCGCGATCAGGCAATCAAGCGTCGCCTGCCAGCGCACCACGCCGCAGACTAACTCGTGACATAAGCCGCGATCAGCCGGTGAAAGCCGCGCCATGGCGAGTGCCGTCTCGAGCAGATTTTCGGTGTATTCGTTGCTGTTTAACCGTTGCGATAAAACGCGGGCCGCAATTTGTCTTGGATTTTGACTGTTCAATTCGTTTAATGTTGGCAACCTTGTTACGGGACGCGAGATAAAAAATTTATGAGAGAAGAATTCGAAAAACTGGCGGCGACGGGAAAAATCGAAGGCAAACACGTTGAAGCCCTCACCCAATTGGTCGAGGGGGGCTGTTGCCTGCATCGCAGTTGGGGTTTCGGAAAAATCAAAACGGTGGACACAGTGTTTGCCCGTTTCACGATTGATTTCCCCGGTAAAGCCGGCCATACGATGGATCTGGCCTTCGCGGCTGAATCCCTGAAGCCGATTCCTAAAAACCACATCCTCGCCCGCAAAGCTGCGGATCTGGACGCTGTCCGGCACCTCGCCGCGCATCATCTCGACCTCATCAAGCTCGTGCTGAATAGCTACGACGGCAAAGCGACGGCAGATCAAATCCAACAGGCCCTCGTGCCCGATGTGATCACGGAAGATTGGAAAAAATGGTGGGAAACCGCCAAGCGCGAAATGAAGAAGGACGGCCACTTCATCGTGCCGTTGAAGAAAACCGAACCGATCGTTTATCAAGCTCAGGAAACGTCATTGCAATCGCGTTCGCTCACGGATTTCCGGGCGGCGAAAGGTCTTAAAGCCCGCATTGTAGTGGTCGCCGACATCATCAAGGCCATTTCCGATTTGAGCGACAAGACTGCCGCGGCGACAGAAATCATCACTGCGCTGAACACCGACATCGTTTCTTATCAACGCACGCAACCGGCGGTCGCGTTGGAAGCGATCTTTGTCCGTGACGAATTATGCGCCGATGCCGGTCTCCAAGCGACCCCGGGTGAAATCACCGCCGCGCAAATCTGGCTGCAGGATGGCATCAAGTTTGGTTCGCTCGTGGAAACCATCCCTGCCGCCAAACATCATCGCGCCTTGGAATCCTACCGCGTGGCAAATCCGGAACGCTGGCACGAAATTCTGCGCGGCTCGATCAACCTGGTCTCCTCCAAGCTCGCGAAGGAATTCGCCAGCCTGCTTGTGGCGCAAGGCAAATTGAACCTGCTCAAGGAAACGCTTTCCAAACTGATCAACCAGCACACCGCCAGCAGTGAATTGCTCTTATGGTTCAGCCGTGAACGCAACGAAGATTTTGTGGACATTCTGGGTCCGGAAGTTTTCCGCGCGATGCTCACGGCGATGGAACGTGATCAATTTAACGAGAAACGCTCGAACCGCTTGCGCGATTTCATTCTCGAAGACCAGTCATTGATCAGCGAATTGACGGCGTCGGCGGATATCGAAGTCGTCAAGGATTTGACGCGGGCCTTGAAATTGTCACCCGTGTTTGACGACATGGACAAGCGCTCGCTGCTCGCGCGCCTCGTCAAAGCTCACCCCGCTGTGCAATCACTCATCAGCGGTGAACAAACCAAACAGGATGCCAGCTTGCTGGTTTCATGGGAAAGTTTGGAACGTCGCCGGGTGGAATATCAGGACTTGGTGCAGAAAAAGATTCCCGCCAATTCGAAGGAAATTGCCATCGCCCGCAGCTACGGCGACTTGCGCGAAAACCACGAATACAAGGCCGCCAAGGAAATGCAGAAGGTCCTCATGCACCGCAAGGAGGAATTGGAAGCGCAGCTCAGCCGCGCGCGGGGCACGGATTTTTCCAATGCGAAAACCGAAGTCGTCGGTCAGGGCACCATTGTAAGCGTCCTCGACCTGACCACCAACCAGCCGGAAACCTTCACTATTCTTGGGGCGTGGGATTCTGATCCGGATAAGGGCGTCATCAGTTACCTCACGCCGGTCGCACATGCGTTGTTGAACCACAAGATCGGGGACGAAGTGGAATTTGAACGCGACGGCGCCAAACGCCGCCAGCGCATCGAAAAAATTGAAGCCTGGCAGGCACCGGTCGTGGCTGAAACTGCGGCCTGAGCAATGGTCTAAATTTTTAAACCACAAAAAAAGCGCGAAGAAATTTCTTCGCGCTTTTGTTTTTTAACGGAAACCGTTTCAAGCCTTGCCGCCAAACGTCACGAAGTCGTCCATGTCCAGCACATCGAACCATGAGGTGATATCGGTACGCTTGGGAGCGCCAGCCTTGTGCAGGCCGTTAAAATATTCGCGTGAATCCGGATTGTCCGGGGAACGTTGATCCTGCCAGGCCGACCAGGCCAGGATTTCCGGCATGGTGCGCTTGAATTTGGCGTTGGCTGTGATCCATTCCAAAATTTCCGTGTCACTCTTGGTCAATTGCTGTTTTAATTGTTCCGGGTCAATGCCGGCAAAGGTCAGAAAGCCCTGATCCAGGGGACAAGCGTAATGATATTCGCCATTCTTGCCGGCGAGCGTGGCGCGGCCCTTGTCAAGGCAGCGGGGTAGGATCGCGTAGCCACCGAGGCGTACGCGCGCACTGCGCGGCGGGAATTTTGTCAAATCCGGTGTGTGTAATGACATATATTTTTGGTTTTTTATGGATGATCGCGTTCCAGCACCGTGCCGGAATGGGCGAGAGCTGCAAACTGCCTTGAAAATGCTGAATTGCAAGTCGGCGGTAAAAATTTTATTTTAAACCCGTGAAGCACTCAGGCAAAGCCGCCAAATCCGCATTTAAACTGATCGCGCTGTCCCTCGGCGTGATCCTATTGCTGCTCGCCACCGCCTATCTGGGCAAGATCATCGGCACCTTCGTGCTGGATTATCTCGTCTGGGTGCTGGTCGGACTATGGGTTTTATTCACGGCCTTCACGGCTTATTTTTTCCGCGATCCCGACCCCATGACACCCGGTGGCGCGAATCTGGTCATTGCTCCGGGCCATGGCAAGGTGGATGTCATTGATACTACGACGGAAGAGGAATTCATGGGCGGCGAATGCCAGCGTATCTCGATCTTCCTTTCCGTGTTCGATGTGCATGTCCAGAACGCACCCGTCACCGGCCGCGTGGCCTATTTCCGGCACAAGGACGGCCAATATCTTAATGCCATGCGTAGCGATTGCGCGGACTTCAACGAAAATGTTTTGATCGGCATCGAATCCGTCGAGCCCAATGGCACAAAAGTCGGCGTGCGCTTGATCTCCGGCCTCATCGCCCGCACATTGTCCCGTGGATCGCGCAAAACGACCCGGTTCAGCGCGGCGAGCGGATCAGCCTGATTCAATTCGGTTCGCGCGTGAATGTCTATCTGCCCAAAAGCGCCAGGATAAAAATCCAACTCGGCCAACGCGTCGTGGGTGGCCAAAGCATCCTGGCGGAACTCGTTTGAGTTATGGCTTCAACCCTTGAGACCAAACCCGACCCGGCCTCGGAGACTCAGAAATTAAAAATCTATTTTCTGCCCAACCTGCTGACGGCGGGAAATTTATTCTGTGGTTTTGTGGCGCTGACTAAAATTGTCGAGGCCGACCTGACGCCGGACGCGCTCGGTTTTGTCAATTGGATGCCGATCAAGTTTGCCCTCGGTGCCATTCTGCTCGCCTGCATCTTTGACCTGTTTGATGGCCGGGTTGCACGCATGGGCGGACATGAAAGCCCGTTCGGCCGTGAATTCGATTCGCTGGCTGACTTGATTTCTTTCGGTGCCGCCCCCGCGTTTCTCGTCCACCGCGTCGTGCTCCGGGATGTGTTCAACGGCGGTTATCAAGAACTCGGCTGGTTCATCGCTTCCATTTATTTGATCTGCGGCGCGTTTCGCCTGGCCCGCTTCAATTGTCTTTCCGCCATGAATCTTCCGGGCGCGGGCAAGGATTTTCTCGGTTTCCCGATCCCTTCCGCCGCCGGCCTGGTCGCGTCCCTGACCTTGTTCATCATCAAACTGAACGAAAAGGAAAAGAGCCTCGGCCATTGGGCCTACCTGCTGCCGATCGTGCTGGTCTTCCTGTCGGCCATGATGGTCAGTGAAGTGCGCTACCCCAGTTTCAAATCGCTCGGCCTGCGCTCGACGACCACCTTCTTGAAAGTTGTGATCGGCGCGATTTTCCTCGGCTGCCTGTTCATTTTTCGCGAAAAAATCATCTACTATGTCTTGCCGCTCTTCTTCACGGCTTATCTGATTTATGGTTTTGTCCGCCCGCACATCTCGCGCGCCTGGCGGAAGGAAATCGAAGAGGACGAAGACGAAACCACCGGAGCCAGCTAAGATGGAGTCTCACCCGATTTTGATGGCTGGTCTGGCGGGGTTTTTTCTGGCGTTTGGTTTTTCGGCCATTCCCATGGGACCGATCAACCTCACCATTCTCAATGAAGGTTGTAAGCGCGGTTTTCTCTGGGCATTTCTCATTGGCCTGGGGGCGGCATGCATGGAGGCGATTTATTGCAGCATCGCGTTTGCCGGCTTTTCATCGTTCTTTGAAAACCGTTCCGTCAAGTCAACCATGGAAGTCATCAGTTTTGTTTTCCTGCTGTTTCTCGGCTCTAAATTTTTGACGACAAAAACGGTTCAAGTGCCGGGCAAGCTCGCCTCCGCCTCGGAAAAACTCGGCGCCCGGCTCAATCAAAAATTGCATCCACATTCCGCCTTCATGACCGGTTTTGTCCGGGTGTTGGGCAACCCAGGAGTGCTGGGAACATGGCTGGTTGCGGCGGCGTATCTGATGTCACACGAAGCTTATTTTACCTCGCACAACTGGGTGGCTGACCAGCCCGCCACAAAAATCGCCTGCGTCATCGGCGTGATCTGCGGTACAACCCTCTGGTTCGGCATTTTCAGTTGGAGCATCTCGTGCGGCCATGGAAAATTCAGCGACAAAACTTTGTTGCGGATGCAGCACATTTCCGGCGCGTGCCTGTTATTGCTGGGCATTGTCGGCGCGTTACATGTCATCTGGCAACTCACCGCGCGGCATCATGGCGTGGAGCCTTGATCCAGTTTTCAACGGCCTCACACGTTTGCCGCCTTGATAATTCCGCCAAGTAAGTCATCATTTTATCTTTATGCTTAAAGCTGGAATCGTCGGACTGCCGAATGTCGGCAAATCAACTTTGTTTAATGCTGTCACGCGCACGCGTAAAGCGGAAGCCGCAAACTATCCGTTCTGCACCATTGACCCGAACGTCGGCATTGTCACTGTGCCGGATTCACGCTTGAACATCTTGAAAGACATCGCCAAAACGAGCGTCGTCATCCCTGCCGCAGTTGAATTCGTGGATATCGCCGGACTTGTCAAAGGTGCCGCGCAAGGTGAAGGCCTGGGCAATAAATTCCTCACGCACATCCGCGAAGTGGACGCCATCGTGCAGGTTGTCCGTTGCTTTGAAGATGCCGACATCCATCACGTCACCGGCAGTGTTGACCCGGTGCGCGACATCGAGATCATCAACACTGAACTCGTCATCGCTGACTTGGACAATGTCAAAAAACGCCGCGAAAAGCTGGGCAAGGATGTGAAGCGCGGCGACAAGGCGGCCGTCGCGGAAGATGCCATTCTCGCAAAATTTGAGCCTGTCCTCGACTCAGGCAAACTCGCCCTGACCGTCCAGCTTACACCCGAGGAAAAAGTCGTCGCTAAATCCTTTTTTCTGCTCACGGACAAGCCAACGATTTTCGCCTGCAACGTGAAGGAAAGCGATCTGGCCACGGCCAACCAAAATCCGCACGTCCTCAAAGTGCGCGAATATGTCAAAACCCACCTCGCTTGCGAAGCGGTTGTCATCAGCGCACAGATCGAGAGCGATCTGATCGACCTGTCCGATGATGAAGCCAAAGAATTCCTGAAAGAACTCGGCGTGAATGAATCCGGCGTCGGCGCGCTCATCCGTGGAACGTATCATTTGCTCGGACTCCGAACCTATTTTACGGCGGGCGAAAAAGAAGTTCGCGCATGGACCATCCATAATGGCGACACCGCGCCCAAAGCCGCCGGCGTCATCCATTCTGATTTCGAACGCGGCTTCATCAAAGCCGAAACCGTGGCCTACGATGATTTAGTAAAATGTGGCAGCGTCGCCGCCGCCCGCGAAAAAGGCCTCTACCGGATGGAAGGCAAGGAATACGTCGTAAAAGACGGCGACGTGCTGCTGTTCAAATTTAATGTCTAGGTTTTGAACCGCTGAGACGCCGAGGCGCGGAGATTTATTGCGCTGCTCATTATTTTTCCCCCAGTGACTCAGCGTCTCAGCGGTAAAAAATCATCCCAGTTTGTAACGCCGCATTTGGGGCTCAACTTCCTGGGCCCAGGCGTCAAGCCCGCCGCGCAGACAGCGCACATTCTGCAAACCGTGTCCCATGAAATAGGCAGCCGCATCCAGGCCATTTTTGCCGGCGTGATCAATGACCACAATCGGTTCGGCATTGGAACCGCTGGCCATGAGTTGCTGCATAACCGGTTGCGACAATAGAATTGAGCCTTCAATCTTCACCGCTTCAAATTCCTCGCGCGAACGCACATCCACCAGCTTCACCGCCGGGTCGCGCTGCCGCAGTTCGGCTAGTTCTTTGGGTGAGATTAAAACTTTCGCGTCCAGCTCGTGGCTGGACTGGATGTGCGCCAGCACTTCTGTCGTGTCCAGATTACCATTGCGCGCGCATACCTGGGCCAGAGTTTCATCCGGGCTGAACCCGCAACTGCTGCAACCGCCGATGTGATATCGGCGGAATAACGCCCGTTGCGCACCGGGAAAAGCTTCCAGCACGCTGCGCATGGGCGATTGTAAATCCAAATTCATCCTAAAGAATTACATCAATCCGGAGGTTTACAAAAATTAAAAATATTGACGCCGAATAATATTTAGATCATTGTCTAAATATCTAATTTTCAAACTTGAGGTTATGGATACCATAAAATTGATCGCGCTGGCGGACCTTCAATTGGGGGTGGTCATTTTCGCTTTGGGTTTGCTGCTGGCGCTCCGCAAAGTCCCCATGAATGACTCATTTGGGATTCGCATCCGGGCGGCTTATGAATCAGAACAACGCTGGTATGAAGTCAATGCTTATGGTGGCCGCCAACTGGCCATTTGGTCCTGGCTTATCATCATCGCCGGAATCGCCGGTTTTCTGGTCACGCCCGCCTGGTCAAAGTTTTATATCGGCGCCGATTTACTCGCCACGTTGCTGACCATTGGCCTGCCCGGCCTCTTGATTTGGCGCTGGAGCCGGCGGCGGTAATTTTCAACCAAGCATTGGCATATGGATAAACTTTTCAAGGCTTTGAACGATCCGACGCGCCGTAAGATTTTGGAACGTTTGCGCGAACAGGAAATGACGGCCGGTGAAATCGCTGATGGCTTCGCTTTCAGCAAGCCCACTATTTCCCACCATCTCGATTTGTTGAAACAAGCCGGTTTGATTCTGCCGGAGAAAAACGGGCAATACATCATCTATTCGCTCAACACCAGCGTGCTGGATGAATGTTTTTCGTGGCTTTTGGAAATCACCGGAAAGCGAAGGGAAAAATCAAATGAAACTGCTAAAAAACGAGTGGCTGCAACTGCTGATTCTGGCCGCGCCCTTTTGCGTCGTCGCGCTGCTCTGGGATAAATTACCCGAACGGATTCCCATTCATTGGAATGCCCGCGGCGACATTAACGGTTATTCCGGCAAAGCTTTCGGCCTCTGGTTGATGCCGATCATCAACATCTTCATCGCCATATTACTGGGCTGGTTGCCGCGCATTGACCCGCGCTTCAAAAAAACCGAGGGCGAAGCCGGTGCCAGCATGGCGCGGGTTTTCAAAATCATCCGCCTCGTCATCACTGGCTTTAATGCCGGCGTGGAATTTGCCATCCTCGCCTTTGCCCTGCATTATCATTTTGATATGACCCGGTTTATGGTTGGTTCGCTCGCATTATTGTTCATCATCCTTGGCAATCTGATGAACAAAGTGCGGCCGAATTATTTTGTCGGCATCCGTACTCCTTGGACGCTGGAATCGCGAACCGTCTGGTTGAAAACTCACCGACTCGGTGGACGCACCATGGTTGCCGCCGGAATTTGCATGCTATTGGGCATGCTCGTTTTGCCGGCCAAATATCTGATCTGGTGGGATGTTTTGCCCATTTCAATTTTGTCCACCATGATACCGGCAGGCTATTCCTTTTTCTGTTATCAGGCGGAAAAGAAAAACCCGGAAATGCTCACTGAGCAAAAGCCGAATGAATCTCTCTGACCTCTTCGCCAAATCGCCCCGCGTCGTCTTTTAACTTGAAAAAAACCTCCCACGGGCGGTGCGGATGTCGGTGAATTAAAATTGGCCAAACGGAAAATTAAAATTGATTCAGACACTTCCAGAGACATTCGGGCCATGCTATGGTTTGCCATATGAAAAAAGCCTGCCTGTTTAGCCTGCTGTTCGCCGGCGTCATCTTGACCGGTTGCGCCACCGGCCAGCGCGATCTCACCCTCGATCCCATCGGTCCGGCAGCGTCACAGCCATCCGTTGCGAGCGCCGATGGCATGCTCACTGTTTTTTCCGGGTTCAAGGTCAATGCCAATTTCAATAATCCCGACCCCAATCGGCGCGAATACTCGAACTACAAAGTCTATGGCAACGATGGGACGCTTTTACAATTGGTGCAGAATAATTCCAATGGGGCGCCGAACAGCCCGGCCACGGTCAGTCTGGCTCCCGGAAAATATCGCATTGTCGCCCGCGCCAATGGCTATGGCATCGTGACCGTTCCCGTCACCATCGTTGCTGGAAAACCCACCGTCATCCACCTGGAAGGCGGCTACGCCTGGCCCAATGAATCAGCCTTCAATCAAATGAATGCGGTGCGCCTGCCGGACGGCGCGATCGCCGGCTGGCGGTCGTTGGAATAAGACTGGCACGCTTCAAATATACTGGACCAATTCCCGGGTTTCAAAACGAACCTTGGCCGCGCCGGCATATTTATCGTTCATCGAACGATATCCTAACGCGCACGCCACAACGGTGGTATAACCGCTGTTCTCCAGGCCAAGCACCTTGTCATATTCAGCGGAGACGATGCCTTCCATCGCGCCGGTATCCACGCTGAGCAGCGCCGCCGAGGTCATCAGGTTTCCAAGCGCAATGTAAGTCTGTAACGTCGCCCACTCATGCGCAACCTGCTTGCGAGGACCGTCCACAAGGTCGCGCACGATGACTTTGCGATAACCCGTCAGGGCATCGGCCGGAAGTTTGCGGACTTCCACAGCGCGATTGATAAAACGATCCACATCCGTTTCGGTGATCCCCGTGCGCGCCGTGAAAACCACGAAATGCGATGCATCCACGACTTGTTTCTGATTCCACGAATGCGCCAACAATTGCGCGCGCTTAGCTGGATCCTGGATCACGAAAAACTTATACGGTTGCAAACCATAGCTCGATGGCGTCAACACGAGTGATTTTTCCAAGGCCGCCCAGGTTTCAATCGGGATCTTTTTGGCCGGGTCATAAACTTTGGTTGAATAGCGCCATTCCAGGGCTGCCAGCAGGTTGCGGGTCGGTTCGCTCATAATTTTCGCCCTGAGAAATGCCATAAGTTTCGCCCAAGGTAAATTTTTCTTCGCAACCGCCTAAAAAATTTGCCACAGTAAAAAGATGAGTCCGTCGGTTCTACGCGTCCGTCGCGCCACGGTTGATGATCTGGAAGCGCTCAAATTGCTTTGGGCTTCCATGCGCCTGTCGCCGGAAGAACTGGAGCCGCGCCTCACCGAATTTCAAGTCGTTGAAAATTCCGAAGGCGATGTCCTCGGCGCCGTCGGCGTCCTGGTTTCCCGACAACACGTGCTGCTCCACAGCGAAGGCTATTCTGATTTCAGCGTGGCAGATGCCGCCCGCAACTTGTTTTGGGAGCGCATCCAAACCCTGGCGGCAAACCACGGCGTTTTCCGCATCTGGACCCAGGAACGTTCGCCCTTTTGGAAAAGTTTTGGTTTCACGCCGCCGACGGCTGAAATTCTCCCCCGCCTGCCGGAAGAATGGAAAAACGAATTCGACGGCGGCTGGCTTACCTTTCAGCTCAAAAACGAAGACGTCATCAACGCGGCCTTTGAAAAACATTTTGCCGGTTTCCTAGCCTCGGAAAAACGCGACACCGACCGGGTTTCTGAAAAAGCCCGCACCATGACCTTGATCATCACCATCGCCGGCTTTGTGATCTTCGCCGTCAGCATCAGTTTTGCGATCTACCTCTTTATCCACCGCCGCCCTTTTCATTAAGACCTTTGATCGGCCTGTGCAGATGGCGGCTTCATCCTCGTCCTCATCGTCATGCTCGTCCTCGTATTTGTCTGTGCTTTAACGACAATCAGGCAGCGGAGATGCGCGAAAACAATTGAATACAGCGAAGGAGAAGATGGGGTGGCCGACGGGATTCGAACCCGCAACAACAAGCTCCACAAGCTTGGACTCTACCATTGAGCTACGACCACCAACCGGCTTGATAGACTAATTTTTTAGGCGCACGGAGTCAAGTTCGCTGACAAGCAAAAATGGCTTCGGCTCCATTTCCCCCTGCCCGCCTTCGCTCCCGAAACTTTTGCCAGTTCCAGGGCGAAGAACGAGAACGAGGAAAAACACGTCACAACTTCGTCGTGATCAACTGCGCCAGCTTTTGCGCGTCGGCATTGAACAAGCGGATGCCTTCGGCGGTTTTTTCCGTCGCCATCGCATTTTCATTAAACAGCCAGCGGAACTTTTTCTCGTCGAGCGACATTTTTTCGATCGCGCTGGTGCGGGCGATTTCCGGGCTCAATTTACGTTCCAGCGATGCGGTGCTTTTTTGCAACTCAGCCAGCAGGTTCGGGCTGATAGTTAATAGGTCGCAGCCGGCCAGTTCGGTAATTTCGCCGACATTACGGAAGCTGGCGCCCATGACTTCCGTCGCGTGGCCAAATTTTTTGTAGTAGCTGTAAATTTCCTTCACCGAGATGACGCCGGGATCTTCTGCGGGCGCAAACTCTTTTTTCTCCTTCGCCTTGTACCAATCCATGATCCGGCCCACAAAGGGGGAGATCAGCTTCACTTTTGCGTCGGCACAGGCAACGGCTTGCGCAAGCGAGAACAACAGGGTGAGATTGCAGTTAATGCCCTCACGCTGGAGAATTTCCGCCGCACGAATACCTTCCCAGGTGCTGGCGATCTTGATCAAGATGCGTTCACGGGCAATGCCGTTTTTTTCATAAAGTGAAATGAAGCGACGGCCCTTGGCCACCAGCGCCTCGGTGTCAAAGGAGAAATCCGCGTCGGTTTCGGTCGAAACGCGTCCGGGAACGATCTTTAAAATTTCGGTGCCGAAGCCGATGAGCAGGTTGTCGAGCACGGTCGGCAACAATTCGCTGGCCGGTACATTCGCTTGCTTGCTGTCGGCGATGGCTTTATCGAGGACGAATTTATATTCCGGCATCTGCGCGGCTTTGAAGATCAGCGACGGATTGGTGGTGGCGTCGCGCGGCGCAAATTGTTTGAGGGTGGCGAAATCGCCGCTGTCCGCGACGACCGTGGTGAACTGCTTGAGTTGATCCAGTTGCGTGCTCATAAATTAGGCTTTCACAATGGCGCAGGAACCGGCGGATGGCAAACTCCAAAAACCAAACTTTTTGACACCGCCGTGACTTACCTTAAACTGCGCGCAGATTTTCATTATGCCCACATATTATCTCGCTTGCGATCTCGGTGCTGACAGCGGACGACTCATGCTCGGCACGCTGGCTGACGGCAAGATTTCCCTGGAGGAATTGCATCGTTTTCCAAATGGCGTGGAAAATAAAAGCGGCGCCTTGCATTGGAATATCGAAAAACTCTTTGCGGAATTAAAAACCGGCCTGAAAAAAGCCGCCGCCAAAAACCGGCCCATCGCCAGCATCAGCACCGATTCCTGGGGCGTGGATTATGTGCTTTATGATGACCGCGGACAAATCCTGCCGCCGGTCTGGTGTTATCGCGACGCCCGCAACGCCGTCGGCGTTGAAAACGTGCGGGCCAAATTGGATTGGCCGGCGATTTACTCGGCCACCGGCATCCAGTTCCTGGCGTTCAATACGATCCATCAAGTCGCCGCCGAAGCCCCCGAAAGACTGGCCGCAGCCAAACAACTGCTGCTCATCGGCGATGCATTCAATTACTTTTGCTCCGGCGTGGCGCGCAATGAAGTTTCACTCGCCAGCACGACGCAACTTTATGATCCCGTCCGCCAGGACTGGTCAAAAACCATTTTTGATGCGCTGGGCTTGCCGGTCGAAAAATTCGCGCCGATCTGCCCCAGCGGAACCAAATTGGGGCCCTTGAAAATGAGCCTCGCGACGGAAGCCGGTTTGCCGCAAATCGAAGTCATCGCCACCTGTTCCCATGACACGGGCGCGGCGGTTGCTGCGATTCCAGCGGCGGGAGAGAATTGGGCTTACCTCAGTTCCGGAACCTGGTCGCTTATGGGGGTCGAAGTACCCCAACCTGTCATCAACGCCGACAGTCGTTCGCTCGGGTTCACCAATGAAATCGGCTTCGGCAATTCCGTGCGCCTGCTGAAAAACATCATCGGCTTGTGGATCGTGCAGGAATCCCGGCGGCAATGGGCCAGCGAAGGCCATAAATATGATTTTGCCGCCCTCGCCCAGCTTTCCACCAGCGCTCCGCCGTTTGTTTCCCTCATTAATCCGGATGACGAGCGATTTTTAAGTCCCGGCGACATGCCAAAGAAGATTGCGGAATTCTGCGCCGAAACGGGCCAGCCAGTGCCCGCCAATCACGCCGCTTACATGCGCTGCATCCATGAGAGTCTGGCATTGTACTATCGCATCGTATTGCGCCGGATCGAACTGCTGACCAGCAAAAAGATTGAACGACTGCACATCGTCGGCGGCGGCAGCCAGGATGCGACGTTGAACCAGTTTGCCGCCAACTCGCTCAAAATTCCCGTGCTGGCCGGCCCGACGGAATGTACGGCGCTCGGCAACCTATTGATCCAGGCTATCGCCCTCGGTCACGTCGCCTCCCACGCAGCGGCGCGGGACATCGTACGGAATTCAATCGAATTGAAAACGTTCACCCCGCAAGACTCTGCGCAATGGGACGCCGCCGCCGCCCGCTTTGAAAAATTTTTGAAATGAGCGCCCGGCGCAAAAACGATTGCGTTTGCCAACTTTCACCGCATCGCTAAAATTTCCCATTCGATGGAACCACTGAATTCATTTCCCGGTTTTCGCACCGTGCCGCGCACCGGCGTCATCTACGTCACCCACGAGGCGACGCGCAACGGTTTTAGTTATGGTCATCCCGACTGGGCGAATCTCGGCCAGGGCTCGCCGGAAACGGGTGCCATTCCCGGCGCACCAGCCCGCATTGAAACAGTCAGCGTTTCTTCTGCAAGCCAGCAATATGCGCCGGTCGTCGGCAATAAAATCCTCTGCCAGGCCGTCGCGGATTTTTACAACGCCACTTACCGTCGCGGCAAAAAATCCCAATATACCGCTGACAATGTCAGCATCGCCAGCGGCGGCCGCCTCGCGCTCACCCGCCTCGCCAGTGCGCTGGGTGACATCAACATGGGCCATTTCATCCCCGATTATACGGCGTATGAAGAATTACTGAGCGTGTTCAAGGCTTTCACGTCCATCCCGATTTTATTGAAGCCGGACACCGGTTATAAAATTTCCCTGGCCGATCTGCGGGAGGAAATCCTCGGGCGCGGTTTGAGCGCGTTGCTGGCAAGCAATCCCTGCAATCCGACCGGCCAGCTCATGGAAGGCCCGGAACTGGCCGCGTGGTGCGACCTCGCGCGGGAATGCCAGTGTTCCATGATCTTTGACGAATTTTATTCGCACTACATCTACAACGCACCCGACGCCACCCAGCCCAAGATGGTTTCCGCAGCGGAATTTGTGGATGATGTAGATAAAGACCCGATTGTCATCGTGGACGGTCTCACCAAAAACTGGCGTTATCCCGGTTGGCGAATCAGTTGGACCCTTGGCCCTAAAACCGTGATTGAAGCCATTGCCAGCGCGGGCTCCTTTCTCGACGGCGGGGCGAATCATCCGTTTCAGAATGCCGCCCTGCCCTTGCTCGACCCGAAAAATGTCGCGGCGGAAACGCTCGCCATTCAAAAACATTTTGGCCGCAAACGGGAATTGGTTTTGCGACGGCTCGCCGCCCTGAACATCAGTTGCGATGCCGTCCCGAATGGCGCGTTTTACGTCTGGGCCAACCTGGCCAAGCTGCCTGCCCCGCTCGACGACGGCATGAATTTCTTCCGCGAATGCCTCAAGGAGAAAACCATCGTCGTACCCGGCGTCTTTTTTGACGTGAATCCGGGGCATCGCCGCGCGCACGCGCGTTACAAAAATTACTGCCGGATCAGCTTCGGCCCGGAGCTGGAAAAATTGGAACTGGGGCTGGATGCCTTTGAACGCGTCATCAAGAAGTTCACCAAAAACTGACGGTCAATCTCCAGGTTAATCTCCGCTCGCCGGATCTTTGCGCACGCCGCGCGAGGCCTCGCGGATTACCATTTCGGCGCGGTGCCCGTTTTTGACGATCATCTGTAATTCCACCTGCAAGGCTGGATTGTTTCCGTGCTTCGTAAGCAACCGCTCGGCGTAGCCCGTCATAATGGTCAGGATGTTGTTCAATTCATGAGCAACATCCCGGCTGATTTCCCGCGACGATCCCGTCGGGGTTGAATCATCTTGCGGCATAGATTCCAAGGCAGATGGATCCATCATCGGATTTGATTTCAAATAGTTATTGTCGGGCGACTGCATCCGTGCCCTCCAGCAAGGTACGCGCCAAGACGAATTTACCCCGAAAACCGGGACATAATCCAGCGGATTACCTCAACAATTTGACACCGCCTTAAAAAACAGGACAGCAATTCGCGGCTGGATTCCCAACGTCAAACCGCTAGACTACCGCGCACAAAATGAACCTTGCGCCCGAATCCATCGGCCTCATCGCCGGCAACCGCTCGTTGCCGCTGGAATTTGCCCGGCTCGCCCGTGCGGCCGGCGTGAAACGCATCGTCGTGGCCGCCGCGGAAGGTGAAACGGACCCGGCACTGGCGCAATTGGTGGATGAAATTGTCTGGCTCAAAGTCGGTCAATTGGGAAAATTGATCGCCGTTTTCACCGATCGCAACGTGAAACAATGCGTCATGCTCGGCCAGATCGCGCCGAAAAATCTGTTCGACCTGCGCCCTGATCTGCGCGCAATCGGCGTGATGATGCGCTTGAAGGAAAAGAACGCGCACACGATTTTTGGGGCCATCGCCAACGAATTAAAAAAAGACGGCGTGGATTTGATCGAGGCAACCCCCTGGCTTGCCCCACTGATGCCACAGGCCGGCTTTCACCTGGGCCCGAAACTTTCCGCCGACCAGAAAGCGGACGTGGAATTTGGCTTCAAAATCGCGAAAGAAGTTTCGCGACTGGAAGTCGGGCAGTTGGTGGTCGTCAAAAACGGCACCGTGCTCGCCGTTGAAGGTTTTGAAGGCACGGATAAGTGTCTCACCCGGGGCGGCGAACTCGCCGGCAAGGATGGCGGGGCTATCGCGGTGAAAGTTGCCAAACTCAATCACGACATGCGCTTCGATGTCCCGTGCCTCGGGGCCAAAACCCTGGAAGCCTGCGCAACGGCAAAAATCTCCGTCCTGGCCATCGAGGCCGGCAAATCACTGTTGCTGGAACGCCCCGAATGCGAAATGCTGGCCAATAAAAACAAGATTTCCGTCACGGTTGTGTCCGGCACCCCGGCCTCCGACGGACAAAATTAAAAACTCCCGACATTTGTTTTCACATGCTTAAATCACACGAACTCCTTGGTTTCATGTCGCCCACGCTGGCGAATGATATTTTATCTTTCACTTTTGAATCAGACCGGCCCGCTTACAAAGCGACGCTGGCGGCAGTGGCCGAGGCCAAACATGTCCGCCCGGTTTTTCTGGAACGTCAGCCGCGGGACGCCCGCCATGCGGCCATGCTGACAGTGCTCACCAAACCGCATCTGGATGCCGCTGCTGCCGCCCTCATCCGGGCCTGGCTGGTAAACAAGCATCAGGCCATGCTCGTGGACTTTTTGAACGCGCTGGAAATCAAAAATGAAAATGGCGTTGTGGATGATCTGCCGGAAAACGTGGACGACACGAAATTAAAAGTTGCCGTCGAATCATTGCTGGCCAAATTCCCCCACGAAGTCGTGGCCGTTTATCTGAATGCCTTCAATGACATGAATGCCGCTGGCTGGGCGAATTTGAAAAACTTGCTGGAAACCGATGCCCGCCTGCAATTGGGCAATCACGGATGAGACTCTGGACGGTACATCCCCAATACCTTGATGCCAAAGGCCTCGTCGCGCTTTGGCGCGAGGCCTTGCTCGCCCAAAAGGTTTTAAACGGCGGCACCAAAGGTTACAAACACCACCCGCAGCTCCTGCGCTTTGCGGCAACAAAAAATCCGCCCGCCGCGCTGGCGGCTTATTTGTCGGCGGTCCACGAGGAAGCGACCCGGCGCGGCTATCATTTCGACGGCACCAAGATCGGCGACAAACAGTCCCAAGAGAAAATTTCTGAAACCCGCGGGCAATTGCTCTACGAATGGGAACATTTGCAACGAAAGTTGAAATTACGTGCACCTGAACGACTATCTGACTTGAGCGACGTAAAAATTCCTGATGCCCACCCGTTGTTCACCCTGATCAAAGGCCCGGTGCAAAGCTGGGAAAAAATCTCCTGATTGCCGGTCACGAGTTGAGTTGTTAGAACTTATCAGTTGCGCCAAACCAAGCTGCCTCGGATTAAAGACCGGGTTCAAAACCGTCAGGCACGGCTAAAAACTCGCTTTTTAATTTATCATGTGCCCTATACGATAACGGCACATTTAAACCGGACCGCGTGCGGTAGACGCACGAACGCAGATCAAAAAAATTTATATGGAACCACAAGCTGACATTGCATTGATTGGCCTGGCCGTGATGGGCCAGAACTTGATCCTGAACATGAACGACCACGGCTTTACCGTTGTCGCGTTCAACCGCACGGTGGAAAAAGTGGACCACTTTCTGGCCAATGAAGCCAAGGGCACCAAGATCATCGGCGCCCACTCGCTGGCCGACATGGTGTCCAAGCTCAAACGCCCGCGCCGTGTAATGATGCTCGTCAAAGCGGGCAAAGCCGTGGATGAATTCATCGAACAATTGATTCCCTTGCTCGAACCGGGCGACATCATCATTGATGGTGGTAATTCCTTGTTCGACGACACCAACCGCCGCGTGAAGTATTGCGAATCCAAAGGTTTGCTGTTCGTCGGCACCGGCGTCAGCGGCGGCGAAGAAGGCGCGCGCAAAGGCCCGAGCATCATGCCCGGCGGTTCACCCGCTGCGTGGCCGCACGTGAAAGACATCTTCCAAGGCGTTGCCGCGAAAGTCGAAGGCAACGAACCCTGCTGTGATTGGGTGGGCGAAGGTGGTGCCGGCCATTACGTCAAGATGGTCCATAACGGCATCGAATACGGCGACATGCAGTTGATCGGTGAAGCCTACAATATTTTAAAGAATGCCCTGGGTCTGTCAGCGCAGGAAATCCATGAAGTATTCGCTGAATGGAATACGGGCGAACTGGATTCTTACCTGATCGAAATCTCCCGCGACATCATGGCGTTCAAGGACACGGATGGTTCACCGCTGGTGGACAAGATTCTTGATACCGCCGGCCAGAAAGGCACCGGCAAATGGACGGTGGTCAATTCGCAGGACCTTGGTATCCCCATCACGCTGATGGCGGAAGCGGTCTATTCCCGCTGCGTCTCCGCGCTGAAGGAAGAACGCGTGAAGGCGGCCAAAAAATTGAAAGGCCCGCGCCCAGCGTTGACTACGATTGCGGCGGATCCGGAAAAGAAGAAACAATTCATCGCGGGCATTCGTGATGCGTTGTATGCCTCGAAGATCATCAGCTATGCACAGGGCTACATGCTGATGCGCGCGGCGGCGAAGGAATATGGCTGGACGTTGAATTACGGCGGTATTGCGTTGATGTGGCGCGGCGGTTGCATCATCCGTTCCCGTTTCCTCGGCAAGATCAAGGAAGCCTATGAAAATAATCCGAAGCTGGTGAACCTGTTGCTGGACGATTATTTCCGGGGTGAGATCAAGCGCTGCCAGAAAGGCTGGCGCAATGTGGTGGCGACGGCGGCGAAGAAAGGTATTCCGGTACCAGCCTTCGGCACGGCGCTGGCGTTCTATGATCAGTATCGCAGTGCCGTGTTGCCGGCAAATCTGTTGCAAGCGCAACGGGATTATTTCGGCGCGCATACATATGAACGCGTGGACAAACCGCGTGGTGAATTTTTCCACACGAACTGGACCGGCCGCGGCGGCACGACCAGCAGCAGCACTTACAATGTTTGATCGATAATCCTATGGACGGAACGATTTTGCCACCACCGGCCCATTTTTCTGACCGCAAACATCGGCTCGCGCCGCCCAAAAGTTTTTGGGGGCGCACCACTCTGGCCTTGCAGGACGGTCTCGAATCTTTTGTCGCCAAAGTTTCCCTCAATGGCGATCCACAGATTTACGAGGTAAAAACCTTCCCGTGGGCGGCGGAATTGGAAGCGGACTGGAAAAAAATCCGTGTCGAACTTGATCAGGTCATGCAATACCGCGACCAAATCCCAAGTTTTCAAGACATCCTCAAGGAAGTTTCTGCCATCCAGACAGATA
>DASYEY010000100.1:0-22508 GCA_036498725.1 Verrucomicrobiia bacterium | reverse complement strand
GGTTTAGTTCCCGCATGAAATGGCGGGTGGAATTTAATTGATGTTCCGGCGGAAGTTTCGGTCCTTTGGCAAGCGTGGCATAGAGAATTGCGGCGTTGGGCCGGGCGATGAGCAGGCCGGTTAGATTGCCGGCATGGTCGCGCTGAATTTCGCCGCCGGGAGGATTTGGCGTATCCTTCGTATAACCGCAGGCACGCAGTGCGGCCTGATTTAATAGAGCACGACAATACAGATGCAGAATAAATACCGGCGTGTTGGGGGCAGCCGCATTGATCTCTGCCAAGGTTGGCATCCGTCGTTCGGCGAATTGAAATTCGCTCCAGCCGCCCACCACGCGTACCCATTGTCCGGGTGGCGTGCGTTGTGCCTGTTCCTTGAGCATGCGCAGTGCGTCCGCGAGCGAAGGCACACCCTCCCAGCGCAGTTCCAGGTTGTAGTTCAGGCCACCGCGAATGAGGTGAATATGCGAATCGTTCAAACCGGGGACAACCCGGCGACCTTTTAGGTCAATCACGCGGGTGTTCGGCCCGGGTTCATATTCCTCCGCGTCATCCACGCCGACAATGCGGCCATCCTTGATGGCAATATTCGTCGCTTCCGGATGCTTCGTGTCGAGGGTGGCGATCCGTCCATTGTGAAGAATTAAGTCAGGGACAATTTTTGAGTTCATATAATTATTTTTTATTTTTGGAATGCAACCAACTGTCTAAAGTGCGCGTGATGAGGGGCATCACCACCCAGGTCAACAACGCCACAACACAAGCGTTGAAAACCACGTTATTGAGAAAAAAGTTTAAAGTGTCGGTCACCGGGCCAAGGGTTAATCGCAAAACCATTATGGTCGGCAGGACGCCGAGATAAGTGACAATGGCCATCTTCCATTTGGGCAAGGCACGGATGGGGGCTCCCGGCACGGTGAACCAGCTTTCCAAACCACAGAGTTCTTCCGTGCGTACGTCGCCCTCGGTCAAACCCAGGACGATCCGATTCCACTCCTGATATTCAGGTGACGTGTGAAACGTCGTGAGCGCATCGCGATTGGCAAATTTTCGGAGGATGCCGTATTCGCGCGATTCACTTCCCGGGGCGGGACGGAGGATATGAACCCCATGCTGGCCGGGCAGTGAGAACGACCGCTGCACAAAGTCGTGCAACGCCTGCTCGAAATCCGTCTCGCATCCGGCTTTAACTGTGCGGGTGATGGAAACCGTAATGGCAGTCGGTTGGTTCATTCGTATGCCTTTCAATTATTGGCCAATTTAAATGGCTGAACCGTCTCGTGTTCGGAACCAACTTGATTGGTGTTGCTCACTTCGAAGGGCGCGCACGGACGATTACCCGCCGCGTCTTCAAGGTCAGGATGGGTGACTACGGCATAAGCTCCTGCCTGCCATGACTGAACCGGCACGAAACGCCACGTGGTTTCGCCGTCTACCAGATGAGCATCGCCAAAGATGCGCTGCCCATCCGGACCGCGAATCGCGATCAAGTCTTCAGCGGACGAACTGATGGGTTTATCAAGATGAAGCACGAAGGCAGAACGGCTGCCCGATCGCGGTAGATCAAATGTCCATCTAGCCGGTTGCGGCGATGTGGCATCAAACGCTGTGACCTGCCAGGTTTTGCGGATTGGCTGTGCCAGAGCAGGGTGGGTGATCACCAAGGTCACCGTGTCTCCAACATGCAGCGCCCGACCGAGTGCGAGATTGGGACCCACACCGGATTTTACCCGGCCCGGGTGAAACAGGATCGTCATACTTTTGTCGTCTGCACCCGGGAGCGGCAGATCCAGAAACGGGTCCTTGATTTCAACTCCGTTATCGTCAACCAGCTTGACGTCTTCGATCTTTAATGGCGGGTGCAAGGGTTTTGAAAAACGCAGTTCGACGCGCAATAGATTCTCGGGGACAGTCGGTCCAGAGGGATAAACCTGAACCGAAAGCCGTGCCGTCAGTGGTTCTACCAACACCGCCATGAGCAGCACCATGATGGGTATGCCAAGTGTTTTCACGGGATGATGGCTCGCTTGGCTAAATCGGAATAACCTTCGTCGGTGCGCAACATCTGGTGAACGCCGTGCCAAGTGTCCCCCGGACCGTAGTGATAGTCGGCAAAGTCGTATTCATTGATGAAATCACTCAAACGCAGGAAGGCGCCTTTGCGAACGGAGACCAGCTCCATGTCGCCGGAGGCGTCGTCGCGTCGCAAGGCGCACAGAAATTCCTTATTTTCGTCGCCAAGTTGCGCGATTCCCGCCATGGGCACGGAAATGGATTTGAGTCCAAGCAATGGTTCAGTTGGCCATTTTATTGGTGTGGTAAGTCCCGGCAGCGCGGCGGCGACGGCAATGGAAGAAACCGACATCAAGTCGGCAGACTTGTGAGAATTGATCAGCAACACCATCGGCCCTTGGCCGGCATCAAACGTCACCATGTCAACTGGCGCGCTGCCCCAGCCCAGTTCGGCAATGGTTTTGCCCGTGATATGCGCGCCATCTTTTAAATCTTTGAGGGGAATCGTGACGAGCGGCGTGCAGGTGTAGGCGGCAACCAAGCTCGGCTCGCCATTCAAGTTGGCGACGGTCATTTTGCGAATCGGCGCCCGCGTCTCGAACTCATTATGCACCGCGTGATACATCTCAATGCTCGTGGCGGTGGCATCGCCGGTGAACGGAAAATTGTAGACCCGCAGGGTGGAAGCGAATTTGTCGTTGGACAAGCCCGCCACATAAAGCTTGCCGTCATTGAATACCAGATCGGTCACGGTGAAGGTCGCCGCCGGCACGTCGCGCCAGAAATTCTTGTCCGCTGCCGGGCGATCTTTGATTTCGACTGAGGTTTGAGGCGTTTTCGCCAGATCAACGACGGACACTTTTCCTGTCGCATCCACTGCTACCAAGGCTGGGCTTGGGATCGCGTCACCCCGGTCAATTGAGAGAGTGATATAGGCCAATTCCGCTCCGGGCCGGAAAGCCATGTCTTCAAAGTGCAGTTTGTCCGGGTGAGTATGCAGCGCCTTGGCAATCGGCGTGGAAACATTCTTCAGATTGAACGGTTTTATCGCCGCACTGGCAACTGGCGGAAGTTGTAAGGCGTGGATTTCACCCGCCCGCCAGTCGGCGATGATCACGGTGTTGGCGTCGGCGAAGGTCATTGAGCCGGCCGACTTCACCACTCCCGCATTCGCGATCCCGATGAAGGCGCTAAGAGTCAGGGCGGCAACGATGAGTGGAACTTTGCCTTTGATTTTATGGAGACTTGAATTTTTCATATTTTTTATTTGGTTTCTAAATGGCTGGTGGCGGGGTTGGGTGTGTTAAGAAAGGTGATGAGCGCCGGGATTGTAATTTGCGGCGCTTCTTCCATGAGCCAATGTCCCGTCCCGGGAATTATCTGGCTTTGAACATGGGTGGCCACCAGCTTGACTTGTTCGGTGAGAAAATTGCCATTGGCTTTCTCACCGCCCAGGACTAGTACCGGCATGGGAAGTGGCGTGGCGCTCAACTGGGCGAAGTCCTTCGCGTCTTGTGCGAAATTACGAAAGTATTCAAAGCCGGCGCGCATGCCGCCGGGCTGGGCATAGGTTTTGGCATAGAGGCGACGGTCGGCTTCGGGAATCGAGTGCTTGGAATCAGCGGCGAAGTCATTCCAGAAATGCTCGAAGTAGATCCGTTCGCGGCCTTTCACCAAAGCCAACGGTACGTCGCCGTAAAAATGAAAGTGCCAGGTGGCGCTTAACCAGATTTTCTTCCAATCGCCGACGCCGGGAAGAAATGCGTCCATCAAAACCAAACGATCGGTCTCTTCCGGGAATTGCGCAGCATAGGCATAGGCCACCATCAACCCAATGTCATGACCGACGATTTGTGCGTGGTTGAAACCAAGCGAAGTGACGAGGTCGTGAATATCCACGGCCATGTTCTTTTTGGTGTAGCCTGACTCAGGTTTGGCAGAATCGCCCGCACCACGCAAATCGGGAACGATGACGGTATGGTGTTCGGCAAGCAATGGCATGATCGGCAGCCACATGTGGCTCGTCTCGGCGTAACCATGCAGCAACACCACCGGACTTCCCGTGCCGCCAATGAAGTAATGCAGCCGGGTACCATTGACCTCGGCGAAATGTTCGGTAAAGCCAGCCGGGATTTTACCAGCCGTGGCGGTGAGCGTAGCGCAAGTTAACAACTGCGCGGCAAACTTAATTATGTGAGCAAAGAAGTTGCGTCTATGCCGGAATGATCGAGTAATCATATAGGTTTGGTTTTTGGAAGCTGGGTTATTTCTTGGGCACGATCTGTGGTTTCTGCGCGGATTGCGGTGCGTGATGCACCATCGTGTAGGCGTATTCGACGCCGATGCCATAGGCTCCGGCCTGTTGCTTGAGCAGTCCCATCAACGCGTTGTAATGTTCCTTGTTTTTCCAATCGCGCTGAAATTCAAGCAGGGCTCCAATCGTCGTCAGGCGGACGGCTCCCGCCTGTACCATGCGCGACAGAGCAGCTTCCTGGGCAGCCGGTGAAGTCGCACCGCAACAATCTTCGACGACATAAATGTTGTAGCCGGCGCCCAACATTTCGATGGCGGGCCAGGTGACGCATACTTCTGTCCATAGCCCGGTCAAAATGATGTTCTTTTTCCCCGTGGCTTCGATGGCCTTGCGAAAACCGGCATCATCCCAGGAGTTCATTGAAGTGCGTTCGATCACCGTTTGACCGGGAAACACATCGAGCAATTGCGGCCAGACGTAACCGCTGAAAGATTCAGTTTCCACGGCAGTGATGACGGACGGCACGTTGAATTCTTTGGCGACCTTGGCGAGGAGCGTGACGTTGTTGATGAGCGTCGCGCGATCGGCATTGGCCACGCCAAAGAGCATCTGCGGTTGATGATCAATGAACACGATGGCGGTATCTGCCGGCGTGTAGAGTTTGTGATATTGGTTCATGATATTTTTATTTGGTTACTAAGTTGAAATGTGAAGTTTTTGGAGATGACAGCGCGTCAGGCGTTAAATCCACCATCAATGGTGAGGCTGGCGCCGGTGACGTAACCCGCTTCCGAACCCGCAAGATAGGCAACCATCGCCGCGATCTCGTCAGCGGTGCCATAACGCGGGAGCGCCATCACTTGCTGCTTAAGCATTTTGGCAAAATCGCTGTTATCCGGATTCATCTCGGTATCAATCGGGCCGGGTTGGACGTTATTGACGGTGATTCCCCGGGAACCCAGATCGCGTGCGAGTCCCTTGACCAATCCAACGAGGGCTGACTTGCTCATGGCGTAAACGGCTCCGCCGGAAAACGGCATGCGCTCTGCATTGCAACTGCCGATGTTGATGATGCGTCCACCCGACTGCATATGTTTGACCGCTGCCTGAGTCGCGATAAATACCGCGCGGACATTGACGGCCAGCGTCCGGTCAAAATCGGCGAGGGCAAACGTATCAATCGGGCCAAGCGTGAGTACGCCCGCGTTATTGACCAGGATGTCAACGCCGCCAAATTCTTGAACTGTGCGTTCGACCGCGGCGACGATTTGATTCGCATCGGCGCTATCGGCTTTGATGGCAATCGCTTTGACCCCAAGTGCGTGGGCGACCTTGACCATTTCGTTGGCCCGATCAGGTGAATTCGCATAGGTGAACGCCACGTGAACGCCTTCCTGAGCGAGACGCTTAACGATGGCGGCGCCAATGCCACGGCTGCCGCCGGTGATGAGTGCGCGTTTGTTTTTTAATGAATTATTCATGATGGAAATGATTTTAATTGGTTTCTGGTGAAGGAATGATTGGTGACGAACTGTTTTTAAATCGGATCAATGCCAGTGTGCCCAGCGCGATGAACAGCCCCAGAACGACCAATTGCGTTATGGCAAACGGAGGTTCGTTTTGCTTGGGTGCAAGCGCTTTTAGCGCGGGCACTTTCATGAAGAGCTGAACGATCAGGACGAATACATTGAGGTAAAGTGCCGTCACCGCCCCGATCACATAAATTCTGCGCCAGCCACCCGCCAGGCGACGTACGTAACGGGCGTAACTTGTCATTATCAAGATGAGCAGTGAAAGCAATCCCATCGCCAAAGCCGGCGTAAGACCATGAAACGGAAAGAAGAATCCGGTCACGCTCGTTAGCGTGGCAGCCGTCAGATAGCCACTTGTCCAACCGTCGAGTTGCTTTCTTTCAATCAAGCCAAATACGACAACCAACCCCGAAAGAATGGCGGCTATGCTTATGATGACATGTAAGAGCGTGAAATATGTGAGTAACATGATTGATCTCCGTTAAATTCAGTTTTAATCCGGCAGGAATTTTTCAAGCCGGGTTTTTTCGCCAAATCAACCGGCGCTGGTTAAGTCGAAATCGCCGTCATCAACCAAAGCGGGATTTCAGGGAAAAGAGGTCGGAATTTTTTAGGAATTTTTTATTCCTGAATTTCTTGTGAAGTTACCAAGGTGCTTCCTCAAACTCCCAAGTGGGTGGAATGGGTCGCGCTGCGACCTATTATGACTGCACCGCAGTCACTTTGTGGCGTGGCTGATTGCTGAACGTTTTTTTCGCCGCCTGACGCTACGCTCGGCGGCGATTTTGGTCGCAGCGCGACCAAAGCCACCCACTAACCACGGCCGTGTTAAGGCTGATCTTGTAGGTGACGAGTCTCTAACTAAAAAGTGCAGGCAAACTCGAGGACGAGCATGACGATGAGGACGAGGATGAAGACGGCAGCCGCATTCGCCCCCAATGACAATCAGCCACAGTTTTAAGAACCGCAGGGAGGAGAAACCTGATTATGACTTTTTGATCTCGTGCAAAATCCAGGTGCGGGCAAACGCCCAATATTTTTTTGTCGTGGTTACCGAAATGCCCAGAACCTGCGCGGTTTCTTCATTGGTCATCCCGGCGAAATAGCGCAGCTTAACCAGCTCGGCGGGCACGGGATGATCCTTTGCCAGCTTGTCCAAAACATCGTGAACGTCCAGCAGCTCCTGGTCCGCATCGGGAGCCGCCAGATCTTGCCCCTCCATATTGACCCGTTCATAGCCTCCGCCGTGGCAGACGGCGAGTTTGCGACGCGCGCGATCGATCAGGATCCGGCGCATCGCCTCGGCGGCGGCAGAAAAAAAGTGCGCGCGATTTTCAAAATTGGGATGCTTGGAACCCACCAGTCTCAACCAGGCTTCATGGACCAATTCCGTGGGTTGAATGGTCTGTCCGGGCGATTCGCGAGCCATCTTGCTGGTCGCCAGTCGACGCAACTCATCGTAAACGAGTTCCAGCAGCCGGTCGGCGGCTTTGGGATCGCCCTGTTCCACCGCCTGCAACAATAGGGTAGCATCGCTCATTTTCTCACACAAAGGCGATGGGAGGTTATCAATCATGTTAAGTTCCAAACAACTTGAACTTTGTTAATTCTTGATGACTTTTGCGCTGTTTCCAATCGTAGCGACGGGCTGAATCAGAGTCGTGGCTTCGTCCAATGAAACCCAGGCAAAAATCCAGGCTGCCCATTGGCTGCCAATATTTTTCGGCGGCTGGTCATTTGATTTGCCCGGAGCGAGGCTGGTTCCTTTCGCCAAGGCGGCTTGCGCCGCTTCCACTTGGCCAAGCTGCCAATACGCCATCGCTTGAATGGCGTAGGCGTGTGCCTTTACACAATCGTCAGAATTGATCAGGGATTTTGTTGCCCAATCAATCGCCTCAGCAAAATGTCCCAACCGATAACTTGAGTGCGCCTTGGCGACTTGGAACCAGGGCAATCCGCCCGCGTTGTTCGTTCCACCGGCGACGGCGACATTTGCCAATTGATCCACCAGGTGCAAGTCCGCCCCCGAATGTGGCAGGATCAAACAATCACTGGCAACGCGCTCGGCAATGTAAGGATTTGTCGTATTGGTAAACTGCGCGAGAGTCTGCTGGCAGAACGGTTCATATTCGGCGCGGTCATGGGTTATTGCCAACAGTCCGGCCAGAATATGATGCCAGTAATGATCCGTGGGTTGATATTTGACGACCAAGGTGGCGTCGTTGGCTGCTTCCTGCCAGTATCCCTGGCGTCCCAACAGATCCTGCCGCAAAATCAGCAGGTCAACGCTGGCCGGATTCTTGATCAACGAGGGCGTCAGCATTTCATTAAGGATTTGCCTGGCTTCGTCAAATTTATTTTGGTTAATCAAGGCGCGAGCCAGTCCTTCCGCCGCCAGCAACGTGTCCGACCCTTCCGCACCAGCCCGTTGACGCCAAATTTTCAAGCTCTCGCGATGCGTCAGTTCTGCCTCGGGCCATTTGCCTTCGCTCTCATAGGTCCAGGCCAGACGGCGGAGCGTGTAAAGTGTATCCGGACTATTCTCACCCAATAATTTGAGTTGAATCGAAAGGGCTGCATTCAATACGGCATCAGAATCAGTCAGTTTTCCCCGCTGCGCCAGGCGTTCGCCGATCAGAAATATTGATTTGGCCACGTCCGGATGCGTGTCACCCAGGATCTTCCGTTTTATTTCCAAGGACTGTCTTTCCAACGATTCAGCTTCATCATGTTTACCATTGAGACCGGCTGCCCACGCCACATCATCGAGGGATGAGGCCAGTAACCGATCATTACTCTGGAGCAATCGCTGGCGTATGGCAAGAACCTCGCGCGCGACCGCCTCCGCTTCCACCGGTTTGCCTTCATCGGCCAAAACAATGCTTAAATGGCGAAGTGAATCTGCCACTTCCAAACTTTCGTTCCCGAACAATTTTCGCCTGATTCCCAATGCCTGTTGCGTGAGCGCTTCCGCCTCCGGAAGCCTGCGTTGTACGCGGTAAACATTCGCTAGATTGTTAATGGTCGTCGCCACTTCCGAATTGGTTTCACCCAGGAGATGACGTCGTATGGCCAGCGCCTTGAGCGACATCTGTTCCGCCTCGTCCAACTTGCCTTCCCGCCAGAGGACCAGTCCCAAGTTATTAAGGGAAGCGGCCGTATCCAGGTTTTCTGAACCAAATAACTTTTGATTCAGTGCCAGAGCTGAACGATCCATTTTTTCCGCCTGTTCATGCTCGCCCACTTCCTCGAGAACCTGGCCAATGAGGCCGCGCAATTCGGCTTCCACTGCCGGTTGTCCGATCAGCTCTTTACTGACTTGATCCGCGGTTTTGTCCAGGATTTCCCGCAACATGGTCGTGTCTCTGCCCTGTGCGGCAGATGGTCCGACGCCCCGCAGCATGTTTTCCAAAAAATGAGTGACCTGCCGGCTCTTGGCAGCTTCTGTTTGCGCTTCGCGACGTGCCTGACGTTCCTTGGCGAGCGAGGCTGAGACAAGCGCCAAACTTAGGACGAGCAGCACCGCGATCAAGGAGATGCCGGCAAATAACAATTTATTCCGCCAAACAATCTTTTGTAATTTATAAATGGTACTGGGCGGCCGGGCCAAGACCGCCTCATTGGCCAGATAATTTTGGATATCGACCGCCAGGCCATTGGCCGTTTCGTAGCGACGCGTGCGATCTTTTTCCAAGGCCTTCATCGCGATCCAATCCAAGTCACCGCGAACGGTTCGGATGAGTTTGGGCGGCTCGGACTTGCGATGTTGGGCCACCGTCGTCAATTCCTTCCCGTTCAGCTTGCTTAAACGGGTGGAAGGGCAGACCGGTTCTTCTTCCCGGATCACGCGACGGATTTCGTCGAGACCCGTCTTCATCAATTCATCCACGTCAAACGGGGTCGAGCCGGTCAATAATTCGTAGAGCAGCACGCCCAGGCTGTAAATGTCTGTGCGTGTGTCCACGTCAAAGTTGCTCAGTGCCGCCTGCTCGGGACTCATGTAAGCCGGCGTGCCGATGAACATTTCAAACGCCGTGAAAAGGGTTTTGTCCGTTAACTGCTGGTTGGTGGTTGCCTTGGCGATGCCAAAATCAATCACCACCGGCAAAGCCACGCCTTCAAAGGATGTGGTCACTAAAATATTGGAAGGCTTGATATCCCGATGAATGACGCCTTTTTGATGCGCATGCTGCACCGCACGACAAACTTGGATGAAAAGTTTCAACCGTTCTTCGGTCGTCAGGGCATTCTGATCGCAGTATTCCGTGATTTTGATTCCCCGCACGAGTTCCATGACGAAATAGGGGCGGCCAGATTCCGTTGCACCCGCATCAAACACTTTCGCGATGTTCGGATGATCCATCAAAGCCAGTGCCTGACGTTCGGCTTCGAAGCGGGTGATCACGTTCTTGGTGTCCATGCCCGGCTTGATGATCTTTAAGGCGATCCGCCGCCGAACCGGGGTCTCCTGTTCCGCCATGTAAACGATGCCGCAACCGCCTTCGCCGATTTGCTGTAATAATTTGTAGCGACCAATGCGGTCGCCGGGCTTTTCACCGGTAAAAGCGCCGGTACGAGCTTCCGCTGCCGTTGGGTGGATGGATTGTTCCAGAAAATCCCCGATCCGATCGTGGGTTTGGAGCAAGGCTTCGACCCGTTGACGCAAGGCCTCATCTCCGCTGCAGGCACGTTCTAAAAACGCGGCACGTTCAGCGGCGGTCAAATCGATGGCTTCCGAAAAAACCACCAGATCACGATTGGGAGAATCACTCATAGTATCAGGCAAATCATCCTTCCTTGATGGGTGAGATCAAAACGGAAAGAGGTCTGTTTCCTGGATTTAATGCTCATTCTGCCGGCGTTCCGAACAATCTCAAAACGACGCGACGAATCAGCCTAGCAATACAATGCGTAATTTGCTGCTCAAAAGGACGCGGTAAATTCAAAAATCTGCCGGTGAGGTATGTGGAGACAATCTGGTTGGAGGATTCTTGCTGGTTCCGATGATGATGCGCCGAACGTGGCCTAGCGATTAAAGGCCAGCCACCCTGCTTACGGGGCGTGTAGATTGCAACCACGATTTCCAAGCCGGGTTCGCTGCAGCGCATGGTTAGGCATCTTCATCGAAATAGAAACAGTGCGGAGATGTTTGATAAGCCATCGCTTTCCGATATTCATTGATTTCTTCTAAACTAAGAGTGTGGTCGAACCACCAACTGTCTCGACTTCTCCAACCTACGATGTTCTCAATCGAACCCCATACCATCACCCGCTCGAATGGATCACGACCAGCATCTTTGAGATAGTGGCCAAATGAATCAAAAGCATGGTAGATGGCTGCCTGACTCAAACCTTCGCTCGCCATGCTCATCGCCAATTCCCGTAGTGCACTGAATCCCACTGGGAGTGCGTTTTCAAAGCGGTCTATAGTAGCTGTGTCGAGCATGGTGTGTGATGTCTAACGGCAAATAACTGAGCCGCGCCGCACAAGTGATGTCAACGCGGAAAGCATGATCGGAGTTGGTTCCAGTGTGTGTTAGGCTGTAAAACTCGTATCTGATTATTTGTGCCGTTTAAGAATCACAATAACCTCTGACTGGTTGTTTTGATCTGACTTGGTTGTGGACGAAACAACAACCCATCCGTCACTGCCTAATGTGTTTAATCTGGTCTCAATGTCAGAAGGAACATAGCCAGTGAGAACCTTATAATCCCAGGCGGTAGTGTGAGAACGTGATGTGGCGCAACCAGACGCAAGTATGACTGCGCCGAATAGAACTGCCAGTAGTGTATTTTTCATATCAATGGTTAAACAATGCTATCGCATGAAAGTTGCGGCCTAACGGCCAAGAACTGAGCCACGCCGGGCCTGCGATGCCAACCGCGCAGCGGAACGGCCCGCGCCAACCGGCGTTGGCTCCAGTGATGTGTCAGGCGGAACAAATTCTGGATAATCAGTGATATGCACCATACCAGTCCGGCTCATCTTTTGGAAAATAAGGCCAATCTGTCTTGGTAGGAAGAGCTTTCTGTGCGGCCACCGCTTGCGATGGCGTGAGGAACATGCCTCCCAAATCATTGCCTCCGTTAATAGCGTAAAAGCGATACTGCGAGTGGGCCAACTGGTCGTTAACAATGGTGAAGAACGCGACGGTAGCTCTGCCCCAACTCTCGCCTCTCTTATCATCTAAGTCTGGCGCGTAGATGACAAACTCCCTAGCACCGCACTTGACTGCATACTTGCCAACACCGTTGTCAATCACTTCTTCAATCTGTGCGGGTTGTGGCACATGTTTTTGAAGCTCAGGTAACAATGACTCGTATGCCTTACGAATACCCGCCTCAGCGAGATCCTCGGCATCAAGAAGAACCATCTTATCGTAATCTAGTTCAGACATATATTTATATCCTTTCCGCCTGACGATCCAAAACTGAGCCACGGCCAAGAAAAAACAAGAGCAATCTGTGGCCGAAGCGTGAACCGGAAGGTGTCCACGCCGTTGGCCAGCGCGGTATTAGGCGGTTGGGTCAAATGGTGTAAATCCGATGTCATAACCGTGTGGTTTGTCTCCCGGTGGCTTGGTCGGCTCTGTCTCGTAAATGTGAATCCTACCAGTCACCGTAAACCCAATCTGTCTACCAATCACGCGAATCATATCAGCAGACTCATCTGCTGACGATGCCCAAGTTTTCATGGCCATCCACGCACTGCCCGAAGGACACTCAAACCCATCAGCCAACTCGTCAACCGTCCCCTCTGCCAAGGCAGTGAAATGATGGAAAGGCGTCTGAATCTTCCCGTAACGAAGCTGGGCCTTCCAACTCGGATTTGGTTGTTTTGATTCCATACGTGCAAAGTCGCCTAACGACCAAAAGCTGAGCCACGGCCAATGAAAAACAAGAACAAGTTGTGGCCGAAGCGTGAGTCGGAAGGCGTCCACGCCGTTGGCTTCAGCGCTGTGTTAGGCCGACGGTGTCTCAGGCTGACTCCAACTCATCCGGCAAAAAATCAACTAGCCACTCGATCTTGCCATCTGGTGCGACCGCTTCAACGCAGTAAGCTTCGCGTGGGTCTAAATAAACCTCAACTACGGCTCCAGTGTCCCCGATTTTCGGGGAACGATACTTTCTGTCAGATAACCAAGCCGCGTCCTTTCGAGAAGGAGCACGAACGACTCGAACCATCTGATAAAATTCAAATTTAGCCATAGCGTGCGAGTCGGTCTAACAACCACAAGCTGAACCGCCGCCAACCGAAATACAACCGCAACGTGTGGCTTGTCGTGAACCCGAAGGCGTAATCCGCGTTAGATGCTCCGGTGATGTGTTAGGCCACAGTGTCATGCCATCTCAAATAATGCTCGTGCTGTGTCTTGGTCTGCGGTCATCTCCGAAAGTCGCTGCCGAATCTGCTCGCCATACTCTCTGCTCACAAGACTCCGCTTCAACATCGTAAGCTCTTGCGTCAAATTCCGAATAGCAACCCAATCTCCATCATCAAAAACGTCGCCTTTCGGGCAACCGGCTCTCGACCAACCATCATCGTCGCCGCTAAACTCGCAATAGACCGCCAGCTTTTCGGAAGTAATCATGCGTCAAGTGGCCTAACAATTACTAGGCCGCAGTTTTTGCAGCCGATCATATTTCATGATTTCGAGACTGCATTGAGCGTAATGGCTTGTCCAACATATTTTTGAAGAAATCATGACCTCGGATTTTCGGCCAGCAAAGACTGTAAACAAATCCATGAACAGCCGGTGGCTTAAGGCGTGTTTTCAAAGTGGTGTTTTATTCGCAACGAAGGCGTTTTTTGATGCTAGCCCAGCCTTTTAAGGCTGGGTTGGCATGCTAGCTGAATAAAAAGTCCCGGAGGGACGGCAGAAAAATTCTTTCGTCCCGCTGGGACTCGCATGCTTAGCCCACGCTTATCCTGGGCTATTCTCAAAAAATGGTTTGAAGACACACCCTAGGCCAACCGCTCATATTCTATGCTTCATCCGCAAATAGGCAACAACCGGTAACAAAATGACAAGGATGACGTTGAATGCTCCGACGGCAACGCAAGTCAGAGCCAATCTCCGAAAACGCCGGAAGATAAAAATGCCCCAGCCGAGACATCCGACGCTGCATCCAATCCAAATCCAAGCCACAACATTTCCGACATCTTCTGAATTAATGAAAGCTAAAGTCACCAATAAAAATACTGGTGGCAAGATTGCTAGAATCCATGAAATAGCTCTCATGCGTTCGGCGGCCTAACGACCAAGAACTGAGCCACGCCGGAACTCCAACGTGAACCGCGATAGCGGAACGGCCAACGCCAACGGCGTTGGCCCCAGCGCGGTGTTAGGCCACTCATACCAACTCACCAATAATCTGAGGGATGGCATCACGGATACTCTCAATAAGTTCGGATGGCGGCGAATCCGGCTGACCGCTCAAGGATACAACGACCACCGCGCCGGGAATGCCAATGACACAGAACGTGACAATACGCGAACCCTCGCGCCCCTCCGTCGGGTCAATGAAATACCTATACGTCGCAACATCAACCGCCTGAGCTCCCTTCTTCTTGGCTAGGTTCTCGACGAACTTGAGCGCCAAGTCTTTGCTCTGTGTGAACTTGGGATTCGTATGTAGCGTCGCAGTAAAAAACCGTCCCAGCCCGCGCGCGAATCCTTGGAGCACCCCTTTGTCATCGAACAGCACGGTCACGCCGGGCGGAAGTGCAACCACGACCGCCGAGTTGGGAAAGCTATGAAGCGCCCAGCCGTCTCGCAGTAACTTCACGGGTTGACTCTCACCCCAAGGGTTTTCGGGCTTATTTTCTGATGTGTTCATGGTGGTGGCCTAACAATCCAAACCTGAGCCGCAGATACTAGACAGTGACTCCGAAATGCAATCGTGACAATCAAATTTCATGTTCAGGCGAAATTCAAGGCGGGTAGCCATTGGATCCAGCGCGGTGGCGGCATTAAGCTCATTTTGCAGTCTGTTTTGCAAATTCTGTTACGCACAAGTCACAGAATTTGTAAATCATACTCTTCAGCCCAATCACGGGGAATTAGCAACCGGAACTGAAGCACCGTATTGGTATTGATCAAAATCAAATTTTTCGACGGGCCAAGACTGCAAATGATGCTTAACGTCTTTCCTGGCTCGAGAGTGTGAATCTTCAAACGTTCTTACCAAGTATGGTGCGAAGCAAGCATCCAATTTGTTCCAACTTCCCGCCAGTCGCGGGTAAGCCAGAGTCCACATCAATTTCCGGACGATGGGAAATCGCGTATGCTGGATTCTTATTGATGCAAATATAAGAATCCAATGACACATAACCAGCCGACGGCAAACGAATAGTATTGGTTGTGTCATTTGTGAGCCTAAACACCACACTCGATGTTCCACTGGGAAAAACAATCAAAGCAACCTGCCCAAACGTACTTATATAGCTGAGGCTGCGAAGGCTGCGAAGGCAAAGAATTTTTGTGCTCGATTTCTCATCGGTTTGTGATGATGCCCAACAATTGTTGGGCATTATTATCTAAGCCTTCCGCTTGCGGCTTATCTTTGTGTTAGGCAACGGCTCTCTAATCTAGCATGACAAAAGCATACCTCTGTCCTTCATCCTCTGTAGCATCGAATCCTTGCTCCTCTGCAATCTGGCCAGCCCATGTCAGCGTGTCGGTTCGCTCTGGCTCATCATCCGGAAGTTCGATGACAAGCTTGCCTGTGTTTTGCGAAAGCTTGCCCTTGTTTTCAGTGCCAAAAGCAGCGTAGTCAGCAATCTCAACAGCGGTGACTCGAACTGCGCCTGCTGCGTATGCTTTATCAACAAGTGCCAGCGACTCCTCGGTGGAATGCAACTCGCCGAGTGTGACCGGCGCAAATCCGCGCTTGCTTCCGATCTGAAGCCACTCGCGGGCTTCCATAGCATTTGGTTGAGAAATCAGATCTTCACAAAAGCTTTTCATATTGTATTAAAACAAACTAAGTCGCCTAACAATTACTAGGCCGCAGTTTTTGCCACCTATCCTATTTTGTGATTTCGAGACTGCATTGGACGCAACGGCTTGTCCAACATTTTTTTGAAAAAATCATGACCTCAGATTTTGGCCAGCAAAGACTGCAAATTCGCCGTTGGAAGGGTTACTGCCGAATCAATAGAGCCATGACCCTTTCGATAGGACCAATCACCGAGCGGAGCAGCAATGCTCCGCGCTCCATCGGTGTTGGCCAAAGAAAATAAAGCCGGAGCGCGAGCATGGCTCCACTCGACAGGCAACGGGCTGACATCATGGATTCACAATGCTTGAATCGCTGGCTTGCGCCCGTTGGAAACTTTTGCGAAATTAGTGGCCCGCAATTGCGGGCAATTGCTGCCAGTACGAATTTGCCCGTAAATCAAGAGTTGCCGGTGTGGCGAAATGGCAGACGCACAGGACTTAAAATCCTGGGACCTTAAACAGTCGTGTCGGTTCGAGTCCGACCACCGGCACCAACTTCTTAAAGCTTGTCTGGATAATTTTTGACATCCCCGATTCATCCTCGTCCTCATCGTCATCGTCATTCTCGAATTTTCACGAGCGGGTGAGGATGAGGACGAGGGCGACCATGAGGACGATTTGGCGTGCAGCCTTATTTTCAGGCAAGTTCTTAAATGTAATTGCGACGCAACATTTCCGCAGCCGAAGCATCCAGCAGTTCGCGGCGACGAATTTCTTCAAAACGTGCCAACAAATCTTCCACGCGGGCGCGTTGACGTTCGGCGCCTCGCAGGTCGTGCAAGATCTGGCCGCGATGCATGAGGATGATGCGGTCGCCAAGATTGACGGCTTGTTGCATCGAGTGCGTGACCATGAACGTGGTCAGCTTGTCGCGGGCGATGATCTTGTCGCTGAGCCGGATGACTTGGTCGGCGCTTTTGGGATCAAGAGCGGCGGTATGTTCGTCCAGCAATAACAATTTGGGTTTCAACCAGGTCGCCATCAACAGCGTGAGCGCCTGGCGTTGACCGCCGGAAAGGCTGCCGATGGCGTTGTCAATGCGGTCCTCCAAACCCATGTTCAAAGAGCGGACGCGGTCGCGCAGTTGATCGCGGAAGGACGATTTCAAAGCCCAACCCAAACCGCGGGGCTGGCCGCGGCGTGCGGCCAATACCAAGTTTTCCGCGATGGACATTGTCGGTGCGGTGCCGCTGAACGGATTTTGAAAGACGCGGCCGATGAATTTGGCGCGCCGATGTTCCGGCCAGCGGGTGACGTTCGTGCCAGCCAGTTCGATGGTGCCGTGATCCACAGCAAAGGTGCCGGCGATCGCATTGAGCAGGGTGGTTTTACCGGAACCATTGGTGCCCAACACCACGACGAAGGAACCTTCTTCAATCGTCAAACTGATCCGTTGCAACGCCCGGACTTCGTTGGGCGTGCCGGGGTTGAAGGTTTTTGAGATGGTGCGAATTTCAAGCATAAGCCACCCGTTTCCTTTTTAATTTGCGCGCGAAGCCGGGCAGGACGAGCGCGGCGAAGACGAAGATGGCGGTGATCAATTTCAAATCGTTCGGGTTCAAGCCCCAGCGCAGGGCGATGGCGACCAGCAAGCGGAACAGCACGGAACCCATTACGGCTCCGGTAATGAGCAGGCCCAGGCTGGCGGACCCAACCAACGCTTCGCCAATGATCACACTCGCCAAGCCCCACACCACCATGCCGATGCCCATTTGGACATCAGCGAATCCCTGATATTGTGCCAGCAACGCGCCGGAGAGGGCGATCAAGCCATTCGACAGCGCCAGACCCAGAACGATGTAATTTTCCACGTTCACGCCCAAGGCGCGGATCATCTGCGGATTATCGCCCGTGGCGCGCATGGAAGTGCCGATGTTTGTGCGAAAAAACAGGTAGAGCAGGGTGCCGATGACGGTGATACCGAGCAGGGATGCGATCAAAACCGAGGCGTCCCCGACATTGATCTCCCAATGCAATAACTTGAGCGGTTTGTCGCCCAATATTTTTTGGCCGCAATTTTCGGCATATACGGCGAGGGTGGGTTCAGACAGCAACGGTACGTTGCTCCGGCCCATGACGTGCAGATTGATCGAATACAGCGCCGTCATGACCAGGATGCCGGACAGCAGTCCATGGATCTTGAATTTTGTATGCAAGATGCCCGTGGTCGCGCCTGCCAACAATCCGCCGCCAAAGGCGATCACAGTTGCCAGCAACGGATTCCAACCTTTCACCAACAGAATGGCGGCGATCGATGCGCCCAAGGTGATGGAACCTTCCGCAGTGATGTCCGGAAAGTTGAAGATACGGAAACTGATATAAACTCCCAGCGCAAGCAGGGAGAGAATCAGGCCGATGGTGAAGGCGCCGATCAACAGGTTCATAATTTTCCGGTAAGATCGGAGATGGGACCGACCCAGAGGGCGCCCCGCAGAAATTCACTCTGGCCGCTGCCGACCAGATCACGGTCATCCGGCAGCAGATGCAGAATGCTTTGCGCCCGGTCGGTGGCAAACAATTCATTGACCGTCGCGGTCAGATCGAGTTCGCCGCGTTGCAAGGGGCGATACGGGAAGACGGCGGCATGAAAATGCCCATTCGTCATGATGCCATTGCCCACGGGACGCAAAATAGATTTCAATTGGGCGACTTCCTGGCGGGAAACGACGCCCACGACGAGGCAGACTGTGCGGTCGAAGGTGCGTTCGCCCGTAAAGCTCAACCAATCACGGATGGCCGGGAAATTCAAACGTGATTCACCCGCCGCGCTTTTAACCGGCGATTGCCGCAAGGCCGCGCCGACCAGCCC
Source organism: Verrucomicrobiia bacterium (assembly GCA_036498725.1). GTDB lineage: Bacteria > Verrucomicrobiota > Verrucomicrobiia > Limisphaerales > UBA11358 > UBA11358. The sequence continues at coordinate 3,897 of DASYEY010000100.1, read as the reverse complement.
CGCTGATTCAGCGATCATGGCGAAGCCCACCAGATCAGAATTACACGCGTCCAGGGCCATTTCGGCGAGGTCGGACAACGGGATGACCCCCGGCGGTTCCGACTTGGCGTCGAAGCGGATCATCTTGGCGAACTGACCTTTGCCCGCGAGCGCGTAGAGCGCTTTCATTTCCGGCACGAAGGCGTCTTCCGAGATCATGAAATCCGGGACGCTCGTGCCGTTGGTCGGCAAATAAATTGCCGTGCCGGCCAGGGCAAGAAATTCGCCGAAGCGTTCGCTGGCGTCTGCAAAATCCGAACCGAAGGCGCCGAGGCCCAGACCGAAGGTGGACTCAGGAAATTGAATGTTTTCGCAACTGGTGAAAGCGCCGCTTTCCAGTTTTCCGGGATCGCCAACAAATGTGCATTTCAACGTCGCCCCGGGCGCAATTTCGTGGATGTTATAAATCCCAATGCCTTTTTCCATCCGCACCGGACCTGCGGCCACGCGCGCGGGCGCCACGGCTGACGTCGCGGAATCACGGATCAATACCTGCGCCAATCCCGCCATGGTCAGAATGGCGCGAGCACTTTCGGAGGGCTGGATGACGCTGAGCGAGCCTTTGATGGCGCTCAGTTGTTTGTAGAATTTCAAAAGCACGCGAATGCCGGCGGAACTAAGATAATCCACCTGTGCCAGGTTCAATTGAATCTTGTGCCAGCCGCTGTGGATGGATTCCTCGATGGAAGCGGACAAATGATCCGACCAATATGCGTCCAGCCGGCCTTGCAGTTTGAATTCCAGTTGATCGCCATTTTTTACTTTTTGGATTTCCATAGGTTTTTAATTTCGTTGATTTATTTTGGGCCGCCGATGACCGCACTGGCACGTTTCAGCACGGAGGCTGGGATGGTCATGCCGCAGGCCTTGGCGCCGTTAAGATTGACGATGATCTTGGTTTTGGTGAAAACCTCGATCGGGATATCAGCGGTTTTTTCGCCGCGCATGACCCGGGCCATCATCAAACCGGTGTCGACGCCGGAATCATAATAATCCCGCGCCACGACCACGGCCGCGCCCGCTTCTGCCTGCGAACTGAGGGAAGCGAACAGCGGCAGCTTGGCCGAGTAAGCGGCGCGGGCGATGCTGGGAAATGACGAGGCGGTGAGATTGCCGCCGATCTGGCAAATGGCGTCGATCTTGCGATTGCTTACCGCCAGGGCGGCATCGGAAACTTCCGGTCCGGTTTCCGCCGGAACGGCTTCCACTTTGATGCCCGCTGCGGTCGCTGCCTTGATGATCTGTTCCTTGTGAAAAACCGTGTTCACTTCGGATGGGGCAAAAATGGTCCCGACTGACTTTGCATTCGGCAGACATTCTTGCACCATCGCGATGAGATCTTTATAAGCGCCGGGACTTTCCACACCAGTCAAATTCGGCAGGTGATCCGTGAGCGTTTTACTCGCGCCCGCCATGGCTGAATTGGCGCAATACGTGAAAACGATCGGCACCGAACCGGCCCGCCGGATGGCGGCCTGAAGGGCGGGCGTCGAAATGGGAACGATGAGGTCGGCCCCTTCGGAGACAGCACTATCCACCAGCGCGCTCAAAGTGGGCATGTCATTCTGCGCATTGCTGATTTTAACTTCGTAATCCCGGTCGCGCACCAGCCCCGCTTGCTCCAGCCCGGCAAAAATTCCCCGTTCGGTGTCTTCCACATCCGTGACCTGCACATATTCAACGAAACGGATTTTCCACTTCTTGGCCAGCGGCGCCGGAGCGGTTGGCTTGGTGGCTTTGACGATAGGTTTGGGTTGGGCGGCCACAGGTTGGATAAATTTGCCATCCAGGCCAATGACGGCATCGGCTTTTTTGACAATGGCTTCGGGGATGGTGAGGTTGTTGGCCGCTGCCGCCTGCAAGTTGACGAAAACCTTCAAGCTCTGTTCCTGTCCGAATGGAATAGTGGCGGGATTTTCGCCGCGCATAATGCGGGCCGCGAGCGCCGCTGAACTGCGGCCATTGTCAAAATAATCACGGGCGACACACACCACGGCGCCAGACTGCGCCTGCTGGCTGCTGAAAGCAAACAATGGAATCTTCGCCCGTTTCGCCACTTGCACGATGCTGGCAAAGGTCGCACTGCTGAGGCTGTCAGAAATCTGGCAGAATGCCCCGATATTCCGGTTGCACAACGCCAGCGCGGCGTCCGGCACTTCACCGCTGGAGCTGGCCCCGACTACTTCCACTTCCAGACCGGCCTTTTTCGCCGCCTCAGTCCATTTCTCCTTGAAGAAAACTGAATTGATTTCGGCGGGGGCGTAAAGGGTTCCAATGGTTTTTAACCCGGGGATGCATTGTTTCAAGGCAACCATCATTTCATCGAAGGGGCTGACAAAATAACAGCCGGTGACATTCGGCAGATGGTCGGCATCCGCTTTTCCTGCACCAGCGATGAACGGATTGGCGACGAGCGTGAAGACGACCGGCGTGTTTTGTGCCTGCTTCAACGCGGCTTGCAAGGCAGGGCTGGTCGCGGTCAGGATCAAATCCGAGCCGTCCGTGACGGCGGCATTCATGATCGTGTTCAAGGTGGCCATGTCGCCCTGGGCGTTGCGCAATTTTAATTCGTAATCGCGGCCTTCAACCAGTCCGGCTTCCTTGAAACCGGCGGCTACGCCATGCAACGCGTCTTCAACGTTCGGTGTATCGGAATAAGTGACTTCGGCGATCTGCCATTTTTTAGCGAGCGGGGTGGAAACTTTCCGGGCCGCATTTTGCGCCTGTTCGGCCTGGATCAATGCGGGGGGAAAGGTCACGCCCAAGGTCTGGGCGACCTCCCGATTCAGTACGAGCGTTTTGGTGGAAACATTTTCGATGGGGATGTCGCGCGGATTTTCACCCATGAGCACGCGCGCCAAGGGCTTCGCGGTCGCGAAGCCACTCTGATAAAATCCCAGGCCGACGCACGCCAGCGCGCCGCGGGCGGTGAATTCCGGGTCGTTGATGATGAGCGGCAGTTTCGCCGCCCGGGCATTTTTGACGATGCCATCAAAACCTTGCAGTGCCGTGTTGTCGCCGGTGATCCAAATGGCCTGGATGTCACGTCCCACCAACGCTTGGGCGGCTTGATACACTTCGCTGGAATTGACGATGGCGGTTTCTTCCAGCTTGATGCCGTGTTGCGCAAATAACCCGCGCGCCACTTCGATGACCTTGCGCGAATTGGCTTCGGAAGTGTTATAAAGCGTCCCGACGGCGTGCACGCCCGGCACTAATTGTTTGATCAGTTCCACCGTGTCTGCCACCGGGGGAAAAGAACCGATGCCTGTCACGAAAGGTAAATGGTTGGTAAATGATTCGCCCGCGCCTGCTGCGATGGGATCATAGCAATACGTGAAGACCACGGGTTTTTGTTTCACCATGCCGCAGGCCGCCGTGATGCAGGGCGTGGACATTGGAATGATCACATCCACATCCGAATTATCGAGCGTTTGCAGCACGCCGGGGATGTTGGAGATTTCACCTTGCGCGTGCATTTTACGGACTTCGAGATTCTTGCCTTCTTCAAAGCCCAAGGTTTTCAATCCGTCAAAAAGCCCCTGCATATCGGACTCAGCCCCGGGATCAGGACCAAAATAGGCGATACCGATCTTGAATTTTTTTCCCGGTGGCGGACGCGGGATTTCCGCCGTGGCGCCAGCCTTATGATGTTTCCCGGTGGCATCAATGACGAGATCGGCCTGATCATGCAGGGCAGGGGGAATCATCCAGGTGTCTTTCAAACCTGATAGCGCGAGTTGGTTGATCGTCAGTATTTCAGGCACGACATTATCAATCGGCACCGTGGCCGGGTCGCGCCCATTCAAAACCTCCGCTGCCAGATTGCCCGCGAGTTTGCCGACTTCACGATAATTG
>DASYEY010000099.1:0-21141 GCA_036498725.1 Verrucomicrobiia bacterium | reverse complement strand
ACTTGCTGGAACAGGCGTGAGCTGCGGCCACCGCCCAGCAGGGCAGCAAGCACGTCGAGAATCGGCACATCGGCATGGCGCACTTCCGGGATATGCCATGCAAAATGAAGGTGGCCGAGTTCCACGTTCGCTTCTTCGATGATTTCCCGTGCGGCAGTCTGTTTGGGTTCCAGCGGCAAAACCACCGGCGGCAAGGCGCGCGATTTGGTTTTGGCGTAGGCGGTTTTGATTTGCGCGATGGCGTCGTCTGGATTTAAGTCGCCGGCAACGACGAAGAAGCAATTGTTGGGTGCGTATTTTTCCGTGTAATAATCCCGGATATTCTCCGGCTTCAATTCGTTGAAAATATCAGGATAACCGATGATGGTGAAACGGTAGGGGCTCTTTGTATAGGCCGTTTCAAATAACCGGCGGCCAGAACGGCGGCCGGGATCGTCCTGGCCCATATCCATTTCGCGCCGAATGACATCCAGTTCCTTGGCGAGTTCGTCGGGCGGCAAGGTCGCATGCTGCATGATGTCACACAAAATATCAATGGCCACGGTCGCGCCAGTGTTCGGCACATCTATGTGATATACGGTGCGGTCGAAACTGGTATAGGCGTTCATGTAACCGCCGGCTTCCTGCACTTCCTGATCAATGCGGCTGCCGGGGCGCGAAGTGGTGCCTTTGAATAGCATGTGTTCCAATACGTGCGACAAACCGGCGCCGAGCCAGTGGCCCTCATGAATGCTGCCGGCGGCGCACCAGGCCTGCACAGAAACGACCGGGGCGCTGTGATCTTCACGCACGATGATGGTCAGGCCATTATCGAGGGTCGTGAGTTTGACGCCAGGCGGGATGGAGGGAATTTCGCCGTTGGAAACTGGTTTTGTCATGTTGATATCGAACTATAAAGATACTCGTAAATTGACGACGGGCAAATCCAATTGGCAGGCGGCGGGTTCAAATTCCTTCCGAAACACGTTTAATATTGATCGCGTTGCCGGTAATCGCATCAATTTCAATCACTGCGCCATGCAGTAATACGCGATTTTTGGCAACTTCAAAACGTTGCGGCATACCGGTGAGAAAGCGTCTGATGATCGGGTCAATTTCACGGCCCAGAACACTGTCATGCGGGCCGGTGAAGCCGGCATCGCTCAAATACGCGGTGCCGCCGGGGAAGATCTGTTCATCCGCCGTTTGCACATGTGTGTGGGTGCCGACGACGGCGCTAACCTGGCCATCCAGAAAACGGGCGAAGGCGATTTTTTCGGAAGTGGCTTCAGCATGAAAATCGACAAAAATGATCTTGGTCTGTTCGCGCAATTTTTTCACTTCAGCCAGCGCCAGCGGAAAGGGATTTTCCAATGGCGGCATAAAGGTCCGGCCTTGCGCGTTCAGCACGGCAATCTTTAACGGAGAGTTTTTGACTTCAAAAATTCCCGCGCCGCCGCCGGGGACTCCGACCGGATAATTGAGCGGGCGCAGGAAACGTTTTTCATTCGCGAGCAATTCCACGACTTCCTTTTGATCCCAAACATGGTCACCGCTCGTGATGACATCCACGCCCAGTTCAAACAGTTCCTCGGCGATGCGCGACGTGATGCCGCTGCCGCCGGCGGAGTTTTCACCGTTGGCGATAATGAAATTTAGCGCATGTTGTTCGCGCAACTTTGGCAGGAGCAATTTTACCGCCCGCCGCCCGGGTTCGCCGACGATGTCACCGATGAAGAGAATTTTCACAGAATTCACGAAGGTACTTTAATGTTGAATCAAACTGAATACACGAACGAAAACCGGGGTGCAGGTCGGTGTAACGCTAAAATACTTGGCGATCTTAGAGATAACACGCAATCGCACCGATAAGGATCGCCACCAGCCACAGCACCAATACCGCTTGCGTCCGGCTCAAGCCAGCGCGGACGAGGCGATGTGAAAGATGATTGGTGTCGCCGATCCAAAACGGTTTTTTGTTGAGGGTGCGGAACAGGGTGACCTGCGCAAGATCCAGCAACGGAATCGCCAGCACGAATAATGGCGACAGTACCGCCAGCGGATGTTGATTATGCCGGTTGTAAAAATGCGGTAGAATGGCCATGACGGCGAGCAGGTAACCGACGAGATGGCTGCCGGCATCGCCGAGAAAGGATTTTGCCTTCGGAAAATTATAAGGCAAAAATCCGACCAAGGCGCCGCACATCAAAAAACCGGTGAGGGCGACAAGATATTCGCCATTGGCAGCGGCAATGAACGCAAAAAGCAGCGCGCCGATCGCGCCGATCCCCGCGCAGAGACCATTCATGTTGTCCATGAAATTAAAGGCGTTCATCACGGTGAGCAGCCAGAGAATGGTGATGGCATAGCTGAAAAGCTCACTGTGAACGAACAGGGTGATGCGTTTGCATACGCTGGCAACCAGCAGGGCGACGAGAAATTGGCCGATGAATTTGGCCAGTGGTTTTAATTCATGTTTGTCGTCCAGCCAGCCCAAAAATGTGATGGCAACAGCCCCGAGTGTGATGGCACCGAGTTGGAGCGAACGCCGATCAATACCGTGGGTGATCAAATTGGTGGAAGCGATGGTGACAATCCCCAATTTTAACAGCAGCGCACCAGTGATGAGTGGCAGCAGGATGCCGGTGAGCACAGCGAGGCCGCCCGCAAGGGGAATTGGCGTGTCATGAATTTTGCGATGTCCCGGATCATCCACTAAATTCGTTCGCAGGCACCATTGGCGCCAGAGGGGCAGTGCCAACAGCGTCGTCAACAACGCCCCGGCAAAGGCGGCAGTAAAAAAATTATAGGGAAAAGTCACGAACGGCAGCCGCCGGCGGCGGCGAGTTTTAGGTAAATATGGTATTGGTCAGCCACCATTTTTTCGATGGGAAAATTTTCGCGCACAAAAACCTGGCCGCACCGGCCGAATTGTTCCCGCAGCTCAGGCTGGTTTGCCAGTTGCAGTAATCTCCGGGCGGCGGTTTCCGTGTCACCGGTGCGGACCAAAAAACCAGTTTTATTTTCCAAACAGACTTCGTCCGCACCGTCAAAGTCATAGGCGACCACCGGTTTGCCAGCGGCAAGCGCCTGGGGCAGGGCACGGGACAAAGCTTCGCGGTAGGACAGGTGGGCCAGACAATCCATGATGCCGACATAGCGGGCAACCTCGGCGGGCGGAACCAGACCGGTGAAAGCGACTTTGCCTTCGATTCCCAGCGCGCGGACCTGGCCCTCAATCTCCCCGCGTAAGGAGCCGTCGCCAACGAACAATAATCGTGCCTGCGGGATTTGCGGCAGAATTTTGGCGAAGGCGGTGAGCAAATCAGCATGGCCTTTGAGTTTGAAAATGCGCCCGATTTTGCCGATGACGAAGGCGTCGGCGGGAAGGCCCAGTTGCTTGCGCAAGGCCAGATCATTCATCGCCTTCAAAAAAGGTTCAAGGTTAAAGCCGCTGAAAATGCGGGTGAACATTTCCGGTTTGCCAATGCCGGCAGCCAGATACAGCCTGGTCATTGCGGCGGCGGAACAAAAAAAATGATCGGTCACTTTCGCCGCATATTTTTCGGCGGCGGTGAAAAAGAAATTGGCCGGCGCGCCTTGAAAATTTCCAAATGATGGACCGTGAATGTGGTGGATGATCACGGGAACACCAGCACGTTTGGCGGCCAGCCGCCCCAGAATGCCCGCTTTGCCGCTGTGGGTGTGGACGATGTCGGGCCTTTGCTGGCGCAAAATATGTTCGAGCTTTCGGAGGGCGCTGAAGTCGTTCAACGGTGAAACCGGCCGGACGAGTTCGGGCACAATGGTCAGTTGCGAACCGGAGAGGATTTTACGGGCTTCAGCTTCCAGCGAACCTTCCGGGCCGGTGGTGGGGCCGGAGATCAGGCTGATTTCCAGGCCGCCTTTTTGGCGCAAGCCGCCCAGGGTAAGGACGGTATTTTCCTGGGCGCCACCAATGACAAGCCGCGTGATGATGTGGGTGACACGCATCGCGCAGGATGATTTATTTTTTCAACTGACGCAACCGCGTGATGATATTGGTGAACTCGGCGGTATTGGTTGGCGCATTGGCCAGGTAAAGTTCATAGGCGCTGACAGCCTCATTCGTCTCGTGCTGGAGCCAGGCGATTTCACCCAAGCCATAGGCGATTTGAAATGAATTGGTATAGGTGGTTTGCAATTGACGATAGTCAGCCTTGGCGGAGTCGAGCTGGTTGCTTTTCAGGTAGGCCAGCGCCCGGTTGAAGCGTGCCGTCGGGTCGTTGGTTTGAATTTTTAGAACATGGGTCAAAGCCGAAATGGAGGCGTCATAATTGCTGGTCAATAATTCGGCATAGCCTTTGGCGAAAATCCATTTGGGATCTTCCGGGGTTTTCGCCAGTTTATGTTCGATGATCGGCAGCACGTCAGTATAAAGGCCGTGCATCATGCAGGCTTGAACGCTGGCGGTGAGCAACGCCTCGTCATCCGGGTGGCGGGCCATTTCCTTTTGGAGCAATTCCAGGCCGCGGGCATTTTCATTTTTTTGAAAATGAGCCGCAGAAGCCAGAATGTTCAGACCGGTGGAATTGTTTTCATTCAAACCAAAACGTGACGGCTGTGTGAGCGGGTCGTGCAAAGCTTCCAGCGCCGGATCTGGCAGGCGGTTAAAGATATAAGTTTGTGCGAGTTGCAGGCGTGCTTCCAGATAATCGGGCACTAGTTGGCGGACACGGTTGAAAGGCACGATGGCTTGGCGTAGGAATCCATTTTGGGTGGCAAGGATCAAACCGTCTTCCATGGTGAAACTGGCCTCGTCAAATGGACCATTGGCAGAAATAAGCTGCTGCCAGCCGCGCGCCTTGCCGAATTGATCCGAATTGATTTTAGCCAGGTCAATTTCCGGGGTTTTGCCAGCGCGAAGTTGTTGATTGAAATCAAGATTGATGCCAGCCGTGATGTTGTCCGGATTAAGATTGGTGGCCGCCATGAAATTGGTGGCCGCCAGGTCGAGTTGTCCGGCGCGCTGCAGCTGGACACCCCAATAATTCAAGGCGCGGGAATATAATCTGCCGGCATAGATCGCATTTTGGTTTGGTTCCGGCACGACATGCAAATGAGCCAGTAGCACGTCGAGGAAATTGACCGGCCGGTCCGGATCAAGCGGGGTGACTTCTTTTTCAATGCCCGGGGAAACAGATTCGGTGACGTCGGCCCAAAATTTGTTGTTATCGGCAATCTGGTTTTTGCCCAGCGATGGTGGAATCAAATTATTCGTCGGCAACAATTGCATCGGATAATTCAATCCGTTCGGTTCCTCATAGAAACTTTCAAAATAGTAGCCGAAGCTGGGGTTGAGGTAGCAGATATTATTCGATTTGGCGAGCAGGTTCAACATGCCCAGAATGCCCAGTGGGTTTACCCCAACTGCTTCCTTTTTCTTGAAAAGATCCGGCCAGCGATTGGGAAACTGCCGGTGCAGGTAGATATGATAGGGTGACCAGTTTAAAGACTGGGTGTCCACCACCACATAATCTTTTGAACGGCCTTCGCGGGCAAGCTGGGCTTGGATTAAAAAAGTGCGGATCGGACTGCCCGCCTGGTTCGCACTCATCCCTTCGGCGTCGCACAATAAAATCCCGCCATTGGCCGGCAGGTTTTGCGTCGTGAATTGAGCGTATTTGGACAACGTATCATCATTCACGGCATGAACGATCGGCACATTCTTATACAACAATAACCCGGCTGAAATCGCGGCGACCGCAAAAGTGCCGCCAACGATCACCGGGCAGAGCCACATTATCAATTTGGGCAATGCGGGGGTGATGCGGTTATTGTTCCGGCGCGAGCGTATCGGTTCCCTGCCAAAGATCAGCAGGAAAAAACCACAGTAGTAACCGATGCCCAAGGCTGAGAGATAATAAAGGGTTAACGAAGGGGCGGCGAAGTAAGGCGGGAACGACCTGAGACTGACTTGGTGCGGACTGAATGCCGGATCGAACATCACCCAGACGCAGACCGTAAAAAATGCGCCATGGACAAAATAGAACAGGTAATTGACCAGTGACCGCCCAGTACGGCTGCTATCACCGAACGTCGAACTCCAGCGAATTGACATGCCCAAGAGTGGCAGCAACGTTGACAGTGAGACCAAGGCCAGGTTATGCCACATGCCCGAATCCGAAACGCTTTGTAATACCATCCAGTCAGCACTCAAGGACGGATGCAACAGATCCCAGAAACTCGCATGAAACTGGCCGGAGAAGGTGGTGATTAATGGCAGCAGAAAAATAAAAAGCAAACCCATTACGCCGTACAAAACCATGCGGCCAATGAATTGGAAGTTGAAAAATTCCAGCTTCTTCAGCCAGATGATGGCGGCGATGAATACCGGGAAAAAACTGACAAATGCCCAATTTTCCGCAAGGCCAAGTCCACATAGAAAGGCCGTTAGGAACAACCGTCGCGGGGCTTCATCCAGCCGGTATTCCAAGAGCTGCCAGATGATGACTGCAAAAAACAGCAGTTCCAGGCTTTCACCGGTGAAACTTGTTGCGTGTTCCCAAAACGATAATTGGGTTCCGATCAAAATAACGGCAATGATTGGCGGGAAAAATGAGATCCAGCCGGTCAGAAAAGAAAAATCACTGCGTTCACGCTGCCGTTCCATATCCGTGCGGTCGTGGGGCAGAATGGCAATGGAACGCGCCAGCAGAATCAACGCCAGCGCGGCGCAGACGGCCGAGAAGAAATTTAAAACAAAGGGGATTTTGCCCGCCGGCACCAGATGAAATGGCAGCAGCACGAGGAATTGCACCGGATTCACCACTTGCGGCTGCCAGATCCAACCGGAGAGCGAGGCCACCTGGCCGATGTTCAGCAGCGTCACCCAATGATTCAAGGTGATCACGTAGAGCAACAACATGGCGGCGCCGAGCAACCAGGGCAACTGACGGACAGAAAAACTCTTTAGCGGATTCCGCTGGTGTTCGTTTGACATTAATTAATCCTTAATCTAGTTGAGTCGAAGAATCATGCCTTGGCAAGTTCAGTTTTTCCGACGTAAATCAGCCACGCATTCGACATGTTGGGTTTGGGGAAACATATCCAACGGTTGAACTCGTGCCAAGTCAAAGACACCATCAGCGCATAAAATGTTCAAATCCCGGGCCATCGTGGCGGGATGGCAGGAAACATAAATCACCTGTGCTGGTTTGGTTTCCCGCAATAATTGTAACGTCTCCGGCCAGCAACCTTTGCGTGGCGGGTCAAGCAGGATGGCGGTCTTTTCCGGTGAGAATTTTTTCAGCAATTCCGGCAATGCTTGTTCGACCTGCGCAGAGATAAATTCACCATTGTTAATTTTACGTGACGCCGCATTTTGGCGTGCCGCCGCGATGGCCTGCTTGTCGTATTCCACGCCGACGAAAGAATCCACAGCGGCGGCCGCTTCGATGCCAAAAAAACCGACGCCACAATACAGGTCAATCAAATGGCGGGTACCGCCGGCCTTAAGCAGGTTGCGGACCGTTTCAACCAGTTTTGGCAGCAGGAAAAAATTATTTTGAAAAAATGAATCGCGTGGCACTTCCCAATTTTCCGGCTGCACCCGGAGAACGACCTTGATGCCGCCCTTGTGCGGCGGGTTGGCCCGTACTTCCTTGAGCTGTTCATTTAAAGTTGGCTCGGCGATTTTGCATTCATCAATATCCTCGACGAACTTATTATCCGTGCGGATGAAGCCGACTTCCAGTTTTTTGGCCGGGCCATTCCATTGGCTGCGGATCATGATGCGGTTGCGATATCCGTAAGGCTCCGGGCAGGGCAGCACTGGCGCCACCACGGCCCGGGAAATTTTTCCGACGCGTTCAAACAGGTCCGCGATCTGTTTGTGCTTCATGCGCAACTGCGCCGGGTAATCCATATGCTGATACTGGCAGCCACCGCACGCGCCGTAATATTTACATTCGGGCATGACGCGTTCCGATGCGCTGGTGATGACGCGCAACAGTCGGGCGCGGGCAAAACTTTTTTTGACTTCGGTGATTTCCGCTGCGACCGTTTCACCCGTGATGACAAACGGTACGAATACGACAAATTCATCCACCCGGCCCACCCCTTCGCCCCCGAATGCGACATCGTGGATCGTTAACGTAATGTGATCGCCAATTTTTAAAGACACGGAGGCAATTTAAAGATTTTTACCGGATTGAAAAAGACTTTTCAGCGAATGAATCGGCCATGGCTTGACGTTACGCGTGCGGTTGATTAATGAAATAGGCCCTATGAGCCAAAGCGAAACGCATCATTTTCAGGCAGAGATCCAGCAATTGCTGAACATCGTCATTCATTCCCTTTATACCGATAAAGACATTTTTGTCCGCGAATTGATTTCCAACGCTGCCGATGCGTGCGAAAAATTGCGATTTAGCCAGTCGTCAGGCCATCCGGTATTTCAATCAGAGATTGCGCCGGGCATTACGCTGGTGACCGATGAAAAAGCGGGCACCGTCACCGTCACTGACACGGGATTGGGCATGACGCATGCCGAGTTGGTGCAAAATCTAGGCACGATCGCGCATTCCGGCACGAAAGCCTTTCTCAAACAACTGGCGGAAGACAAGCAGCCGGATGTTGGCTTGATCGGCCAGTTTGGCGTCGGTTTTTATTCTGCGTTCATGGTGGCAAAAAAAGTCACGGTGTTGAGCCGTTCTTTCCTGCCCGAAGAAACCGGCTGGCAATGGACGAGCGAGGGCATGGGCGGCTACGAACTATCGCCCGTCACCGACCTGCCGCGTGGCACCAGGATCACTTTGGAGTTGAAGGATGAGGCCAAAGATTTCGCGCAGGAAAGCACCATTGAGCGGATCATCGAACGTTATTCCAGTTTCGTGCCGTTTCCGATCGAATTGAACGGCAAACGGCTAAACACCGTGCAAGCGATTTGGGCGCGGAATAAAAATGAGATCAAGGAGGAGGAATACAACGAGTTCTATACGTTCATCGCCCATGACCATGATCAACCATTGTTCCGGTTGCATTTCACGGCGGACGCGCCATTGGCCATCCAGTCGCTTTTGTTTGTGCCGTCCCGAAACCTGGAAACGATGGGCATGGGCCGGATTGATTCGGAAGTGAATTTATATTGCCGCAAGGTATTGATTCAAGCCAAGGCAAAGGGGCTTTTCCCCGACTGGCTGCGGTTTCTCAAGGGCGTGGTGGATAGTGAAGACCTGCCATTAAACATCTCACGGGAAACGATGCAAGACACCTCGTTGATGCAGAAGCTGAACAAGGTGCTGACCGGGCGGTTCCTGAAATTTCTCGATGACCAATCAGAGAAAGAAGCCGTGGCCTACGAAAAATTTTATACCGAGTATCAGCGCTTTTTGAAGGAAGGTGTCGTCACCGATTTCACGCACAAAGCGGCGCTTGGCAAATTGCTGCGTTTTGAATCCTCTTCACTGGATGCGGGCAAATTGACTTCATTGGCGGATTACGCGAAGCGCATGGCGCCCGATCAGAAGGAGATTTACTGCCTGCTTGCGACGAACCGTGCAACGGCCGAGGCCAACCCTTATTTTGAGGTGTTTCGCGAACGAAAATTCGAAGTCCTGTTTCTTTACGATGCGTGGGACGAGTTCGTCATGGAGCATCTGCGCGAATTTGAAGGCAAACCGTTGCGACTCGCCGAAAAAGCCGAATTGAACCTAAGCGCCAAGCAAGCCAGTGCGTTGTCCGAAGACGCCGCCAAGGCGCTGGCGCAATGGCTCAAGGAAACCTTGAAAGACAAAGTAGGCGAGGTGCGCATGTCCCAACGTTTGGTCGAAAGTCCGGCGGTGATCGTGGATGCGGATAAGTTCATGACCGCCAGCATGCGGCGGATGATGAACGCCATGAAACAAGACGGACCGGGGCTGCCCGCAACCCGGCACGATTTTGAAATCAACCCGGCGCACCCAATGATTTCCCGGCTGGATGCGATGCGGCAAAAGGATGCGCCACTGGCTGCCAGTGTCGCGGAACAGATCCTCGATAACGCCAAGGTTGCCGCCGGCCAGCTCGAAGACCCCAGCGCGATGCTGGCCCGCTTGAACCAGTTATTGGAAAAAGTCCTGACGAAAGAGTAGGGCGGCTAAAAGGCAGCGGTAAGATCAGGATTTGATCTTTTCCACAAACCTGGCGAAACCTTCCGCCTGCGCTTGCAGGCGGCCAACCAATTCCGCGTCCTTGATCTTGCCGGACGCATCGAGTGAATTATGAATTTGCGGCATGAACACCCGCACAGGATAAATGTGGGCATTGCGGTAGGCGAAGATGGCCTGTAGCTGTTCCACCGGCCGCAAGGCGCCCCACATGCCGGCGGCGAGACCGGTGAAACACACCGGACGATGCTCGAAACTTTCGGGAAATTTCAGCATGTCGATAAAGTATTTCAATACGCCGGGCAGACTGCCGTTGTATTCCGGGGTGACGATGTGCAGTCCGCTGGATTGTAAAATTGTCTCGGCAAAGGGCAGGAATGACGCGGGCTTTTCCGCGTAAGACGCGGGGGCAAAAATTTCCGGCGGTAATTTTGCCAGGTCGAGAACGTGCAGCGGCACTTGCAAGGCGGCGTAGATTTCCTCCAGTTGAGAGGCGACTTTGCGGGTGTTGCTGCCCGGGCGATTGGTGCCGACGATCAAAGTAATCATAATGCCGCTTACTCTAATGTGCGAAGCTGTTTTGGCAAACTCTGTTTGCCGCTTTTGGCGGGGACAAATATGACCAATCAGTATCCAGCTTGCTCGCGGGGAGCGCGGTGGCAGCCATTTTGAATCAGCAACCACCAGACCATCCAGGCGGCTTCAAAGACAATGTTGCGCGATAACTTGGACGTGCCTTCCACGCGGTCGGCAAAGGTGATCGGCACTTCCGCCACCTTGAACCGTTCGCGCCAAAGACGATGGGTCATCTCGATCTGAAAGCTGTAACCGTTGGAACGCACCTCATCCAGCGTCAGGCTTTGCAAGGCGCGACGGCGAAAGCATTTGTACCCGCCGGTCGGGTCGGTGAATGGCATCCCGGTGATGATCCAGACGTAAATGCCGGCGCAGCGGCTCAAGAGCAGCCGTTTCAATGGCCAGTTTAACACCCGCACGCCACCGTCATAACGTGAACCGATCACGAGATCAGCTTTTTCGGCCGCTTTGAGGAAATTGGGAATCTCTTCCGGGTCATGCGAGAAATCACAATCCATCTCGAAGATAAATTCGTAATTTCTGGCCAAGGCCCATTTGAAACCGGCGATATAGGCGCGGCCCAAACCGTTTTTCTCCGTGCGATGTAGAACGTTAATCTGGGGAAATTTTGCCGCCAGTTCATCAGCGATTTTGCCGGTGCCGTCCGGCGAATTATCATCCACCACCAGGACATCCACCTTGGTTGCCAAAGATAATAATTTTGCCGCCATGCGCGGGAGATTTTCCCGTTCATTATAGGTCGGCACGATGATGAGCGTTTGATTCATGGGCGATAATGCGCGAAATGGTAAGCAAAATAGCCACTAAAACAAGCGGACAGTTTAAATTACCATCATCGGCGGAGATCAAAATGGCGGGCGGCTTTGGTTGATACCGGCTGGCACCATGACCGGTTTTAGGCAGCAGTTTTTTCGGTGTCCGGCTTCAGCGGGCCAAAATTGCCTTCTTCGCAGCAGGCGACGAAACCTTCCGTGGCGGTTTTCAATTCTTCCCAGCGCGCCCGGATTTGCTTCGCTTCCGCGGGCGTGATTTGGTTGTCGGCCGCGGCTTGGGCGATGACTGCCAGCAGGTCGGCAAATTCCTGGACGATCTCATTCGTCGCTGGAATGAGGTAATGTGGGTGGGGAGTGTTTTTAGGGTTAAGAATGAAAAACCCGCCCGCGCGCTGGCAAATCCATTGGATTAACCTTTGATCGCCGGTGCTTTCAAAAAGTGCCTCGACGCGGTCGAGCGGATTTTCCACGCCCCCGATCGTGGCGGAAGGTTGCGCCCACTTGTAGATCATTGAAGTGGATAGCTGGAGGTCGGCCGAAACTTCTTTGGCGTTCTTTTTATCGAAGACTTCCCGGAGTAATTCGTGCGATTCCATGCTGTGACGATGCCAAACTCGCACGTTTTGACAAGCGGGAAGGTGCCTTGGAGCGCCGATTCCCATTTTTGTTCAAAATTATAACTGCATAGTTTGCGGCAATACTGTTTGATAGGCGTAGTTAAATCGTGGATGGGAATGGCTGGCGGCTTACGGCTTGATTGGGGGCCAGGTTGCTGTTCTAATCCACACCACAAATCAGCGAGGTTTTTATGATAACTGTTTATATCATCTGTCTTGTTTTTGGTTTGATGTTCACTTTGGCCAGCGCTTTTCTTGGTCATCTCTTTGGCGGCCATGGCGACGTTGGCGCCGGCGGACAGGCTGACGCTGGCTTTAATTCCGATGGCGTGCCCGGCATCTCTCTTTTTAGCCCCACGGTATTGGCCAGTTTTATCACGGCTTTTGGCGCAACCGGAATGGTACTGTCCGGCTTTGACGCCACGCGCAACATCTGGGTCAGCGCGCCGATCTCGTTTTTGAGCGGACTGATCATCGCATTGCTGGTGTTGTGGTTGTTTAACCTGATGTTTCGCAAAACGCAAAGTTCCAGCGAAGGCAATGTCGGTAAATTGGTGGGCCAGACGGCGGCGATTGTTTCACCCATCCCGGAAAATGGCGTCGGCGAGATTTCCTACGTCCAATTTGGCTCCCGCTATACCGCCCCGGCACGCGATGAAAAAGGCCGGGCGGTGGCCAGCGGCCAGACCGTCAAGATCACCCGCATCGTTGGCACGCAATTTTTTGTCGAATCCGCTAACTAATTTTCCATAGTTTCCATATCCATATCATCAACTAAAACCCTCGTCTAAAATGAACCTGATTCCCATGCTGGCTGAAGTCGGTCCTGCGCACATTGTCATCGGTGTTGCGGCTGTGTTGTTCGTGATCTTTGTCTTTGCAATCCTTTACGCCAGCCGTTACGCCAAGAGCGGGCCGAACCAGGTGTTGATCATCTCCGGCTTCAAGCGAAAGATTGTTGATCCCGACGGCACGCAGCGCGAAGTCGGTTTCCGTGTCGTCAAGGGCGGCGGCAAATTTGTCTGGCCAGTCTTTGAGAAAGTGGACGTGCTTTCACTCGAGTTGCTGACGATTGATGTGCAGACGCCGGAAGTTTATACAAGCAAAGGCGTGCCGGTGCGCGTGGATGGCGTGGCGCAAACCAAGGTCAAGGGCGACGACGTCTCCATTGCCACGGCGGCTGAACAATTTTTGAGCAAAACGACCGAGGACATCAAAAACATCGCGATGCAAACGCTCGAAGGTCATTTGCGCGCGATTCTCGGCACCATGACGGTTGAGGAAATTTATCAGAACCGCGATGCGTTTGCCTCCAAGGTCCAGGAAGTTGCCGCCGGTGACATGGCGAACATGGGGTTGACCATCGTGAGCTTCACGATCCGCGATATCCGTGATTCACAAGGCTATCTCGATGCGCTTGGCAAACCGCGGATTGCGCAGGTCAAACGCGATGCCATCGTCGCGCAGGCCGAAGCTGACCGCGATTCGACCATCCGCTCCGCGCAGGCGAACCAAGCGGGGCAGGAAGCAAAATTCCTGGCCGATACGAAAGTGGCCGAAGCGCAACGCGATTACCAATCCAACGTCGCGCAATATCAGGCGACCGTGAACGTGCAAAAAGCGCAGGCTGACCTGGCCTACGATCTGCAAAAATTCAAGACCGGCCAGCTGGTGAAAGCCGAAGAAGTGCAGGTCAACATCGTGGAGAAACAGAAACAGATTGAGTTGCAACAACAGGAAATTCTCCGCCGCCAACGCGAACTGGAAGCGACCGTGCAAAAACCTGCCGATGCGGAACGTTATCGGGTCGAAACCCTGGCGAACGCGAAGAAATTCCAGTTGGAAACCGAAGCGGCGGGTGCTGCTTCCGCGACGAAGGCGACTGGTTTTGCCAGCGCCGATGTGCAGAAGGCCACGGGTATCGCCGAGGCCGAAGCGAACAAGGCGCGCGGTTTGGCCGAAGCCTCAGTCATCGAAGCCCAAGGCAAAGCGACCGCTGAAGCGATGCGGGTGAAGGCTGAGTCCTTCAAGCAATACAACGAAGCCGCCGTGATCGAAATGATCATGCGCGTCTTGCCGGAAGTTGCGGGCAAGATCAGCGAACCGCTGGCCAAGACCGAGAAGATGGTCATCATCAATTCCGGCAATGGCCCCGGCGGCGGCGCGAGCAAGCTTACCGGCGACGTGACCCAGATCATCAGCCAGTTGCCGCCGATCATCGAAAGTTTGACCGGGGTGAAGTTTGAAACATTGCTCGAACAAGTTCCCGCGCTGAAAAAAGCGATGGGTAAGGATGAGTCAGGCGAAAGCAAATAATTGATGGCTGCGCGGCAGCGTGGCCCCACCAAAAAATCGGTCGGTCGGAACTGCTGTTCCGACTCAATCAACTGAAGGAAATTTATGATTAGCGGAATTATTGGACTATTCTTGATCTTGGTTATGGGAGTCATCGCTTTGCTGGCGTTTGCCTTTTGGATCTGGATGCTCATTGACGCCATCCAGAACAAAGGCCTGGCTGAAGGTGAAAAAATCGGCTGGGTGTTGGTGATCGCATTGCTACATATCATTGGTTCGACCCTTTATTTTTTTATCGGGCGACCAAAGCGGAATACGCCGATATCAATGCCGTGAGAAAACCTGTAAAGATTGATTTATGAAGCTCTGCCGTTCTAATTCTGATCATTACATCGCCGGAGTTTGTGGCGGTCTGGCGGAAAATCTGGGCTGGGATTCTGGCCGACTACGGATCGTCTGGATTCTAGCGACGATTTTTACGGCGTTTGCGGGCGTGATCGTATATTTCGCATTGTGGTTTCTCATGCCGAAAGCCTCGCTATCCACACTCGTTTTTGAAGCGCCGCCGATGCAGCCATGGAAGGATAAAGCACTGTAAGGCGAATGAATAACCTAACTTTAACAACTTGAGATAATGCGACTCTTCGAAGCCATCATTGACGCGAATCACCGGGCAGTCGCCGGTGACGCGAGCGCTGGTTTGCATCCAGATGATTTTGAGGAGGCATTGCCGGTGGTTGCACTGACGTGTGTCGATCCGCGTCTGAATGCTTTTTTCCCCAACGCATTGGCCTTGCCGGCGGAACAATTCATCTGGTTGCGCAACGCGGGTAACATCATTACTGGACAGCTTTCCAGCACGATGCGGTCGCTGGCTCTGGCCTGCGCGGTCAAGGGGGGGCGTGAGATTGCCATCATCGGTCACTCGGACTGTCAGGTCGCCAAAACGCCGACGTCGCTGTTATTGGATAAGTTGAAAGCGCTGGGCGTGGACCGCAGTCGTCTGCCGGATAACTTGAGCGAGTTCTTTGGCACGTTCGGCAGTGAACGGCAGAACGTCATCAAAGCCTGTGATTTTGCCCGGCAAAGCCCGTTGATCGGCCCGCAAATTCCCGTACATGGTTTGATGATTGATGTTGAGACGGGAAAACTGGATTGGGTCGTGAACGGCTACGAAACGTTGCTGGCGCAGCCAACCAAGAACAAACCGGCGATGGATTTTGCCGCCATCGGCACAACCGGCGCGCTGAAAGATTTTGATCTGGGCGAAATGAAATTTCCCGAAATGAAAATCGGCGATGCCGCCATGCCGGGCGTTCCATTCACTGTGAAACCGCCAACGATTGTATCTACGCCAACGGTGCCACCGGTCATCAAATCGCCATTGCCGCCGTTGCGTCCGGCAAAAGTCCCGCTGCCACCACCCATCCGCCCGCGAATCACTTAATAACGATCGCCATGGCAAAGCCGTCGTAGCCTTTGCTGCCAACGGTTTGCAGGAGTGTGGCGGTGACGCGTGGGTCGCTGGCCAGCAGTTCGTTGAAACGGCGGGCGCCATGGACCCGCGGGTCTTCATGGTTCGCCTCCAACACGTC
Source organism: Verrucomicrobiia bacterium (assembly GCA_036498725.1). Taxonomy (GTDB): domain Bacteria; phylum Verrucomicrobiota; class Verrucomicrobiia; order Limisphaerales; family UBA11358; genus UBA11358. The sequence continues at coordinate 5,158 of DASYEY010000099.1, read as the reverse complement.
GCCTTTGCGGACCAGATTGTCGGCGATGATCACCGTTCCCCGTCGTGCCAGTTTTAGCGCCCACGTGAGATATTCCGGGTAGGATTCTTTGTCGGCATCAATGAAGATAAAATCAAAAGGCCCGCGTTTTTCCGCGACCAGTCGGGCTAGTGAATCACTGGCTTTACCCAAATGAAGTTCGATCTGGTCCGCGAAACCGGCGTGTTTAAAATTAGCTTGGGCAATTTCAGCGTGTTTGGGTTCAAATTCCAGCGTGACGAGTTTGCCATCTGCCGGGAGTGCCCGTGCCAGCCAGATCGTGCTGTAACCACCCAGCGTACCAATTTCCAGGATGCTGCGTGCGCCATGTGATTGGGCGAGCAATTGCAGCAACTTGCCTTGATTGGGGGCGACGTTGATTTCCGGCAGGCCGGCAGCACGGCTGTTTTGCAGCACCGCATCCATGATCGGATCGGCGGCGACAAATAATCCGTTGATGTAATCGTCAACGGCGGTCCATTTTTCCTGGTTCATTTGTTGTTAAATTAAAGCACGTTCGGTCGGTTCAGAAACAAAAAAAGCCGGGGATTTGGTGTTTTTAGATAAGAGGCTGTCTAAAAAATTAATTCTGGCCTCATGCCCATCGTCATCCTCGTCCTCATTCTCGAATTTCCCCAGCGGGCGAGGACGAGGATGACGATGGGCATGATGACGATATGGCCGCAGCTCTATTTTCGGACACGCGCTCACCGGCTTCACCGATTCACAGCTTGAATCGAGGTCGGGGTGATATACCATGAGGATAGGGTTTACCCGAAACAAGGAGTTCATATTAAAATATTCATTCGTGGTTTTCTGTATACCGGAGTCATAGGCTGGCTGGCCATGGATTGGGGGCAAATCGCTTCGGCGCAAGTGCGGATCTTGCGCATTGTGACCTACAACATCGAAGCCGATATCAACGGCGTAACCATGCCGTTGCCCGGATTGATCGCGCCCGTGAATGACACGAATAATGTCCAGGCCGGTGGCGTGCTGGAGGGGATTGGCGAGGAAATTTCCGGGGCTGATTCTGCCCAACCGATTGACATTCTGGCGTTGCAAGAAACGACGAGTAATCCGGTGACAATTGCGCCCATCGTGAGCGGGTTGAATGCCTTTTATGCGTATCACACTATCGCTGCGACCTATACGAACAGTACCTATCAAGCGACCGAAAGCGGCGGGGCGACCGGCAGCGGCAACGGGCCTAACGCGCTTGTCTATAACACCCGGACATTGCAGCTATTGGCGTCCGTGCCGGTCAATCCACCGGGCGGTATCAGTAAACTAGGCTCGAACAGCGGCGAATACCGGCAGGTAATGCGCTATGCTTTCGCTCCGGCGGGAATTGCGGCAACGACGACGAACACATTTTATGTTTATGTCAGTCACTACAAATCGAGCGCCTCTGGAACGGAAGCCACCAACCAGCTATACCGTGCGGCGGAAGCTGCGTTCATTCGCGATGATGCGGCGACGAATCTACCATCCAACCCGCGGATATTGTACGTGGGCGATTACAATCTTGGTGGCAGCGACGAGGCACAATATCAGATTCTGGTTTCCAATGCCGCGCCGAACGGGGTGATGCAGGGGCAGGGAATTGATCCATTGAATCCGTCAGGGGCAAATAACATTGACTGGACGGCAAACTCGTTGTTGAACAATAAAACAGATGCTTCCACCAGCCTGCATTATCGTGATGATTTTGAGTTGATGACGACGAATATTTATTATGGAAGCGGCAACGGGCTGAAATGGGTTTCCGGCACGTATCACACATTTGGCAACAACGGCACCACACCATATAAGGCCAGTGTCACTTCCGCCGCGAATACCTCATTAAATTCAAAGCTGGCGCCAGGTTCGATCATCAGTGCGGCAACGCTGTATCAAGATCTGGCCAGTGCGAGCGACCACTTGCCGGTGGTGGCGGATTACACGATTCCGGTTCCGGCGCCGGTCATCATGAGTGTCAGCCGAACGGGCGCAAATTTGATTTTCAATGTTAATAATGCCGCCACGAATGGCACTTATATCTGTCTCATGACGACGAACGTATGGTCGCAACCCACCAACGCCACAGCCGTGATGACCAACATCTCTGGCGGCAATGCCTTTGCCTTCACGCTGACTAATGCGGTGGACCGAAATGCCTCCTCGCGTTTTTATAGAATTTTATATCCCTAGCAAAGGGTTGACGGACTGCCTGTTTCCACGGAAGCTGCATTCAGTTCGTTAACGTATGAAGGCCGGGGATTTCATTTCGAGAAATAAGCGCAAACGTGCGTTATGGGTTTTAGGACTGCTGGCTTTTTACGCAGTTGCCGGTTTCCTAATTTTGCCGCCCATCGTCCGCAGCGTCGCCACCAAAGAGCTTGCCCAACAGCTTGATCGCCCGGTTTCAATCCAGAAAATCAGGATCAACCCATTCACTTTTTCCGCCACCATTGATGGTTTCTTGATCCGGGAAAAAAATGGCGATCCGTTTATTGCCTGGGACGAAGTCTATGTGAATTTTCAACTCGCATCTTTTTTTGGCCACCCGTGGGTTTTTAAGGAGATCAGCGTCACGAAGCCTTACGTGCACGCACAGATGAATAAAGATTACACGTTCAATTTTTCCGATCTAATCAGCAAGTTTGCCACTAATTTTACCACCCTTAACGCAAAAGAAAATTCCCGACCACTTGCTGTGCAGGTCGAGCGGTTGCGCATCAATGAGGCGCGCGCGTCACTGGCTGACTTCACGCCCCACGAACCCTTTCGTCGCGTGGTCGGGCCGTTGACCATCACCTTGGATAATTTTTGCACGGATGCAGATCACAAAAATCCATACTCTTTCACCGGCACGACTGATGCGGGAGAGCGATTGGCGTGGCGTGGTGAGTTTTACTTGAATCCGTTGCGTTTGCGGGGCGCTATGACGGTTGATCGGCTGGTGTTGAATAAATATTCGGCATTGTATCAAGATTTGACGCGCTTTGAGATTCGCGACGGTGTGGCGGGTTTTCACGTCAATTACGAGCTCGATCTGGATCCCAACCATCCGGTTATGGTGGCAAGAAATGCAGCGTTCAAGCTGCAAGGCCTGAAGATCGCAGAACCGGGCAGTCCCAACAGCATCATGGAGGTACCGTTTTTCACCGTCACCGGCGCGGGCGTTGATTTGGAAAATCGGCGGGCGAATGTGGATTCAGTTTTGTCCGATGGTTCAAAATTATTCCTGAAACGCAGCCATGACAGTCTTATTAATGTGGTGGAACTTTCCAAGCCGGAGGAATCGCTGACCAATGCGCCGGGCGGAGTTTTATTTTTGCTGCATTCGGTTACTAATGCCGTCGCCAAGCTGCTCAACAGCACCAACCAGTGGCAGGCAACGATCCACAACGTAATTTCCAAGAACGGTTCGCTGCACTTTGAAGATGATGTCAATTCACGTCCGGCCACCGCCGATATGACCGACATCACGCTGGCCGCCAAAAATATTTCAAACCTGCCGGGTAAAGATTTTGTATCGAACCTTTCGCTGCGCTGGAATGGTGAAGGTTCGGTTAAGACGAGAACGGTCGCCTCGTTCTCACCACCCACGTTTGAAGTGCAGGTTGATGTGGACCGGGTTAATCTTGATTCACTGGATCCGTATCTCGAACCGAAGCTGGACCTGCTCATCCTCGGCAGCAAGCTGGCAGTTCATGGCAATGTCCATCTGCGTACGCCGCGCGGCCAACTGCCCGAGGTTTCTTTCCATGGCGATGCGAGCCTGGAGGATTTTCGCACGGTGGATGGCTTCGTCGGTGAAGATTTGTTGAAATGGGATTCCGTGCACGTGAACGGAATTGCGGCCAACCTGCGTCCATTGACGGTAAACATCAAACAAGTGGCGGTAAACAATGCCTATGCCCGGCTGGTCATCGAAACCAACGCTACGATCAATATATTGAATGCGTTGCGATTGACTGACAAGACGGCGGTAGCGACCAATAAATTAAAGATCAATCTCGCGCTGAAAAAAACGGCGGTCTCCGATTCGTTTATGCCTCAAGTTGCCATTGGTGAGATTGTCATCACCAATACCACCGCCAGTTTTACGGATCGTTCGCTTAAACCCAATGTGACTCTGGCCATCAAAGAGATCAATGGAACCTTGGCTGGCCTTTCTTCGGAAGAATTACAACACGCCGATTTGGACTTGGACGCAAAAGTAGATGGCGTCGGTCCCGCGCGCATCACCGGTCATCTCAATCCGTTCAGCCATCAGATGACGAATGATGTGAAAATTTCCCTGCAAGACATGGATCTGATGCCAACGGGGCCATATGTGGTCAAGTACGCTGGCTATCGTTTAGCTGAAGGAAAATTGAATCTTGATCTGGATTACCAGCTTATTGGACGGGAAATCACGTCAAAAAACCTCATTACCCTCGATCAATTCACCTTTGGTGAAAAAACTCCCGGCCCGGATGCAACCCATTTGCCGGTGCGTCTCGGGGTGGCGATTCTTAAAGATCGCAGCGGTAAGATCATTTTGGATGTGCCGGTGGAAGGCAGCCTGGATGATCCCAAATTTCGGATCAGCAAAGTTGTCTGGCGTGCCATTGTTAACATTCTGGAAAAAGCGGCAACCTCGCCCTTTTCCCTGGTCGGCGCCATCTTTGGCGGTGGCGGTGAAGAACTCGGTTATCAAGATTTTGCACCTGGCAGTGCAGAGCTTTCAACAGTGGACACCCGAAAATTGGATTCACTGGCGAAGGCCATGTACGCACGGCCGGGGTTGCAGATGGAAATTGCTGGTAGCATTTCACCCGACGGTGATCGCGAGGGCTTACAACGGCTGGCGCTGGATCGGGATATCCGCGCGCGGGCGTGGGATAAAATGCGTCAATCCGAACGCGCAACGAATTCGGTTGATCAATTGGTGCTTACGCTGGACCTGCGAAAAACCTGGATTGATACGCTATATAGTGAGGCCCTGGCCAGCGGCAAAATCACGTCCGCGTTGATTGCGGCGAACACCAACCTTGCGGCCTACGCTGCGCAGCTATCCACCCGGGCAAAGATGGAAAAGGGTGCGGCGTTGCTGATGAAACGAACTCCTGCCACGGATTCATCGGGATCCACCAATGGCGTCGTCTAT
>DASYEY010000098.1:0-13617 GCA_036498725.1 Verrucomicrobiia bacterium | reverse complement strand
CGTCGCCAGCGTGACGTCGTCGTAAGTCAGGCCGATGGGCGTGCTGGCCGGGAAAAATTTGTCCGCCGGTTGATAAAACGGATCGTCGAAAGTGGATTTGCGCGTCGCTGCCATGTCAGAAAATGCCGGTTCACCGGCGGGCTTGGCAAGAAAAAACATATGCGCCCCACTGCGCTTATGGAGTGCGCGGACATGTCCGCGCTTTCCATCGACGAGACATGTCTCGTCGATCAAAGCGGCGACATGTCGCCGCACTCCAAATCATTCAAAAATCATCCGGAACAGATACCGCGTCGGTCTTAAAACTTTTCACTGTTTGCACCAATGCCGGGGAGGCATTACGAGCGAACCACGAAGCCGAACACCACTTATAATTTTCCGCCAGGTCAACGGCCCCATGTTTTGCCGGATTGCCATGAACATAATGAAGTCGCGCCAGATATGATTTTTCAAAGGTAATATGACTATCCCAAAATTGATGCCATACTTTACGCCCCGGGGTTGCGTCCAACCGGTTCATTTCCTGCGCGGTCTTCATATGCAATTTGCCGATAAATTTCGTCAGTGTTCCGGGATTAGCCGAAGAATTGGCGATAAAATGATAATGATTTTCCAACACCGCCCAGGCTTTTAGCGACCACGCAAATTCCCCGGCATATTTGAACAGTGATTCCAGGAAAAAATCCCGGCGAGCCGGTGAATTCAGATGAGGCCACTTTTGATAGGTGCCAGCCGTCACCATATAGATGCCTGGTTCAAACAACCAATGTTTCGGCGCATGCGGCCAGTTCATACATAGATGAGATTAATTGAATAAAATCAGCCAGCATTGCTTTGCAGATGCGGAATTTGGAGTGCGGCGACATGTCGCCGCTTTCCGACGGCGAGACATGTCTCGCCGTTTCAAAGCGCGGACATGTCCGCGCACTCCCAATTCAATCCGGATAGCCGTCTGGATGCTTGACGTGCCACTCCCACGCCGTTTTTACGATGTCTTCCAGCTTGGGGAACTGCGGTTTCCAACCAAGTTCAGTGAAGGCTTTGTTCGCACCAGCCACTAATTTGGGCGGGTCACCCGCACGGCGGGGTTTGGCGATCGCCGGGATTTTTTTGCCGGTGATCTTTTCACACATCTCGATAACTTGTTTCACCGAATAGCCGTCGCCGTTGCCGAGGTTGAAGAAGCCGCTCTTGCCCGGCTCCAAACCAAGAATGTGCGCCTGCGCCAGATCGCGGACGTGAATGTAATCGCGGATGCACGTGCCGTCCGGCGTCGGATAATCCGTGCCATAGATGTCCACCTGCGATTTTTTTTCCAACGCCACAGCGAGCACGTTGGGGATTAGATGCGATTCAATGCGATGATGTTCGCCAAATTTTTCGCTCGCCCCGGCGGCGTTGAAATAACGGAAGGCAACGAAGTCCAGTTTGTAGATTTCGCGATACCAGATCAGGACTTTCTCGAACATCAATTTGGACTCACCGTAAGGATTGATCGGGCGTTGCGGCAGGTCTTCGGTCATCGGCACCCGGTCGGGCGGACCGTACGTGGCGCAGGTGGAACTGAAAACAAACTTTTTGATGCCCGTTTCCACGGCGGCATCGGCCAGCTTGAGCGCATTGACCAGGTTATTGTGAAAATATTTCGTTGGGTCGGTCATGGATTCACCGACCAGCGTGCTGGCGGCGAAATGCAAGATGGCCTCCGCCCTGGTCTCACGCAGAGATTGCTTCATGAGCGATTCATCACGCAGGCTGCCTTCGATGAATTTTGCCCGGGGATCAACCGCCGAGCGGTGGCCTTCCGTGAGGTTATCAAAAACCGTGACTTGATGCCCCGCGTTCAATAATTCTTCAGTGCAAACGGAACCAATATAGCCGGCACCGCCGGTCACAAAAACGTTCATGTAAATCCAGTTTAAACGATATTATCCGCTTTAAAAGTTGAAAATGAAAAACGCCGTTATCCTAATGGATAATGGCGGCCAGAAAATTGATTTTCTCACCTTCATCGGCCAGCAAATTGCGGGTGGGCCTGAAGCTTTTCCCACGATCCCGGGCTCAGGGGCGCGATGCGATAAACCGGGTCGGTCATCGGCTCGGCGCTGTGCGAACGGCGGGCGCGATCCAGCCAACGCAGGTCGAGCGGCTCGGCCAGCAGGCCTGGGTCATTGGCAGCAAGGGTGGTCTCTTCTTTTTCACCGGTCGCATGGCCGACGCCCACAAAAAAGCCGGCCAACAACAACGTCACCCGCAGGATGGTGCTGCGGGAATAGGTCGGCAACGCGCACGGACATTGTGGATCGAGCAATTGGAATAGATTCTGGAACAATGGCAACGTCCACATCGCCGGGTTTTTGGCCGGCGAATAGGCATCAAACAAAATCGCGTGCGGCGCGGGCAGCGATTTTGAATCTTTAACCTTTGATTTTGCGGCGGCGATCAGCTTGGGAAAATCGCCGGGGTGAAACTCCCAGTTCACGGATTGGCCACCATCGCGGAAACTAACCTGCTGTGAGCGCAATAATTCACGGACATGCTCTTCGTAACCGGCAAAGTAGCCGAGCTCATTGGCATGCTGCAGCGCAAACTCCAACGGCGCCGGCGTGTGGTCGAAACTGATGAGCCGGAAAGACCCGGACAACTCACGGGCCGCGCGCAGGACGGTCAAAGCGTTGGCCGCCGCCCCGAGGCCGACATCCCAGACGACAAATTCACCGGCGTGATGTTGCAAGCGTTGGCGCAATTGCAGTTGATTGACATACAGCGCCTCGGCTTCCGCCACGGGGCCGATCACCGGATGAAACGTCTCGCCTTCGGCCAGCGAATGGACGCTGTGGACGCCGCTGGCAAGCTTGACTAATTTATAGCCGTTGGAATTTTCGCGCACGCTGTTTTGAGTTTCAAGTTTCAGGTTCAAAGCCACAGGATAGCCGCGCCCGAACTTTAACCCAACACAATCCATAGCCTCCGGGGCGTGTTTTCAAACCGGGAAAGAAATCCTTAAAATGCTTGCTGGCAGCGGCCACAGGCCGCCGTTACAGAAAAACCGTGGTTTCGACCAAGCGACAGGGTTTCGACCAAGCGATTTTGACATTGCATCGCCGGGCGCAAACTTCACGCCGGGCGCAACAACGATTCGACGAACGGCAGGTCACCCGGCACGGTCACCTTCGGATTCGGCGTCACGCTTTTTACCAGTTGCACCGGCTGGCTGATCAATTCGCAGGCTGCGGTGTCATCGGTCAGCAGCAATTTATTTTCGCGCGCAGCAGCGATCGCCCGCCGGATCACTTCCACTTGGAACGTTTGCGGCGTCTGGACCGACCACAATTTCGAACGATCCACCGTCCGGGAAATGATTTTGCCATCCCCCGTTTCCTTGATCGTATCCGTCACCGGCTGCGCGGCCACGGCAGCCCCCGTTTCCCGGGCGGCGGCGATCGTGGCCCGGATCAATTCCACACTGGTGCAGGGCCGCGCCGCATCCTGAATCGCCACGATCTGGGTTCGCGGCGAAACGGCTTTCAATCCGTTCCAGACAGAATCCTGTCGTTCCACTCCGCCAACGACGAGCCGGTATGGCTTCTGAAAATGATATTGGGCGGCGAGTTCCGTGAAATGCGCCTGCATGCCATCGCGCACAACCACGATGATTTCATCAATGTCGGGGACGTCATCAAATCGTTGCCACGTATGCGCCACGACCGGCCGGCCGGCCACTTCGAGCCAGAGTTTATCAACATTGGCGCCCATGCGCGTTCCCTTGCCGGCGGCGACGATGATCACAGATACCATGCGGCAAAGTCTAAAGTCCTCCACCCCAAGTCCAAAGCTGAAAATGTTCAGGTGTTTTTAGCCACAGACGGACACAGATTAAATACAGATAAGGCGGGGAAGGCTTTAGGCTTGGGGCGCTGGGCACTGAGATTTATTTTCATCCTCATCGTCGTCCTCGTCCTCGCTCTCGTTTTAACCACCAAGCCGCCAAGGCACAAAGAAAAAATTATGGGCTGGCTGCCGCGGTGGTTTTATTCGCGTAAATTAGCGCAATTCGCGTCTATTCCTCTTCTTTGCGATTTTTGCGCCTTTGCGTGAGAATGCTTTTCCGTCCATCTGTGTTTCATCTGTGTCCATCTGTGGCTAAAAATCAGTTGAGAGTTGAGAGTTAAATGTTTCCCACCTCTGTGTGCTCTGTGACTCTGTGGCTAAAATCTTTTGCTCCGGCGCATCCACCCCAAGCTTGAGCTTGAGTTTCGCCGCCAACTGTTATATCTGATTTTCCACTTTCCCCGACATGCAGTGGCGCGAAAAACAAGATGGATTTGCCGGACAACGGCTGGTCGTGGTTCCACGACCGGTGCTGGCCACGGCTTTGAAGCAGCCCCTGCTCAAACAGCTTTTGCCGACCGATGCGGGCTATTATCCCAAGGCCAGGGACCATACCTGCGTCCGCAAAAATGGTTGCCCGGAAATCATCTTCATCTATTGCGCCGAAGGGGAAGGCTGGTGCGAGATCGCCGGCCGGCACCACGAGATCGCGAAGAATCAATTGCTCGTCATCCACGCCAATACCCCGCATGTCTATGGCGCCGGCAAACTCAAACCCTGGACCATCCACTGGTTTCACGCGGCGGGCGAAAATGTGCCGTTTTATCTCGAGCGCCTCGGTGTATCCCTGCCAAAGCCGGTCGTGCCGCTGGGCGGTGACGTGCAATTATTTTCACTCTTTGAAGAAGTGTTGGAAGGCCTGGAAGCGGGCTTTACCCAAACCCATCTGATTTATGCCGCGCATTCCCTGACGCATCTGATGGGTTTGATCCTGCGCCATAAGGAGGAATTTGGTCATGGCGAAACCACGGTCCGGGAGCGGATTGATAAAAGCATCGAGTTCATGAAAGGTCATCTGCGCCAGCCGTTGACCATCGCCACGCTGGCGGCATTGGTGAACCTCTCGCGCTCGCATTATACCACCCTGTTCCGGCGCGTGACCGGTTATGCGCCGCTGAATTATTTGAATCATTTGCGGATGCAACGCGCCGTGCAATTGCTCAACACCACTGAATTGTCCATCAAACAGATCAGCGACCAGCTGGGATTTTCCGATCAATTCTATTTTTCCCGCGCCTTCCGGAAAATGCATAATCATTCGCCAACCGAGCATCGCCGCCGCTATGCCGATTGAGCCGGTTCGCCCCCGCCCGTAACCATCCGCCGTAATCGCCCAAAATCAGCCTGACGAAAAAGGTCAATTTATTTCCCGGAAAGTCCATTGTTAGATTGCATCTCCGGTGGTAAAAAAGGAGCATAACCTTTAGTCAAAGTGTCTAACGCGACAGATGCATCGTCATTTTGCACTAATTTCCGGATTGAATAAAAAAATCAAACAGATGCTCAGGCATTTTACGAAGCTGAATCCGCGGCCCCCTTGTGCCACCGGCACCCCAGATCGAACCTGCCCGGCTTTGGCGCCGGTCAGCCAACTGACATAAAAAATCAACCACCCCGAACCCCTCACTCCCCCATTTGATGCGCTTGCTCCTCCAGCTGCTGACGAAATCTGACCGGTCAATTGTCCATAGAGTCGGTCAGATTGTCCATTCCCGTGGCCGCCAGTTTATGGAAGAGTAGCATCAATCACCGAATCCAATTTGCGCACCACCATTGTCCCCAACTCACAGTCCAAATGAAAAAATCAACCATGACAACTCCCCGAACTGACCGGCTGCCGAGCCGGATGTTTTCTAAACTCATCGTATCCGCCTTGTGTCTGACGGGTGCTTCCGCCTTCGCTGCCACGGAGCAATGGCTGGGGGTGCCGGGTACCAGCGCCACCACCAACTGGACGGATGCCGCCAATTGGACAGCCTCGGTTGACCAGACTTATTACAACCAGGTTCAATTCAACGGCACCGGCGCGAGCGCCAACACGGATTTTTCCATCAACAACGTCCTGGACGCCACGACCGGCGTCTCGCAAATGCCGATCTGGCGGCTGGATTTTTTCCCCCTTAACGGCAACTACACCACCTTGATCAACCCCGGCGTTACCCTGACTTTGGGAGCCGGCTACGGTGATCTCATTGTCGGGGCCGACGCTCAAAACACCGGCAGTGCGGCACCGGCGAATGCCTTTGAAACCATCACCTTCACCGGTGCCGGTGGCGCCCTTTCCATGGGTGGCAGCCTGACGGTCGGGCAAGGTTCGACGACCCCCGCCGACACGCATAACGTGACTCTCGATCTTTCGGGATTGGATAATTTCACGATGGACTCCTCTTCGGGCGGCTCACGCGGTCTTTATCTGGCCAGCGGCGGTTTTCAACGCGGCAATGGTCTAATTTATTTTGCGAAAACCAACCAGATCAGCATCACGGATACGCTCCGAATCGTTAATTTGGACAGCACCAGCAACTCCCTGCCAAGCGGGATTTATTTGGGCAGTGCAAACACCATGGTATTTGGCGCTGACCTGTTGGTCGGCGGCAATGGCGCGGTCGCGGGTGGATTCATGAAATTTAATCCGGCGGTCATCGGCGGCGCCACGGCGCCGAGTGCTGATCTCCACGGCAGCAATGGCCGCATTGCCCATCTCTTGATCGGCAGCGGCAATGGCGGTGCGCAAGTGCCGTCCCTCGGAACCTTGGATCTCACCGGCGGCACCGTGAGCCTGATGGTGGACACGATGCAATTGGGCGTGGCCGGTACGGCCAATGCCGCGGGCACGCTGACATTCGGTAACGGCACGGCAAATGTGAACAATGCGAACATCGGCAACCAGGCCGCCAGCAGCGGCGGCACCGGCGTCGGTGTGGTTAATGTGAACACCAACGGCACGTTGCAGGTGAATCAGACTCTCACCCTGGCCGCAGTCACAGGCACGGTGACCCCCGGAACCGCCGGCACGATCAATCTTAATGGCGGCACGCTTTCGGCCAACACCATTGTCAACGGCAGCGGCACGGGCACAATCGCGGCGACCAGCGGCAACCTGACCGTTGCCACCACCGCGTCCTTCAGTAATTTGAATTTCACCAATTCCGCTTTGAGCCTGACGCTGGCTTCCGGCGTGACCAATGTGACGGTGGCCGGCTTGACCACCGGCGGTGCAACCAACGTCATCAACATCCTGGCGGCTCCGCCCTATGCGAGCTATCCGGTCCAGATTCCCCTCGTCAAATACGCCAGCCTGAACGGTGCTGGCTTCAATATCGGTCTCGGTTCCCTGCCCGCGCTCTATGCCGGTCATCTGGTCAACAATACGACCAGCGGCTCCATTGATGTGGTGTTCACCAGCGGCGCCGCCAAACTGGTTTGGAACGGCAATATCAACAATAATTGGGATACGACCACGGCCAACTGGATCGCGGGCGGCGCGGCAGTTTATGCCAACGGCCAATTGGCGCAATTCTTTGACGGCGCTGTCAGCAGCACGGTCAATCTGACCGCCACCCTGATCCCCAGCGGCCTCATCGTGAGCAATTCAGCGCAGAATTTCACCTTCAACGGCACGGGTGCCCTGAGCGGTTTGACGGGCCTGGCCAAATCCGGTTCCGGCGCTTTGATCATTGATAACAGCGGCAGCAATGACTTCAGCGGCGGCGTGACGATCAATGGCGGCAGCGTGCAGGTTGGCAACAACGATGCGAATGGCAATCTGCCGGCTGGCAACGTGGTCAATAACGGCAGCCTGACGATCGCCCGGTCCGACAGCCAGACCTTGAATAACACCATTTCCGGCAGCGGTTCATTGACGCAAAGCGGCGGCACACTGCTCTTGAGCGGAAATAATAGTTACACCGGCAACACGCTCGTCACGAACAGCGGCACCTTGAAAATGGGCAGCGGTTCAGCCCTCGGCGGCGGCGGCGGCAGCACCATCATCGCCAACGGCTCGACGCTCGACATTAACGGCAATTATCAAAACAAACCGCTCGTAATTTCCGGCACGGGCGCCAGTGGTACCGGGGCTCTTGTCAATAATGGCGGCGACGTTTATGGATTCGCTTCGCAAATCACCCTGACCGGCGATACCACCTTCAATTATTCTGGACGTTCAGATTTGGTCAATGCCACCATCGGCACCGGCGGCAATCCTTATAACCTGACGATCAGCAGCGGTTATTTTGAATGGCAAAACGTCACGGCTGATTCCGCCCTGGCCAACATCAACTATCTCTCCGGCTCCTGGGGTTGGAAAAATCTGACGCCCACCTCCTTTGGCAATCCGGCTGGCCTGCTGACTTTGTCTGCGAACACAACGGTAACGCTCTGGAGCCCATCAGTTGTTAACAAAAACATGGATCTCCAAGGCGGCCTGATCGTCGCTTACAGCGGCGGGAATGTGATGAGTGGCAACATGACTTTGGAAGACGGTTTCAGCAAATTCCAGATGAATGGTGGTTGCTCGCTGACCCTTAGCAACACTCTATCCGGGAGTGCCAATGCCACCCTGTATGTGGTTAATGGTGATGGCACTTTGACCTTGGCTGGCAATAGTCCCAACTTCCTTGGGAACCTCTATTTGAATCGTGGAGTTGTGGTGCTGGATGGCAGCATCGGCGGCATCGTCACCACCTTGTCTGATACGACTTTTGCCGGCCACGGCTCAGCCAGCGGCTTGGTTGATCTTGATGGAGCACTCTATCCGGGAAATTCCGGAGTCGTGGGAACATTCACTGCCGGCGGCCTGACATTGGAAAGTGACGCCACCTTGACGATGGACCTGAGCTCAAGCACGGCCAGCGGCAATGATGCAGTTCAAGTCAACGGCGACCTGACCATCAATGGCAACAATATCATCATCAACCCGATCAATAACACATTGGCCAATGGCACCTATCCGTTGATTTCCTACACCGGAAATTTCATTGGTTCAATTGGCGCGGCGACAACGACTTATGCCACCGCCTATACGTTGACCCTGACCAACGACACCGTGGCCAAAAAAATCGAACTCATTGTCTCCGGTTCCCTCAACTCAAGCTTGTTGATCTGGAATAACGCCAACAGCAGCGGTCAATGGGATATTGGCAGTTCTGCCACCTGGTCAAATGTGACCACCCATGCGGCTTCCAGCGTATTTTATGCGTTGGATTCAGTTGTCCTGGATGACTCCATCCTGACGGCCGCCACGCCCGTGACGAACATTAACATTACGACCACCGTGGTGCCGGCCGTGATCACCAACAATTCATCGGTAAGCTACACCTTAAGCGGCACTGGCAAGATCAGCGGCTCGGGCGGTTTGGTCAAACAGGGTTCAGGCACCCTGTCGTTGAATGTGCCGGGCAATTTCACCGGACCGGTGATCATTGGCGGCGGCACCGTGAAAACGGTCGGCAATAATACGCTGGGATCGGTTTCCTCCATCACGATCAACAACGGCGGCACATTTGATTTTGCCGGCAACGCTTACAACAGCACCAACCCCATCACCATCTCCGGTACCGGGGTGAATGGCGCCGGCACCATCATCAACAGTGGCGGCACTTTTTATGACGCACTGTTGAACATTGTCCTGGCCAATGATGCACTGGTGGCGGGAAATCCCAACGGTCGTTGGGATATTACCTACGGCTCCCTCATCTCGGGCGCCCATACCCTGACCATCAACATGAATGGCGGCTACGGCGAAATTAAGACTCCGACCATCGCGGCCAATGTGATTGGCCTCACCATCACCAACGGCCAGGCCGGCATGCAAAACATGCAGACCAGCTGCCTGAATCCCGCCACCCTGCTCACGGTTGAACCCAATGGGACGGCGATTATTTGGAGCGGCGGCTTTAATGGCAGCGTTTATATGATGCCGGGTTCCACCTTCGATCTCTATAGTGGAAATACCTTTGCTCTCGCCAGCGGCGCAACGCTATCCGGCAGCGGCACGATTACCGGCAATAGTGTGACCGTCGGGGCGGGCGCGACGATTTCGCCGTCAGGCACCTCGGCAGCCACGACTGGCACGCTTAAAGTTGATAACCTCATCCTCAACGGCACTATCATATTGAAGCTGAATGGCTCCGGCACCAACGATGCGATCACCACTGGCGGTGGCATCAATTTTGGTGGCACCTTGACCTTGACCAATATCGGCCCGGCCTTGGTCGCGGGCAATAGCTTCCAATTATTCAGCGCGGTTTACGGCCTTAACGGCACGTTTGGCACGATCAACTTGCCGGCGTTAAGCTCCGGCTTGGTTTGGGATTTGTCGCAACTGAACAACGGCCTGGTCCAAGTGGTGACCGCCGCCGGTCCGGTCATCAGCACCACCACGGTGGTTAATGGCCAGTTGATCTTCGGCGGCAGCGGCGGTACGGCGGGCAACAGCTACGTGGTCTTGACCGCCACCAACCTGATCAATCCGCAATGGGTGCCGATCGCCACCAACACCTATGCGACGGGCGGCACGTTTAGCGTGACCAATACCATCTCCGGCAGCACACCCCAGTTGTTCTACCGGACCGTATCGGCACAATGATCACTGATATTGTTGATGCCAGATTGAAGTTGTAACGTTGTAACGAAACAAATGGCCGTCGGCTTGTCGTACTGGGCCGGCGGCTATTTGTCACTAATGAGAATGAGAAAATTTATGAAAATGACGGAAGGTAAACATATCACGCGGCGCTCAGCGTTCACACTGATCGAATTGTTGGTGGTCATCGCCATCATCGCCATTTTGGCGGCCATGCTCCTGCCGGCCCTGGCCAGTGCCAAACGGAAAGCGCAGCAGGTGGCATGTCTCAGCAGCATCAAGCAATTGGCTTTGGCCAATGTCATGTATGTTGGTGAAAATAAAGTCTGGATCGGCCCCATTAGTGGCGTTAATGGCGACTGGATGGGCGCCATGCTGCCGTTTTATGGCAATGCCACCAACGTATTGTATTGCCCGACCGCTCCCAACCGGGCAAACCCAAGCGGGGCTACTAACCCGCAAGGGGCAGCGGATACCGCGTGGATTTGGAATTATCCCGCCGGTTCTGTCCCTTACTCCAGCAGCTATGGTTATAATTCATGGTTGAATGGCGGCTTCGGCGCAAATCTGACGGCTTATCCCAATGGCGGTTATAAGAATGACGGTTCCGTACAATTTCCGGCCCAGACCCCGATGTTTTTTGATTCTTATTGGATTAATTGTGCTCCCGGAGAAAAAGACTCACCTTCCAGCGGGTCTCCGCCACCTAATGGAGGATTGAATGGAACCGGCAGTAACCAGTCAACAGCCGGCACCGGCGGAAACTATAATTTGTATAATGGCGACGCTAGCGCCTCGGGCATGAACCGTGTCACCGTTGCCCGGCATGGCATTCCTAATGCGCCCCGAAATCTGCCGACCGGCTCGGTCTTGCCGGGATCTATTAATATGGGCTTTACGGACGGTCATGCGGAAAACACCAAACTTCAAACCCTTTGGTCCTTTTACTGGCACGCAGGTTGGAAACCGCAAACCAAGCCGACTCCTTAAGCATCTCAGTTGCAAATCGTCAAATGTCATGGCTTAACGTCAATTGTACAATTGTATTGAGGTAATCGTCATTCGTCGTTACTCATTTGAAAATTCATGATTGCCGCTACCCCAACCAATCACTCTAACTCTTTAAAGGCCGATTATAACC
Source organism: Verrucomicrobiia bacterium (assembly GCA_036498725.1). Lineage (GTDB taxonomy): Bacteria > Verrucomicrobiota > Verrucomicrobiia > Limisphaerales > UBA11358 > UBA11358. Next base: position 1,999 of record DASYEY010000098.1, on the reverse strand, counting down.
TCGGTTATGTCTGGCTTATTTCCGTCGTGGCCGCCATGGGCGGGTTGCTCTTCGGCTGGGATTGGGTGGTCATCGGCGGCGCCAAGCTGTTCTTTCAACGTTACTTTGAATTGACCACCGAAGCCCAGATCGGCTGGGCCAACAGTTGTGCACTTATCGGTTGTTTGGTCGGTGCGCTCGTTGCCGGTGGCTTAAGTGATAAGTTTGGCCGTAAAAAATTATTGATCATCGCCGCCCTGTTGTTCGCCATCACTTCCCTGGGCAATGCGTTGGCCGGCAATTTCACCATCTTCATCGCCTGGCGGATTTTAGGCGGCGTGGCCATCGGTCTGGCCTCAAGTCTTTCGCCCATGTATATCGCCGAAGTCGCCCCGGCCCAGATTCGCGGCAAGCTGGTGGCCGTCAATCAACTCACGATCGTGGTCGGCATCCTGCTGGCGCAATACATCAATTGGTATCTCGTCCGCGATTTGCCGACGGGCGCCACGGATGATTTTATCCGCACATCCTGGTTCGGACAACAAGGCTGGCGCTGGATGTTCGGCCTCACCGCCATCCCGGCGCTCTTGTTTTTTCTCGGCATGTTCTGCGTGCCGGAAAGCCCGCGCTGGCTGGCAAAAAATGGCCAGGGCGATTTCGCACAAAAAATCCTCACCAAGATCGGCGGGCAAAGTTATGCGGCGGCGGCCACCACGGAAATCCGCTCCACGCTGGCCAATGAAGAAATTCAAAAAGTACGTTTCGCCGACTTGTTGGACCCCAAGATGCGCAAGGTCATCGTTCTCGGTGTAGTACTTGCAGTTTTCCAACAATGGTGCGGCATCAACGTCATCTTCAATTATGCCGAGGAAATTTTTCACGCCGCCGGTTATGACCTCTCCTCGGTGTTGCAAAACATCGCCTGGACGGGTTCCGTTAACCTGGTCTTCACGGTTCTGGCACTTGGCATTGTTGATCGCGGTGGTCGCCGTCCGTTGATGTTGTTCGGCTCAGCCGCGCTCGCGATTATTTATTGCGCGCTCGGCTTCTGTTATCATGCCCACGTGCAAGGCTTGCCCATGCTGCTCCTGGTCCTGGCCGCCATCGGTGCTTACGCGGTTTCCCTGGCGCCGGTCACCTGGGTCATCATCTCCGAGATTTTCCCCAATCGCATCCGCGGTGCGGCGATGGCTGTCGCCGTTTCCTCACTTTGGATCGCCTGTTTTATTTTAACTTTTACGTTCCCGATCTTGAATACTGGGATTGGTAAAATTGATAATTCATTTAAGGAATTTATTGTCCACGTGGCGCCGTTTCTTAAAAACGGTCTCGGCTCCGCTGGCACCTTCTGGCTTTACGCCGCGATCTGCGTGGCCGGCTTCATTTTTGTGTTTTTCAAATTGCCGGAGACCAAGGGTAAATCCCTGGAACAGATCGAACGTGAATTGGTGAAATAATTTTTTGAAGATGAATCAGACGGACATTTTAGCCCCGCGCAAAAACGCCCAAGCGTCAAAGAAACTGTCGCGCCCGCAAGCCGGCAAATCCCGTTCCACCGTTGAAGTGCGCGTGGAAGAACTGGTCATCCCCACGTATCTGCCCGCCGCGCCCGATAAAAACCCGATGTTCCTCGAAAAGCGCGTTTATCAAGGCAGCAGCGGCAAGGTTTACCCCCTGCCCTTTACCGATCGCATCGCGGAAAAACCGGTGGACCGGAAATGGCAGGCGATCTGGATCGAGAACGAATTCATTCGTGCGCTCGTCCTGCCGGAGATCGGTGGACGCATCCATATCTTGCAGGACAAGACCAACGGCTACGACGTGATCTATAATCAGTCCGTCATCAAGCCCGCCCTGGTCGGACTCGCCGGCCCGTGGGTTTCCGGCGGCATTGAATTTAACTGGCCGCAGCATCATCGGCCCGCGACGTTTCTCCCCGTGGATTTTGAGATCGAAGAACACGCCGACGGCTCCAAGACCATCTGGTGCAGCGATCACGATCCGATGTGCCGCATGAAAG
>DASYEY010000097.1:0-3173 GCA_036498725.1 Verrucomicrobiia bacterium | reverse complement strand
GGATGCCAATGACCTTGTGGTCGGTGGAAAAGATGTATGTGCGCCAGAAGCCTGCATCTTCATGATGCTCTTCATGGATTCCGGAATGTGGAATTGCGTGTGTCGCCTGCATGTTATTTTTCTGATATTAGCTCAGCATCTTTTGCCCAACTAACGTTAAACGCGAGTTAGTGAACTTGACCGCGCCACGCGTGTCAACGGCGGAGTCAGTTTGCCTAAGTTAAATAAGTTCAATTGTTAACCGAGTTAAACGAAGCGAATACTTCGACTCAGTTCCCATTGCTTATTCAACCAATCCCGACAATTACTTCACTTTGTCCAACACCATCATCACCAGCAACAACGGCAGATACATGATGGAGACAAAAAATAGCCTGCGCGCGCAGGGAATGGTCATGTGCCGCGCAAATTGGATCGCGTAATACAGAAACGCCAACCCCAAAACGAGCGCGCCCACCAAATAAATCGGGCCGGTGGTATGAAACAAAAACGGGCACAGACTAACCGGCAACAATCCCAATGTGTGACTGACCGCCTGGCGCCCGGTGCGCTGGCCTTGCGGATCAATAACGGGCAGCATTTTGAAACCGGCTTTTTCGTATTCTTCGCGATACATCCAGGCGATGGCGAGGAAGTGCGGCAATTGCCAAAAGGCGAGAATCGCAAATAACGCCCAGCCTTCGCGGCTTAATTCACCTCGCGCGGCGGTCCAGCCCATGAGCGGCGGCAATGCTCCCGGCACCGCGCCAATGGCGGTGTTCAGCCAGGTCATGCGCTTTAACGGGGTGTAAATAAACAGGTAACTGACGAGTGAAATCGCTCCGATGACGCTCGTGGTGAGATTCACTGCCAAGGCGAGATACAACAGGCCCGCGCAAGCGCAGACACCGCCGAAAACCATGACCGTGGCGGGCTGCAACCGGCCCGAAGGCAGGGGACGATTCTTTGTGCGGCGCATTTTTGCGTCGTGCTCGCGTTCGAGGAGTTGATTCAACGCCGCCGCGCCGCTCGCGACCATGGCTGTGCCCAGCACTGCGTGAATCATCAGGAAATAATGAACCGGGCTGGGCGACCCAAGGTAAAACCCGACCAGCGTGGTCAGCACCACGAGAAACGTGAGGCGCGCCTTGGTCAAATCGGCATAAACGGCCATCCAGCCTTTTTCAGGCACGATGACTGCGTTTGCAGATTCCGCGGTTGCTTCTTTCATGTTCTAATGTGTCGCCGGCATCTCGCCGGCAGTTCCAATGTCCGTAACACCGTTCAAATTTACTAATGATTGCTGCATCGAAACCGCTGTTGCCGGCGAGACACCGGCAACCCGTTGCGAAAAATGAAACGCGATTATACTGATCATTGCGCCGGTGGCTAGCGAAAGTGCGCCGACCAACACGTGGAGAGTGGCGATATCCGCCGCCTTATCCGACAAAACCGTGGCGGCACCGAGGGCGACCTGGCAAAGAATCAGCCCCAACCAAAAGGACGCCAGCTTCGCGATTGGGCTTTGCAAAGAAAATTTCCGCCACGCCTGCCATGCGCAAAACGCAACCGCACAGAGGATCAACACCGCGATAATACGGTGAACCATTTGCAATTCGATTTGAAACGCGGTGATGGGATTGAAATTGGTGATCTCAACCCGGTGCTCGTTATATTTCGCCACAGAAGCAACATCCGTCGCGGGCCACAGTTTCTCATAAGCCAGCGGAAAATCACGAATCGACAGCCCGGCGTGCTGATGCCTCATGGTTGCGCCAAGTATGAGTTGCAACAGAATGAGAACGGTGGTGGCGAGAAAAACCCATCGTAAAGTTTCCGGTTTCGGATTTCCGCTTTCGAGTTTCGGGCCGCGGGTTACGGGTTGCGGATTGCGGGTCCACCACCACTTGCTCGTGAGTAGCGCGATTGCGCAAAGCAACACAAAGAAAAGTTGCGCCAGGGTTGCATGAAAAATTCCAATTTGATCCTTGAAAAGCACCACGCGCAATCCGCCCAACAAGCCTTGAACCTGCACGAGCGCCAGCGCCAGCCAGCCAAACGCTGAGAGCGGCGCTGGCGATTTTTTATTGCGGAACCATACAAGCGCCGCGAGTAAAATCACGCCGCCGATTCCCGTGAGAAATCCGCCGGTCGCTTTTTGATCGGGGAAAAGAGCGAAAATCGCAATGCCTGTCAATAGTTCCGCCGCTCCAACGATTGCCAGCGGACGGCGGGATTCCCAGCCGCCCAGCCAACGAGTCAGCGCCACGATGAGCAATCCCACCGTCGAGGCCAACAAGCGGTGCGTGTGCTCGTATAAGATTCCGCCAATCCACTTGGACGGCGGAAACAAAAACATGTTGTAACCGTAGCTATTCGGCCAGTCCGGCACGGACATGCCCGCTTCATTGCTCGTGACCAACCCGCCCAGGGCAATCAGGCCAAGCGTCGCCAGGGCTGTCAAAACGGCGAAACGATACAGCCAGCGATTGTAGGACGAATCAGTCATGCGACCGGGTTGCGCTAAAAGAAAAACCGCTGCGGACGGGTGCCCGCAGCGGTTTCGAAGTCAAAAACTACTTCACTTCGAGAGTGAAATCCACCGTGGCGTTGCCGCCGGACACATCAACATCCTTTTCCATGCCGGTGGGAGCCGCCTTGCGATGCAGGGCCACGATTTTGTATTTGCCGGCCGGCACGTTCTTGATGGTGAACTTGCCGCTCTTGTCTGTGATGGCGAAATAAGGATTATCCACAACCGTCACCCACGCGAACATCCACGGATGCACGTCGCATTGGAACTTCATGAAGTTCTCCGGGGCGGTAAAATCATAGGTCAAATCAGATCCGCCCGACATCTGCGGTTGGCTGATTTTGGTAGCAAAAGCTTCCTTGTTGGCGTCAGCAGTCGGGTTGATATGCACATTGTGCATCGGGACGCTGGCCGGGTCGGAATTCTTCACCACCAGTTTCTGGCCTTCTTGAACGGCGACGATTTGCGGCTCATAGAGACAGCCTTTTTGGTCCATGACCACGGGTGCCGCCGAGGCATCAGCCGCCTTGGCAGGAACGCCTTTCAACATGACGACGACGTCGGCCAGGCCTTTATCGGGACCAACGACGAAAAATGTGGTGGAAACCTTGCCGCCATTCAGTTTGCCGCAAACCGGATCATTGTTGAGCGGGGTGATGTC
>DASYEY010000096.1:0-16855 GCA_036498725.1 Verrucomicrobiia bacterium | reverse complement strand
CGGGGTTCATACCAATGCCGTTAATCATTACCGTTCGGCTACGATTCCGTTGAGTGGTGGCACGGTGGCAACGCCATGGCAGCTTGAGGTGCGCGTTTACAATGACGGCGTGGCGTATCGCTATCGCGTGCCCGAAACCGGCACGCATCGCCTCAATGGTGAAAGTTCAGAATGGAATCTTCCCGTTGGCGCCACTCTTTGGAGCCAGAGCGCCAGCAACACTTCTTACGAATCCCGTTATGACGTGGCGATCGTGGGACAGCAGCCAAAAGATCTCCCAATCATGGCGCCCGCCACCGTCAAGTTTTTGAACGACGCCGGCTACGGAATGATGACGGAAGCAAACTTGATCAATTACAGCGATCTATCGTTGCGGGCCGACGGCAATAGTTTTAAGGCGTTTTTTCATAACAGCCCAGACGGATGGGACACCGCGGGTGAAATTATTTCGCCCTGGCGTGTCACGATTTTGGCCGCCCACCTGAATGACTTGGTCAACAGTGACCTCATCAAAAATCTGTGTCCACCACCAGCGCCTGAACTGGTGAATACGTCTTGGATCCGCCCGGGGCGCGCGACATGGGGTTGGTTGAGTTCTTATGGCGCGCCGAAACTTGCTGATCAAAAAGCATGGATCGACCGGACCAAGGCATTGGGTTTTGAGTATTATCTCATTGATGATGGCTGGCGCGATTGGAACGGTGGCGGTGACAATGCCTGGGCGGCGATGACGGAGTTGGTCAAATATGCCAAGGCGCAGGGCGTTGACGTCTGGGTGTGGGTGCATTGCCGATACGTCCATAAACCAGAAGACCGGCTGGTGTATTTCCAGCGGGCGAAAAACATTGGCATCGTCGGTTTGAAAATTGATTTCATGGAGCCGGCGAATGCTGAATGGGTCAATTGGTATGACGAAACCCTGCGCGTGGCCGCCTCGTTGCAACTGATGATTGATTTCCATGGCGCGGTCAAACCCACCGGGCGCGAACGCACCTGGCCGAATGAAATCACGCGCGAAGCGATTGCCGGCCGCGAGCAGGGCAAAAGCCCGGCAGTACACGACCTCACATTGCCTTTTCTGCGTTATGTGCAGGGACCAGCTGATTTCACGCCTACATTATTCATGGCCGACCGTTTGAAAGGCTCTTCCTACGCGCACGAACTGGCGATGGCGATCGTTTTCACATCACCTTTTTTGTGTTTGGGGGATAATCCGACTAATTATCTCAGCAGTGCGGCGGTGGACGTAATCAAAGCTCTGCCACCGGTTTGGGATGAAACACGCGTATTGCCAGACAGCCAGATTGGCCAGCTCGCCGCCTTTGCCCGGCGCAACGGTAATCAATGGTTTATCGGCGCAATCAACGATCTGACACCCCGCCGGGAAAACATTCGGTTGAGCTTTCTGGGCCAGGGTAATTACAGGCTGATTGAATTGGCGGATAGTCCGGAACGGAACGATGCCTTTGTTCGTACTGAACGTTTGGTGACCGCGAAAGACTTGCTGACCCTGCCTTTGCGCAAAGATGGCGGTTACATCGCCTGGCTCAGGCCAGTCTCGTCGGCGACGAAATAATACTTTAGAAACGTATGATGAAAATGTCGCAGACAAAGTCGGTTTGGATTCTGTTGATCAGCGCGGCCATATTGTTGAACGGGTCGAAGGCGTCGGCCTATTACAGCAATGATGTGACGACCATCGTGAATGCCTACACGAATGCGTTTTATTTTGTCAGCGGTACGAATGGTTACTTTCGCGACCGGCAGGGCAGCGGGAACGTGACGTATTTCTGGCAGTTCGCCAACGAGATCGAGTGTGTGATTGACGCTTACGAATGGACTTCCAATTCAACCTATTGCGTGATGACCACCAATTTGTTGAACGGTTTTAAAACCAGTAATGGCACAAATTGGTCGGGAAATTCTTTCAATGATGATGTGATGTGGGCCTGCATGGCCTATGCGCGCGGCTATCTGGTAACGGGCAATACGCAATTCCGTGACATCGCCCGGTTCAATTTCGACATGGCTTACGCGCGCGGTTGGGACACGAATGGCACGGTTGTGCCACCCATCGGCGGAATGTTTTGGACGACGGCCGATAATTCAAAAAATTCAGCGGTGAATTTTCCTGCCGCCCTGGCGGCGTACCTGCTTTACCAAAGCCTCGGCGACACCAATTATCTGGCCAAGGCTACGAATATTTTCTACTGGGGACGGACTAATTTTTTTAACACCGCCAACGGACAAATATACGACAGCCTCACCAGCCAGGTTCCTACAACTTACAATCAGGGCACATTCATCGGCGGAGCCAATTTTCTGGGACTGACCAATGATGCGATCCTCGCCGCAAATTACACCAGGAACAGCTTGGGCACTGCCGGCTTCATGCCGCAATATGGCATCGCTCAAAATAATTCCATTTTTAACGCCATCTTCATCCGCTGGATGACCCGGTTCATGCGCGATCGCGGGCTGCAAGGCACTTATCAAGTATGGTTGCAGAACTGTGCGAACGCGGCGTGGAATGGACGGCGGGCAGCCGATAACCTCTCGTGGTGTCAGTGGCCGCAGCCAACCCCGGCCGGTACGAATTTTTATTCGTACGATTGCATCTCTTCGTTTGAGGCCATGCTGGCGGTGCCACCGACGCAAACGAATAGTCCAACCATTGTGACGTTGTTGACCGCTGATGCCAGTCCCGCCAACAGTTTTGAAACGGGTTTAAACTGGTCCGATGGCACTCCCCCATCCTCGGCCCACGATTATATTGTCAACGGATTTACCCTGCGCACGCCGCAGGATGGATTGCACCACTATTTCGCCGGCAGTTCGCTGACCCTGTCCAATGGCGCCGTGCTCGCCTGTAAAAATACCAGTGCTGGCCGGGGGATTTCTGTGGGGACGGATTTATTTCTGGATAACGGAGAAGTTGCAGACTGGGCGAACAACAGCACGACCTTCTACGGCAACGTCACCTTGCGATCTGGTGGTGGCAGTTTTGATCCGCAAAAGAACACTTTCACTATCACGGCGTTCATCGGCGGGTCGGGAGTTTTACAAGTCAAGGCGGACAGCGTTGCCCTCCTCAATGGCACACTGATTTTCTCAGGCAACAACACCTACACGGGCGGGACTTTCATTGATGCGCCTCATACCGTGCGCTTGAGCGGAGTTGGCACCTTGGGCGATCCAGCCGGGGCGCTGACATTCAGCAACGCCTTCGGCATCGGCTACGGCTTGGTGGATCTGAATGCCCTTAATCTGGGCGTGGGCAATTTAAGCGGTTCTGTCGGCAGCATTTATAACGGCGGTGCCAGCGTTGGCACCTTGACCATCGGCAATGGCAACGCCGATGGCGGCGTTTATCGAGGTTCCATTTCGAATGGCATCGGCGGCATGGCGTTGATCAAGACCGGATCGGGCGCGTTATCCCTGGCGAACAATGCCAATTATGCCAGCGGTGGCTTGACCGTGTCCGGTGGCGGTTTGGTGGTATCTAATGCTTCATTCACCGTCGGAAATATTCTGGCGATTGCGTCGGTTGGCAATCTCAACTCGGGCACAACCATCGCGACCTTGGACATGTCGGCGGCCACCAATTTCTCCGCGAACGTGGGCACGATTCAAGTGGGTGTCACCACCAACACTTCCGGCGGCAGTCCAGTCATCTTAGGCACCCTGAAACTTGGCACAAACAATAGCCTGAATGCGGCGTCCTCAATTGTTTTGGGTGACATGGCGAATACCTTCAACGCTTCAGTGCAGTCGATCACCACGGCGGATCATGGAACCACAACCATGCAGACGCCAAGCTTGATCATCAGCGGCAGCAAGGCGAATGCGATATTTTCCTTGGGCACTGGATCCACCTTGAACCTGGGTAACAGCAGCAACCGCACCATGTTAAGCATAGCCGTGTCCCCACGTGGCGGCAGTGGCAACTATACTGGAAGCTTGGATGGTTCCGTCGGCACCATGAATGCTTGGTTGAGCAGCCTGACTTTGGGACAGTTGGCGAACGGTGCCAACGGTGATGAAACCGGTCTTTTCACTTTGGGTGGCAGTGGTGCCAATCATCTTGATGTCACTGGTAATGGAACTGTGGTGACGGTCGGACAATATTTGAGCGGTAGCGGCGCGGGGCAGGCAATTGGCGCCCTGACGTTGAGCAATCTGGATTCAACAAGTGTGATTGCTTCAACCGATAACAGCACGACGATTTTGCTCGGAACCACCGCAAAATCCAGTGGCACATTAAGTCTCAACGGCGGCACTTTGAAAATTGTGACGACCGGTGCCGCCATTGCCGGCGGCGCCGGCGCCAGTGCGTTAAATTTGAACGGCACCAAGCTGGTGGCAGGTGCGAGCAGCAGCAGCTTTATCACCAACCTGACCACGGCCACTGTCCAATCCGGCGGAGTGACCTTTGACACTGCCGGTTTCAACGTCACCGTCGCGCAGGCTTTGGCGAACGGCGGCGGCGGTCTGACCAAACTTGGCGCGGGCAAACTGACATTGTCCCAAGCCAATACTTACGCCGGCAACACCGTCGTGGGCACGGGCACGCTGGCTTTGCTGGAACCGGGCAGCCTCGCCAACAGTGCGCAAATCACAATTTCCAATACGACGGTGCTGGATGTGACCGGGCGGACTGACCAAACCTTGACGCTCAACCATGGCCAGTCTTTGAGTGGCAGCGGCACGGTGCTGGGTAAATTAAATACGTTATCCGGTTCAATGGTGAATCCGGGCGACGCCATCGGCACGCTTTCGGTTCAGAATAACATCACACTGGCTGGAACTTTGGTGATGGAACTTAACCGCACCAATACGCCCGCCGCTGATCAATTGATTTCCACGACTGGCACCATCGCTGGCGGCGGCACGTTGACGGTGACGAATCTGGGGCCACCCTTGCAGTCGGGAGATTCCTTTCAGCTTTTCCGTATTCCGGTCAATGGTTTCACTACGATTAATTTGCCGGTCATCGGTTCCGGTCTGGCCTGGACCAACAAGCTGGCACTGGATGGTACGATTCAACTGCTGTCGATGGTAGCGGCCAATCCGACGAATCTCATCGCGATGGTCACCAACGGTAACGTATTGAAATTGTCGTGGCCGGCGGATCACATCGGCTGGCTGTTACAGATGCAGACCAATTCAACCGGAACTGGTTTAAGCACGAATTGGTGGGATGTCGACGGTTCGGAAGCGACGAACCAAATCGCTTTGCCAGTGGATCGAAATAACGGGAGTGCCTTCTTCCGCCTCAAACACCCATGAAAGACCGGCTTTCCAATTTTTTGAGGACTCGTCAAAAGTTGCCGCTACACCGAGGCTGGCGGCTTTGCCATTGGCTGAGTGGCATCACCTTGCTGCTGCTGATTTGTCAGGGTGTTCAGGCAGAGGATGGTTATCGTCTGTGGCTGCGTTACGAGTTGATCAACGATCCAGCACAACGTGAAAGATATTTGTCACACACCACGGAAGTTGTGGCACCGACGAATTCACCCACGCAGCGCGTGATTCGAGATGAATTGGCTCGTGGGTTATCCGGATTACTCGGTGAAGAACCACGATTTGCATCGGCCGTTTCAAGCAACGGGACGTTGCTGGTTGGGACACCCGCAAACAATCCGGCCGTGGCGGCACTAAACTGGGGCACTGATCTTAAACGTTTGGGAGAGGATGGATATATCATCCGGTCGGTGACCAATTCTGGTCAGGCACTAATCGTCATCGCGTCGGACAGCGAAGTCGGATCTCTCTATGGGACGTTTGATTTTTTACGGCGACTACAAACCCGTCGAGGCGTTGATTCACTGGCGATTACGGAGCAGCCTGCATTGAAACGGCGGCTATTGGATCAGTGGGACAACCTGAACGGCAGCGTGGAGCGGGGCTACGCGGGCAAGTCGCTTTGGAAATGGGAGGAACTGCCGGGTAAACTGGATCCGCGATATGCCGATTATGCCCGCGCTAATGCGTCGCTGGGATTGAATGGCATCGTGCTGAACAACGTCAATGCGAAGCCGGAGCAATTGAGTACGGAAAATTTGACGAAGGCGGCCGCGCTGGCGGACGTTTTCCGGCCCTATGGCATCCACCTCTATCTCACGGCGAATTTTGCCTCACCGAAAAAATTGGGCGGTTTGAAAACTGCCAATCCCCAGGATCCGGAAGTTCGTAAATGGTGGCGGGACAAAGCCGATGAAATTTATTCACTCATTCCCGACTTTGGCGGTTTTCTGGTGAAAGCGAATTCCGAAGGCCAGCCGGGCCCGCAAGATTATGGTCTGACGCACGCCGACGGAGCGAACCCGTTGGCCGAGGCGCTGGCACCGCACGGCGGGATCGTGATGTGGCGTGCTTTCGTTTACAACCGACCGAAAGTGGACAAGGATCGTTCCAAACGCGCTTATCTGGAATTCCAGCCGTTGGATGGAAAATTCCAGACCAATGTTTTCATTCAGGTAAAAAATGGTCCGATCGATTTTCAGCCACGCGAACCATTTAATCCGTTATTTGGCGCGATGCACAAAACATCGCTGATGGCCGAACTGGAAATCACGCTGGAAAACATGGGACACGCCACTGACCTGGTTTATCTGGCCCCGATGTGGAAAGAGTTTCTGGAGTCCGACACTCAGGTCAACGGCCCGGGGTCCACGGTGGCGAAAGTGTTGGACGATTCGCCGATGACCGCCATGGCCGGAGTGGCGAACACGGGGCAGGATCGTAATTGGTGCGGGCATGATTTTGCCCAGGCCAACTGGTATGCGTTTGGCCGGCTGGCGTGGAACAGTGATTTGTCCGCCGCCCAAATCGCGGAAGAATGGACGCGGATGACCTGGAGCAATGATCCCGAAGTCATCACCACCATCACGAACCTGATGCTTGGTTCCTGGGAAGCGTGCGTAAATTATGAGATGCCACTCGGACTCCATCACATAATGGAAGCTGGCGGACATTACGATCCCGCGCCGCAAACACGCAACCAGAACACGCCGGAATATTCTGGCTGGTATTACCATAAGGCCGATGAACAGGGAATCGGCTTCGATCGCACCGCCAGCGGTTCGGACGCGGTTGCGCAATATGCGCTGCCGGTGAACCAATATTTTTCCGACCTGTCTACCTGTCCGCCGGAATTGCTGTTGTGGTTTCATCATGTGAACTGGGATTATCAACTTAAGAATGGTCGTACGGTCTGGCAGGAACTGTGTTTCCGTTACAATGACGGCGTCGAGTATGTGAAGACGATGCAGTCGGTATGGGAAACTCTGCAGGGCAGGGTGGATGCGGCGCGCTTTAAGGCGGTGCAGGAAAAGTTGAAGCTTCAGTTGAAACACGCGACTAACTGGCGTGACACCTGCATCCGTTTTTTTCAGTCAGTCAATCACCGGCCGTTGCCGGCTTATCTGGATAAAACTCCCGGAAATAAATCATGACCTCAGCCAGAATAGTCACCGTGCGGAAATTCATGCAGAGATTGTTGCTGTTTTGTTTGATGAGCTGGCTGTTGGCCGGCGCCAGCACCGTGTCGGCGATCGCCGTCAGCAGCCCCGATGGCGCCGTGGTTGTGACAGTGGATAATCCGTCAGGGAACCTGGTTTATTCCGTCGCTTATCGCGGCACGAATGTGGTCGAGTCATCGCCGTTGGGAATGATCGTCAACGGTTCAAACCTAGGCACAAATGTCACTCTGATCAGTTCGATTGCCTATGCCACCAATGAAACGTTTGTTTCCCGTCACGGCATTCATGCCTTGGGCGAGAATTATTATCAAGGATTGCGCATTCCGGTGAATGCACCATCAGCAGGCATGAACTACTTTCTCAATGTCCGCGTTTACAATAATGGCGTGGCCTTTCGTTACGAGTTCGGCAGTGGCAAATCGGAAAACATCACGGCTGAATCCAGCAGTTTTGTGATTCCAGCCGGCAGCATGGTCTGGTCGCAGAACAACACCTCCGTATATGAAGCCGTTTATACTGGCAGTGACATTGCCAGCGTGGCCAACAACACCGTGATGGGGCCGCCGGTGACCATCCAACTTTCCGGCACAAATGGTTTTCTTGGGTTGACCGAATCAACTCCCGGCGTGTTCGGCAGTCCGTATCTGGCCAAAGTTTCCGATGCGACCGGACGTCGCTTGCAAGTCGCGTACCCGGTCAATGCCGATGGCACCACGGGCGCCGCCGTCTCCGGTTCGGTCGAAACGCCGTGGAATGTCATCATGGTCGGGGCCGATTTGAATTCATTGGTGAACAACGACATCGTGGAAAGTCTGGCGCCAGCGCCTGACCCGATTCTATTCCCCGAAGGCACGGCAACGTCTTGGGCGACGACGGGACGCTCGGTTTGGGACTGGCTGCAGCCGCAACCCGGCGGGATCACCTGGACCAACGCAATGACCAATTCGCTATGGGCCGCGCGGCTTGGCTTTGAATACAACACGGTGGATTCCGGCTGGGCAAGTTGGAATGGCGGCAATCCGTGGCCACAGGTGCAGCAGGTTGTCAGTTTTTCGCACGCATTAGGCATCAAAGTACTGCTATGGAAAACGTCTTCAGAACTGGCCACAGCTTCCCAACAGACCAATTTTTTCCAGCAACTGCAAACTTACGGGGTGGACGGTTTTAAGTCGGATTTTTTTGATTTTAATTCGGTGAGCGCTTCGGCCCGGGAGCGGGTGCAATTGCAGGCGGATATTTTGCGCGCGGCGGCAGGCTATCATCTGGTGGCAAGCTTTCACGGTTCGACCAAGCCGATGGGACAGTTTCGGACATATCCAAACTTGATCGAAGTGGAGGCTGTGTTTGGCAAGGAGCAAGGGTAGAGTTCCGTGCAAACCATGCCGGCGCCGTTCACGCGGTTCCTGGCCGGCCCGGCGGATTTCACCCCGATGGAGTTTGGCGCTAATAATGCGTATGAAATCGCCAACCCGGTCAACATGCCCGGTCCCATCATCACGTATGCCGAGCGATCGGATCTCATCGCGACGAGTCCATTTGCGCCACTGATTCGCGCCATTCCCAGCATGTGGGACGAAACGATTGTTCTGCCGCAGAGCCATCTGGGGCAAACCGTTGCCACCGCCCGGCGCAAAGGATCAGAATGGTTCATCGGCATTATGAACACTTCGGTCATCCAAGGCTGGAATTTGCCGCTGACTTTTCTCGATTCCAACGTCACCTATCAGGCGCAGATCATTCGCGAAACCAGCAGCCTCCTGGAGCACACGAACGTGACGCGCGATAACATAATGTCCGTGACCATTGTCAGCACGGGCGGTTCGGGATTTGTCGCGCGATTTTTTCAAGCGGCGCCGTTCTCGCTCAGCACAAATCAGCTTTTAACCGGGGCGGTCATTGGCACTTCGGGTTCATTCGGAGGTGGCGGCAACACTAAAGAAAAGGCATTTGACGGCAATTTGACCACATTCTTTGACGCGCCGGATACGAGCGGCGATTGGGTGGGGCTCGATCTGGGGACAAGCAATCAGATGGCGGTGACTACCTTGCGATACTGTCCCCGTAACAACTGGGCCACGCGCATGGTCAGCGGTGTCTTTCAAGGAGCGAATGCAAGTGGCTTTAGTGATGCGGTGAATTTGTACACGGTCGGTTACACGCCACCGGAAGGAACATTTACCACCATTACGTTCACCAATCACACGGTTTTCCGTTACTTGCGTTATGTGTCACCGCCGAATGGAAGTTGTAACGTGTCAGAAATTCAGTTTTATGGTGTTTCCACCGTGCCGCCTAAGATGACGGCGCAAATCGTGGCGGGGAACCAAATCACTTTATCGTGGCCAATCACGCATACGGGCTGGCGGCTGTGGGCTCAAACGAATGCCCCGGCGATAGGGCTTGGTTCCAACTGGGCTGAAGTAGTTGGAGCCCCGGTTACAAATCAGATGACGTTTCCAATTGTGCCGGGAGCAGGAAGTTTCTTTTACCGGCTAACCTTTCCGTGAAGAGAGCAGGCTGAAGGTAAATAAACGATCAGGATTAACCGTTTTGACATCCGACTCATCGTCATCCTCGTCCTCGTCCTCAAATTTTCATCAACGGGCGTCTGTTTTTGTGGTTAAACGCTCTTTTTCGTCGCCTGACGCCGCGCTCGGCGACGGCTTTGGTCGCAGCGCGACCACAGCCACCATCTTATTTAAAACGCTCTAACTAAAAAATACCGACCAATACGAGGATGACGATGACGATGAGCATGAGGACGATTAAGCTGCTGCCTGCTTTTCAAGTGTGCCTTAATTCAGCCGGGATACAGTTGCGCCCTCTCACGGATAATATGGATTGCCTGAGGCTGGCGCCGTGGTCCGGTGCGCAAGCCATAAAACATCAGGGTCACTCGGTACTGCAAAAGAGGCGCCCCCCAGGAACGGAGCAGCATCAGCCGCCCAAGTCACCGGCGGCAGCACGCCTGGCTTTAGCCAGCGATGAATTTCGGCATGGCCGTCGGCAAAAGAAAGGGCGGTGGCGTTATTGTGGTATTTAGCCGGAAGGTCAATAAAAACAGTTTGCAGCTGATTCGGTGGCATCTTCACCGCAAAGGCCGTGTCATTGATGCTGTTGGGATGTTCATCAATAAAAACCCATAAATCCGACGGTGAGATAACGGTCACATCTGATTCTTTATTAAACACCTTCCACGGGCCGCCGGAGGGCTGGCCGGGCAGCCAAACAGCTTTGGTTGTGCCGGGGGCAATCGCCTGGTTCATGGAAAAACTGCGCACCCGGGGCGCCCCGCCCCAAGTGCTGAGATCGGCCGGATCCTTAAAGACCGCCGGATTGGCCAAATATGGCCCCAAAAGGGAAAAATTTGGATCAACCATCAAATGTGCATTGGTGGTGTCAATGCCGGTATAGGGAGCGCCAACGCTGCCGCCACGCATATCACCTGCCACCCATTTTGGATAGGAATTGTCGGCGGGATTGGCGGCATAACTGTCCCGGTTGTCGCCGCAATACATCTTCAAACCCAACATGCACTGCTTTAGATTATTCATCGCTGAAATATTTTGGGCTTTTTCCTTCGCCTTGCTCAGGGCCGGTAATAGCATGGCCGCCAGGATCGCGATGATGGCGATGACCACCAACAGTTCAATCAAGGTAAACCCGTCCGCCTTTTGTATTTGCTTCTTCATTTTCAATTTATCGGTCACTTTTCCAGTCAGGGTGCGTGGAACCACCGTTTCCGGCTGGTTCCACGCCATTAATTTATTCAAACGCCCGGCGAACTTACGGATGGCGCAAGCGATAGAACACGTTCGTTGAACCGGGAATGATGGTGATGTTCAGATTCGTCGCCGATTGCGAACCGGCGATATCGAACCAATCGTTGGTATTTGCCAGGGCAACACTGTTGGACTGGGCGATCCAACCCAGGTGTGTCGCCGGCCACGTCAGGGAAAGACTGCCCCCGCTGACCGAGAACGTGATGTTCGTCGGGTAGGACGCGATGCTACTGCCAGCAAGCACCGTGAGGCTGCCCGATACATTGGTGGCCGTGAGCGCCCCCACAACCCCCGTCCAAGCAGCCGGGAAGTTTGCCGGATAGGAATTTGTCAATTCCGTGTAGAGATGTGTGCCTGTGGACAACGGATTCCCGTTGATGATCACCTGCCGGAACGTATCATTTTGCGTCAGGTTAATCCGGCCGTTCAGAATCAGGTCGGCGTTGGTATTGTAGATGTCGTAGGTCGTCTGGAGGGCGCCTTGCGCGCCGACAGTGATCGTATTGGTGCCCAAGGCATTCAAGGCACTGCCCGCGACTGTCCCCAATTCCACGTTCCAAGTACCGGTATAAGGATTATTCGCATTGGCAATGTTCAGCGAAGCACTGGTATCGGTCCGGAAGGTTGAAGTGCTGATATAACCATGGTACTGGATGCTGCCGTTGCCAGTCAGTGTTGATTGCACGGTGATGCTGCGCGGGCTGGTGTCATCGGAAGCCCAGATCACGGCATTGGAGATGACATTGATCTCACCGGTGAAAATGGCTGGCCAGCCGCTGTTGAGGATGCTGGAAATCTGACCACCCGCCATCACCAGTTTCTTGAAATAAACCGTGGCGGGATTGCCGCCTTTGATGCGAATCGCCCCGGCTGCAATCAGGCTGGAATCATAGGTGCCGTTACCCTCCACCCGTAGCACGTCGCCCGGGAAAGCGGCCGAAGTCGGCGAAGCCGGGCTGCCAAAGTCCGGGGTGCGCAATCCACCGCCGGTCAAAATTGTAAATGTGCTGCCGTAATATTGCGCTGAAAGATCAGTGGCTGAACCGGCAATACTCCACGTACCGGCCGTATCCCAACTGCTTCCGCTACCTTGAATCACCGAGGTGGTGATGTTGGTTGCCGGCCCCAGGTTCGGGTTGACCGTCAGTACCGCTGCGCTGCTGGTAACCTGTCCGGCTGAATTGGTGACGAACAATACGTAATCGGCCGCATCGTTCAAGCTGACATTGCTGATGATCAGCGAAGCGCTCGTGGCTCCGGAAAAAAAGCTGCCATCAACGGTTAATCCCGTCGGGACATTGGTATAAACCGGATCAGTGCCCCGCAGCCATTGAAAGGTCAGGGGACCACTGCCGGCGGCTTGGGCCGTCAACTGCACCGTTTGGTGCTGATACACTGTGGTTGAAACAGGTTGAGTGGCAATGACTGGCGGGAAGTTTGTCACGCCGGAAGCAGCGGTTATCAGCGCCAGCAAATTGCTCTGGCTTAAGGCATGGTCGAAGACCGCCACTTCGTCAATATTTCCCGTGAAGGAGCGACCGCTGAGGTCAAAGCTATCGCCGCCAATGGAGATTGGCCCGTTAAAAGCCTGCACCGGGTGAGCGTAGGTGTGGACCGATGAAATCAGCCCATTAAGACCACCCACATAAATGGTGGCGTTGGTCGGCGTCACCACCAGGGCCACCATGGACCATTGATTCAACGGTGGCACCAAGCCTGAGTCCCAGCCATATGTATTACCATCGTTATTCCAGGTATATCCCAAGGTGAAGTTACCGTCGCCATTGGTGGTTGCCGTGTAGTTCAACCCACAGGTACCGCCGCCGCGATTAAAAATAACTCCGGCATCGGCCACCTGTCCGCCGATCGGGTTAATCCAACCCAGCAGAGTTACGGTGTTGGTGTTGATGCTCCATGAATTGGAGACGACGGCATGCGCATCCGGGAAGCCGTTCACACATTGAAAAGCGCCATTGTCGCTTTCAAAATTGGCGTAGCCGTCGGAAGGCAATGGGCCGGGGACGTGGGCCACATTCGCCAGATAAATCCCGTCTTTTCCGCTGACAAAATCATACGCCGGCTGGCTGTTGTCGGTTTCGTTGAAGCGATAGTAGGAAACCGGAGAAAACGACAGGGTCGTGGCCGCATAATTGACCGGCACGATGACGGTCAGCGTGGCGAGCGTGCTGGTGACCGAACCAGATGAATTCGTCAGCACGACGTCATAGTTTGCATTCGCGGATACATTGTTGAGCGTCAAGAGATTGGTTTTCGAGCCGGAGACATTGCCGCCATCACTCAAGACAATTCCGTTTGACCTCCAAAAATAGGCGTCCGCACCCAGGGCGGTGACGCTGAATTGAGCCGTTAACCCGGCATAACGCGTAACCGGAGCGGGATTGATAACGATTTGAGGAGCGAGACTTCCGGTCGTCAGAACCAGATCAATGGTCTGCCGGGCGACGTTGTTGCTGAGGTAACCGACAAATCCGGACGGCAAAGTCGCGCTCAATGTCGTAAGATTATTATTCGCATCCACCACTCCCGGTGCCAGGGAAGTATATTGGATCAGCGGAGTCGTTTGCGGAATGCTCCCCGAGCCGACAATGACCGGAATATTGATCACGTTGGCGGACCCAGCGGTGGCAAAAGTGCCGGTCACAATGTTCGTGGGAAAACTGTTGATGTTCAACTGAACCGTGCCATCAGTCAGGCTGAAGCTGCCGGTGCTATTGGAGAAAAGCCGATTGCTCAAGATCAGCGTTCCGCCGCTATTGACCGCGATCTGCGAACTACTGTTGATCAAACCCGAAGTGCCAAGATTCAATACGCCATTGGTCACTACCGTCGGCCCGGTATAGGTGTTCGTCGCTGCCAGCGTGGTGGATCCGGTGCCAGTGAACGTCATTCCGCCGTCGGTTGCATTATCACCGGCCACCGTGCTGTGCCGTAGTGGCTGGCTGATGCTGATGGCAAATCCGCCGCTATCAATGGTGGAATTATTGTTGCGAACATTGACAGTCAAACCGGCGTTATTGGGAATTAAAGCCAGCGATGCAAACCCTTTGACGGTCCCACCGTTAAGATTTAACACGCCCGCACCCGAAGAGCCGTGCACAATCTGTCGTACGGCTAAAACACCGCCATTCAAGTCAAATTGGCCCAAAGAAGGATTGCCATTTCCCAGGGTGATGGAAGTGTTATTGACTGTATTACTGACCAAGCCGCTGACCATGGCCACGGTACCGGTCGTATTATTTCCCGCACCTAAAATAAATCCTGGATTGACCGGAGTGATGATGAACCGGCCGCCCTCAACGCTGATGGTCGGGGAAGCGCCAGCGGTCAACCCGATGCGAACCTGGCTGCCGCCGCCCGTGTGCTGCACGGTGCCGCCGGTCAAGATTCGGACGGTCGAACCCGGTCCGCCGTCGAACTGGTCTTGCTGGTTGCCGGGGTGCATGTAGGTGCCCCCATTATCCACGATCAACGTTCCGGTATCATTGACGCCTTGGTTGAAATAAAACGGATTGAGCGCAGCCGAGGCGCTGACCGTCACGTTGGTGCCGATGGTGGCAGTTTTTCCCGCCGCCACTGAAAGCCCGCGCGAATTTACCGGACCAATCGTAACGGTTACCGGTTGGTCAAGATTCGTGAGCAGATAGCCAGAACTGCTGAATAATATGTTGGTAACTGTGAGGTTGGTGCACTCAATCCCATATGTCCCGGGAGCAGCATCCGCTCCGCCGAAAACAACACCGTTCACGGCATTCGTCAAAACGACTGCCCCGGCGCCACTATCCCAATTTGGCGTGTTCGTGTCCCACATGCCACCGGTCGGATTTGAAACCGTGCCACCCGGTCCGGTCCAATTTAGATTCAGTGCGGACGCTGGCCCGGCAAATGCCAGGGCCGCGGCGATCGCGGCGGCACCAGCTAGAATTGTTTTCAATGATTTGGTTCGTTTCATAGCGTCAAAGGTTTGGGATTGTTTGCAAGGGGCTGACATGGTGAATCGCATGGCGATGGTGTGAAATCATCGCAATAATTAAGCGACTGGGCACAAATTCGTTTGCATGCACTATCATGGGGTTGATTCGGGGTTAAACATGAAGCATCCGGCAAGCTGATTCCATCATGCAAACGGATGATTTTACCGGAGCGGTTGCGGACCACAAAAGCGGTGAAATCGTCCTCGTACTCCTGGTCATTCTCGTCCTCGCCGGCTGGGGAAAATTCAAGGATGACGATGAGGACGAGTATGAAACTACCTAAATCCGAGAATGATTACTGCAAGTACTTCAAGACTGCCTCCGTGCGGGAACGCACGTGCAACTTTTCGTAGATGTGCTGGAGATGGGTACGGACCGTGTTGACGCTTACGGAAGTGCGATCGGCGATCTCCTTGGTGGAATAGCCCTTGGATAGTTGCTCCAAAATCTCCTCCTCACGTTCGGAAAGTTCTTCCACCTTGCGGGCGTCCGCCGTTTCTTCGCGAAAAGATTGCACGACTTGGCGGGCAATCTGACTGCTCATCGGCGCGCCGCCCTGTTTGACCTCCTGAATCGCCCGAAGGATATCGGCGGGATCAGCTCGTTTCAGCAAATAGCCGCTGGCGCCCGCCTTTAGCGCGCCAAAAACTTTCTCGTTGTCCTCGTAAACGGTGAGAATCAAAATCTGGATGGCTGGGCAAACATCCTTGAGCCGGCGGGCACAGGCCATGCCGGACATGCTCGGCAGATGAATATCCATCAGCACCACTTCCGGGGCCAGCTTGGGCAGCACCTTCAGCGCATCTTCCGCCGAACCGCACTCGGCCACACACTTGTAGCCCGGCGCGTCGTTCAAATAGCGGGCAAGCGTCTTCCGGAAATCGCGGTTGTCTTCAACAATACCAACACTAATCATAATTCAATTTATCTTATTAGGTTTTAATCCATCTGCCTCGAGCCGGATGAGTTTTTCCAGCGGCAGGACAATCCGACAGGACGTTCCGCAGCCGGGTTTGGTTTCATGTTCGAACTCTCCGCCAATGTTCTCAACCCGCTGGCGCATATTCTGCAAACCCTCGCCGGCTTCCATCGCCACTGACTCATCAAAACCGCGGCCATTATCCTCGATGGCGATGGCCAGACGATTTTCCAGGAGCCGGATGCGCAGCCAGACTTCGGTGGCTTCAGAATGCTTGGCAATGTTGTTCATGGCTTCCCGCACGGCAAGGTAAAGGTTGTGCCGCACCTCCGAAGTCAACGCCACGGACGGCAATGATTCGGCCACCTCCATCCGGCAGCGGATGGGCGTGGGCCGGAAAAACTCTTCCGCCGCATGGCACAAATAGTGAACCAGGCTGGGCAGCAAATCGTTCGCCGGATTGATGGCCCAAACAATTTCATCCAAGGAGGTGACGAGTTGATTCGATTTCTCAGACACTTCGCGCAACTGGATGCGCGTATCTTCCGGCACCGCTTCATCACGGCTTTCCACCGCGCTCAAAAAACGGATCTGGGTGAGGGCTGCTCCCAGATCATCATGCAGATCGCGGGCAATGCGGGTTCGTTCCGCCTCCAGCGTCCGCTGCCGTTCGGTCTG
>DASYEY010000095.1:0-18257 GCA_036498725.1 Verrucomicrobiia bacterium | reverse complement strand
CCGGCATGGCCTTGTCAAAATCAGGCGGCGTTTTGGTTCTGCGCAATGGTAATGGCTTTATCATTGATCGTTTGGCTTATGCTGCCACCGACGTCTCAACCAACGGTTCAACTTCGCGCTTCCCGACGTGGACCAATTCGCTGGTACAGCAAGCATATGTCAGCACAAATCTGGTTACTCCGGGCGCGCAATACGATGGCGGAGCTTGGAGCAGTGCGGCTAAAGTGCCCACGGGAGTGTCTGGTGTCACAATCACTTATGTGGGTGGCAAGGCGGTCTTGAGTTTCCCGGCAAATACCACGCAGGCTTCCACCTTGTGGAATGCTGCCGTTGTTAACGGGCCATTTAATGTCATCTATGGCCAAACGTTCCCGGGTGGTGCAGGAAGCTTTACGAATGCAAATTCTGCATCACAACAGTTCTATTACATTACAACGCAATAGAGAACTTATTGTAAGGGGTTAAAATTCAAGGGCGACCAGCAATGGTCGCCCTTTTTGTTTTAAAAATACTGGAATGAATCAAACGGCTGCGGCAACTGCATCACCCATTTCGCGGGTGCCGATTTTGCGGGCGTTCGCTTCGCTGGCGCTGAAGATGTCGCCGGTACGGTTGCCGGCTTCAATGGCTTTCGTCACGGCAGTTTCAATGGCAGCGGCGGCTTCGTTTAATCCAAAGCTGTAACGCAGCATCAGGGCGGACGACAAGATCTGTGCGATCGGGTTGGCCAGGTTTTTCCCGGCGATATCCGGGGCCGTGCCGCCGGCGGGTTCGTAAAAGCCAAAGGTCTTTTCAGCGCTGGTTGCGCCGAGGCTGGCGCTGGGCAACATGCCGAGGGAACCGCCGAGCGCGGCCGCTTCATCGCTCAAGATGTCGCCGAACATATTTTCGCACAGCATCACGTCGAATTGCGTCGGTTTGAGCATGAGTTGCATGGCGCCGTTGTCCACGAACTGATGTTCGAGGGTGACGTCGGGATAATTTTTACCAACGCGCGTGACAACTTCACGCCAGAGAATGCCGTTTTCCAAGACGTTCGCTTTATCAATGCTGGTCAATTTTTTGCGGCGCAATTGCGCGGCCTTGAAGGCAACGTGCGCGATGCGTTCGATTTCCGGAGTCGTATAAACCATCGTGTCAATCGCCCGAAAATTGCCGCCGCCCAAATCTTCCGTCTTTTTCGGCTGGCCGAAATACATGCCGCCAGTCAATTCGCGCACGACCAGGATATCAATACCGTCACCCTGGCGTTCTTTTGCGAGCGGACAGGCGTGCGCAAGCACCTTGGGCAATTTTACCGGGCGCAGGTTGGCGAACAGGCCAAATTCCTTGCGCAACCGCAATAAGGCGGCGCGTTCGGGCCGTTCTTCCTTTGGGATGGTTGGGTCGCGGTCGGGCAAACCAACGGAACCGAACAAAATGGAGTCAGACTTTTGACAGAGCGCAAGCGTGGCATCGGGCAACGCTTTGCCGGCGGCGTCAATGCCCGCCCAACCAACCGGGGCTTCGGTAAGGTTGAGTTGGAAATTAAATTTCTTTTCGGTGGCGCGCAAAACCTTGATGGCTTCGCGCATGACTTCCGGGCCGATGCCGTCGCCGGCGAGGGCTGCAATATTGAATGTCTTCATGAATTTAAAGGGAAAGTTTATTTTTTTTGCCGTCCGGAAACAATGGAATTTCACCGCTCATTCACGGTGTTTGTCGCGCGGAAGGATTCGCGCCACGGTTGCTGCTGCTGATAAAGCATCAGGTGGGCCTGGAATTTTTCAGCATCCTCGGGCCGGGCGGGTCCAATCAGCTCAAGGGCTTTTTGCGCACACGCGGCGGCATTGGTGAAATCTCTGGATTCCGCAAAGGCCATGCCCAGCACGTCCAAGACCAGGGGTTGCAGACCGTCCGTCAGGTCGTTGGCTTGATTGGCCAATTTCACGGCGGCTGGACCATCGCGGATGCCGCTCGTTTCATCCGTCGCCAGGACTTGGGCGGTGTAGGTGAGTATTTTGAAATTATCCGGGTCAAGCTGCAAGGCGTGGCGCAATTCCGTCAGCGCCTCGGCATCGCGACCTTGTTTGAGCAGCAACTTGCCGGTTTCATAGGGCGGGCGAGCGTCGGCCGGGGCCAATTGTGCGGCTTGCGTCAACGCCGCCGTCGCTTTGGTGAAATGTCCCAATTCAACCTGCAACAAGCCGAGGTTCAGATAGGTGGTGACGGATCGGGGATTCAAGGCCAGCGCCGCTTCATATTCCGCCAGCGCCGCCTCGGGCTGGCCCGAGAGGTCAAGCAAGTCGGCGATATTATTATGCGTATGCTCCCGGCGTGGATTGATTTTGAGGGCGGCACGATATTCCCGTAAAGCCGCCTCGGTGCGACCTTGTTTTTCATAGACGACCCCGAGGTTGAGATGGGCAATTTCGTTGTCCTTGGTCACGGCGGTGGCATGGGCGAAAAGCGATTCATCCGAACGCCAGCATTGCAATTGGATTTCGGTCAGCGCCACACAGGTGGTCGTGATCAAAATGCCCATCGCCAGCAGGGATTTTCTGGCTGCCGGGAACCGGCTCGCTAAATTCCATCCGGCAAAAACGAGTACGATGAAAATGCCGATCGCCGGAAAATAGGAATAACGGTCCGCCATCGCCTGTTCCCCCACCTGCACCAAGCCGATCACCGGCACCAGCGTGCCGAGGAACCAGCACCAACCGACCAGGGCAAACGGATAGGGGCGACGCCAGTGCCACGCCAAAAACGAAAGGGCTGCCAGTCCAGCCATCGCTGCGAGTGCCGTCCCCAAGGGGACGGCCGCCAGCGGATAAAAAAATGCCAGTTTGGCCGGCCAGAAAATTTTCTCCAGATAGCCCCAATAAGCCAGTGAGACATTGGCCAGGCGCAGTGAAAAAGGCACATGCGCCAGCGTGGCCATGGCATTTCGTTGGGCCAGGCAGGTGACCACGGACAAAGGGATCACGAGCAGGAAAAGCGGGATCTTTTCAAACAGCACTTTTTTTAAGGCCGGGAAATTGAAGGCCGGGAGCCGGCCTAAAGGCCAAAAATCCAGCAGCCATAACAGGCAGGGAAGCGTGACGAACATCGGTTTGGCCAGCAAACTGCATCCAAACCAGGCCAGTGTCAGCCAGTAACTGCCCCGGCGATTTTCCCGTACGTAGCGGGTGTAACTCAACAGCGCCAGCAACGCGAAGAACGTACTCAACACATCCTTGCGTTCCGACACCCAGGCGACGGATTCCACATGCAATGGATGCCAGGCGAAAAGCATGGCGACGAACATGGCGGGCCAGATTTTCCCGGTCAGCCGGGTCAGGAGGATAAACAGCAGGGCGGTGTTGGCGGCGTGGAACAGTACGTTCACAAAATGGTGCGCAGCCGGATTTAATCCGAACAGGGTGCAGTCCATCATGTGGGATAGCCAGGTGAGCGGATGCCAGTTCGCTGCATGGAAACTGGTGAACGCCCACAGGATGCCGGCCCCCGTCAGGCCATGCTTGACCATCACATTTTCGGTCACATAATCCGGGTCATCATAATTAACAAAACCGAATTGGCCCACCGGCAGAAAGATTGCCAGCGTGGCCAGTGCGAGCAGCAGGGCAATGAGGCGCGGGTGCGACATGTCGCGTCGTTTTTAACAGATTTTTTCAAAGCGGCAATAATGAAGAATTTACGGACGGGGTTTTGCCTTTTATGATTAACGGACCGAAACAGGATGCGCCCGGATCGGAGATAAAAACGAATGGCCCTGCCTTACAAAATTGCCACATTGCTCTATTGCTTTAATGAGCGCGACGAAATCCTGTTGCTTGAACGTGCCCAGGAGCCGAACCGGGGCTATTGGAGCCCGTGCGGAGGTAAATTGAAGATGGAGATCGGAGAATCACCTTATGCTTGCGCCATTCGTGAAGCGCAGGAAGAGACGGGGCAGGAAATTGCAGCGTCCGATTTGCATCTGGCCGGTCTGATCAGTGAGCATGGTTATCAAGGACAGACCCATTGGCTGATGTTTTTATTTGAGGTTAAAAAGAAATTGCCCTCCTTGCCGCCACCGATGAAGGAAGGCCGGTTTGAATTTTTTCCACGGGAAAAGATCGGTTCATTGAAAATCCCCCAAACCGATCGGGAACAGATCTGGCCCTGGTTCTGGCAATTTCGCGGCGGCTTTTTTGCAGCGCATTGCCACTGCCATGCCGATGGCCGGAATGAATGGGTCTTGGAGGAAAGCAAATGAGCGATGTCATCATTGATCTTCACAGCGACGATTATTTCATGGGCGAAGCCCTGCGGCAGGCGGCGAAGGCCTATGACGCTGACGAAGTGCCGGTGGGGGCGGTCATTGTGCGGGAAGGAAAAATCATCGCCCGGGCGTTTAACCAGGTGGAAATGTTGAAAGATGCCACCGCCCACGCCGAAATGCTGGCCTTGACGCAGGCCGAAAATGCCATCGGCGACTGGCGGTTGACCGATTGCACGTTATATGTCACCAAAGAGCCGTGTCCGATGTGCGCGGGAGCCATCGTGCATACGCGGCTGGCCCGGGTGGTTTTTGGTTTGGGTGATCCCAAGGGTGGCGCGGCGGGTGGCGCGATGAATTTATTACAGTTTCCAACCTTGAATCATCAGTGCCAGATCACGTCCGGCGTCCGGCAGGAAGAATGCCGGATCATGCTCCAGAGTTTCTTTGCCGAACAGCGCCGGGCGAAAAAGGATGGGAAAAATCCGATGTCCAATTGATGCGCCAAGAAAACAAAAACGCGATCACCGCAAGGTGATCGCGTTTGATTTGATTAAATATTAACGAGGGAAGCTGAATCCAAAAGGAGCCGGCGTGCTATTGGTTGAGCTAAGCAACTGTTGAAAAAAGCCGGTTGAGGAGAATTGTTGAACGCTGCCGTCAGCCAAGGCCACGTTGCCGGCTTTTTGATGCAATTGCGTCTGAGTCCATCCCCATGCGCCACCAGTAGTAGTACCGGAGCCAGTTGATCCATCCCAAGATGGGGGAGTGGTGCCAGCAAAATTATTAGTTGCTCCGGCGGGCTGATTGGCTGCGGTAGCAGTGCCGATGTTATAATCACCAGCCATAATCATTTGCGGATTACTTTCATTGGCGTCGCCGCAGATAAAATAACTGATATATTGAACAGTGGAGGCAGTTACTTTGCTGGGGGCAGTGCCCGGGCTGGCGCCAAAGAAGGCGGTGGTAAAGTTGGTTGCCGGCTGGGAGATACCGGAGGCAGTGGGGCTGTCGGACGGGCAGGCCACGATTTTCGGCGTGCTCAATTCGTTGGACATGGTGCAAAGAACATTGGCGACACCCCATCCATAACCGGCGTAGCTGCCAGTAATAGCAACATTTTGATGTTGCACTGTTTCTTGTGCGCCACCAGATGACGTGCTGACCGCCATCGGATATTTGTCGTTGTTGTCACCTTCCCAGATACGGAAAGCGAGCCCGACTTGTTTCAAATTATTGACGCAGCTGATACGTTGCGCTTTGCGTTTGGCGGCAGCGAGTGCTGGCAGCAACATAGCTGCGAGAATGGCGATAATGGCGATGACGACGAGCAGCTCGATGAGCGTGAACGCCTTCTTTTGTTGTGCGGTTTTTTTCATACGTTTGCTAGGTTTATTGTTGTTACTTTTTTATTTTCGGGAAACAGTCCGCGAAATCTAAAGGATTTCCGCTGTCTGTCAACCGAGTTCTGGAAGTTCATTTAGCACTAGCGATGCCAAGTGCTCATTTATTAAAACGCCAATGAATTCAAGGCTGATTTTCCTCGAAAAATCAAAAAGCGTGAAAATTTCACGCGCTATGCGTGAAATTCACGCATTGATATAAAAGTTATTCCCAAATGGATATGGTGACAGATGGGTAGCAGAATAACGGTTAAGCAGCCCGGTGGCGATCGTTGGCATAAGCTGGCGGGGCATAAGCCTTCGAGATTGATTTCTGCCGGCGCTTGCCGAACACTGTCCAGCTCTATGGCCGAGTCGAAAGAAAATTTGCTGATGGAAAAGATTGTGTCGCTGTGCAAGCGGCGCGGGTTTGTGTTTCAATCGTCCGAGATTTACGGCGGCATCAATGGTTTTTGGGATTACGGCCCGCTCGGCGCGGAACTCAAGCGCAACGTGAAGGAACTCTGGTGGAACACCATGACCCGCCAGCGGGAAGACGTGGCCGGCCTGGAAGCGACCATCATCATGTCGCCCGCCATCTGGAAGGCGTCCGGCCATGTGGATACTTTCAGCGATCCGATGTGTGATTGCCGCAAATGCAAAAAGCGTTTCCGGGCCGACCAGCTTTGCGAGGAACAGGGTCTCGCGCTGGGCAAGGACGCCGCTGGCAAGTTCGTTTTCCCGGCCGGAATAAAATGCACCAACTGTGGTTCGACGGATCTGACCGAGCCGCGCCCCTTCAACCTGATGTTCAAGACCTACGTGGGTCCGGTTGAGAGTGAAGATAATGTGGCGTATCTCCGCCCCGAAACCGCGCAGGCGATTTTCGCGCAATTTAAAAATGTTTTGGAAACGTCGCGCCAGAAAGTGCCGTTCGGCATCGGGCAGATCGGCAAGGCGTTTCGCAACGAGGTCACGCCGCGTAATTTCATCTTCCGTTCGCGCGAGTTTGAGCAGATGGAACTGGAATTTTTCATCAAGCCGGATGAAGTCGTCGAGGCGATCAGCGGCAGCGTGGCCACGGTGCCTGAGACCGGCCATCCCGGCGAACCGCAGCCGAACTGGGGCTGGCAGGCATGGCATCAATATTGGGTTGAAGAGCGCGTGCGTTTTTACGAGGGCATCGGCCTGGCCCGCCAGACCCTGGGTTTCCATCGCCAGACGGCGGAGGAACTAGCGCATTATGCGCGGGCCTGCGTGGACATTTTATTTAAATTCCCATTCAGCAAGCGCGATGAGAACGGCGAATTGAAGGGCGAAGAACTGGAAGGCATTGCGGCGCGCAGTGATTTCGATTTGTCGCAACATCAAAGATTTTCCGGCAAGCCGATGGGTGTGTTCGACGAGGAATTACGCGCCGCCTGGGGCAGGCTGGCGAAAGAAAAACAGGATGAATTGTGGAAGCGTTATTACGACAATCGCAAAAATTACCTGACGAAATCCGCCAAGCCGGAGGAAACGGCGGAACAAATTGCCCGGCAGGCGACGGAGGACGCGAACGGTCTGGCCAAGGGCCAATATATTCCGCACGTCATCGAGCCGAGCGCCGGCGTGGATCGCTTAATCCTGGCGCTCATCGCGAATGCGTATTCTGAAACCACGGAAACCGATGCCAAAGGCAAGAGCGAGACGACGTATAGGATGAAATTTCATCCACGCGTGGCGCCGATCAAGGCTGGCGTGCTGCCGTTGTTGAAAAACAAGCCGGAACTTGTCAAAAAAGCCCAGGTTGTCCGTGACCTGCTGCGGCCGTGGATGAATGTTTATTACGATGACGGCGGCTCCATCGGCAAGCGTTACGCGCGTCAGGACGAGGCGGGCACACCGTTTTGCGTGACGATTGACTTTGATACGCTCGGTGAAAAACCGGAGTTGCTGGATACGGTGACGGTCCGTCACCGCGACGATGGCCGCCAGGAACGCTTGAAAATTTCTGAACTTTTGGAATTCTTGCTGTCCAAGGTACGTTGATGACCCAAAACGCGAACATTTCACCCGCGCCCGAAAAGCGCGCGGTGACGTTGTATTTAATTGCGGGCTTCAAGATTTTCAAGGGCATATTGTTATTGGTGGCGGCAGGATGGTTTTTTGCGCTGGCCCAAAAAGATTTGCCGGAAGTGTTTGATAAATTCCTAAATTGGGTGCATCTCGACCCGGAAAACCGTTTTTTTGCCGCCATTAGCGAACGGTTGCAAACCGTCACCCCGGGCAACGTCAAAACCCTGGCGTCCGGCACTCTGATTTACGGCCTGTTTTTGTCGGTGAGCGGGCTGGGCCTGGCGTTCCGCGTCAAATGGGCGGTGTGGCTGGCGATTGGCGAATCCGCTTTTTTTATCCCGATTGAGATCTTTGAACTGGTTCGCCGTCATTCGCCGGCGGCGGTGGTGCGGGCGCACGGCATTTTCACGCACCCGAAGATCGGCATCGCGATCGTGCTGGCGTTGAACGTATTGATCGTTTGGTATCTTTATGTCAATCGCGCGCGGATTTTCCGGCACCACCATTAACTCACGCCATTATTTACTTGCGTTTTACACCGATGCAGTTTAATTAAAAGCAAGAATACGAATTAGCTGAAGCCAGTTTTGATGCAAAAAAACATCGTTCAGTCCCAACCAGTGAGGGTCGCTTGAGTCGGCCTTTCCCTCCGCAACGTAATAACTCTGCCGCCTCGTTCATCCGGGTCAACGGCAAAATCCGCGCTCGCGAAGTCCGCGTTATCGGAGTGGATGGCGCCCAGCTCGGCGTCATCACTTTGACGGACGCGTTGAATTTGGCGCGCCAGCATGGAGTGGATCTTGTCGAAATCGCGGCGGCTGCCGTACCACCGGTGTGCCGGTTGGTGGACTTCGGCAAATACCGTTACGAAATCGCCAAGAAGGAAAAGGAATCCAAGAAACATCAACACGCGTCCACGGTGAAGGAAGTGCAGTTGAGCCCGCGCATTGACCCGCACGATCTCGGCATCAAAACCACCCATGCCATTGATTTTCTCTGCGAAGACATGAAGGTGAAGGTCGCGCTGAAATTTCGCGGTCGGGAAATGGCACACACGGAAGTCGGTTTTGAGGTCATCAATAAATTCATTGAGCAAATCGCACCGTACGGTCATCCTGATTTCGCACCCAAACTGGTGGGCAAAGCCATCAATTTGATGATCAGCCCGCTGCCGCGCAACAAGCGCGCCAAAAACCCGAATGCGGCCGAATCGGAAGCGCGCCCCGCTCACGCCCCGAATGCCGGGGAACAACCGGCAAAACCAGAAGCACCCAAGCCGGTGGCGGCCCCGCAAAAAGTGAAAGTTCCCGTGGCGGATCAACCCGCAAGCAGCGGCTTGAACAATCCGTTCCAAAACCTGGAAGTCAAATAACCGGATTTAAGCGGCGAGCTGCCGCCAAACCTGTCAGCTGTCAGCCTCTACTGGCAGACCGGTTTTGAATCCGTTCACCAATTCAGGGAACCGGCAATCAGCGCAGATGGCATTGGAATGTTCGCAAAAATCGCGGACGATCTGAATCAAGCCTTGCTGCGTGGCGGCACTTTTCAGGATTCGCGCATGGCCTATTCCCAACAAGCGCTGGCGGGCCAATTTAAGAAGGGAATTATCTTCCGCGGCAGGCCAGGTGAAGAAACGTCGTTCGACTTCGGATTGAATCTGTTCATTGCCACCTTCTTTTGCGCGGATCCACAACCAGGGCAGGATGACGTTCACGGCCAGGTCCGTCACACGGGTTTCGCCCAGTAAAGGCTGCGGCTTGGCCATGCGCGCCGATTGGAAGGTCCAGTGCCATGACCAAAATTCATCGTTGTCCACGGCTAAAATATTATGGAGCGACCGTAAAAGTTTATTGGCCGGGATTTCCCTGGTGATCCATCGTTCGAGCTGGGAAAGCAGCCGGTCATCCGCCAGCCAATGGGCGGCCAGCGCGAGCCGTCGTTGGGGATGATTGGCTGGGCGCACGCCATGAAATTTCCAGGTGGTGCGGGGCAGCGTGCCGTCGGCAAAGCCATCGCGTTCGCGCCACCAAAAATCCCAGGCGCGCCGCAAAAAGGTATCCGAGCTTTTCTGGGTGCGCGTCAAATCAGGCGGCAAGAGCCCGCTGACGCCGAGCAAACGTGCTTGCAGGGCGAGCAAAGTCATTGGCTGAACATTGAATGCCATGAGCCGCGACCGTTGTTCGGCGAGATGCTGCATCGGCCAAAGGTTATGTTTGTAACCGAGCGCGCGGAATAGATTTTCCCATAATGCCGCCTCCCAGCCGCCATGTTTGGCGCGGGCTCGCATTGCCCCGGCTTTATTTTGAAAGCGGACCCGGGCGGCGGCGTGCAATAATTCCGTGAGGCCCGGCCCGGCTAATCCGCGCAGGGGTGCGGAACATTTGCCGCGCAGCTTTTCCGGCAGGTTCGCTTCGTTTTCCAAAGCCAGCGCGAGTTCGGCCAGCGGCGAATCCAGGAAATTTTCCAAAGCCAGACTTTCAAAACGGCCCTGGATTTTGGACTTTGTTTTTTGGTTTTCAGCCCAGACGACATGCAGCATGACATTCTTAAAGGCTGGATTCGTGTCGTGGCCATGCGCGTGCCAGCCGCTGGCTTGCAGATCAATTTCCACATCGCCGGAAATCGGCGGTTCGTTTCCGATCTGTAAAACCGCACCGCGAAAGTCAGGGCCGCCTTCAAGGCTGATAAATCCGGGATGCAGCACGCGCACACTTTTGCCGCCGGCGGTTTTCAGCTGCGCGCGCTGAATTCGTTGATGTTGCCAGATGGCTTGCAGCAATTTTTCCGGAGGAACGGGGTTTTCGTCCCGCAAAAAAGCCGTGTCCTGATGCTTTTGCCGCCAGGCGGCATAGAAATTTCCAGCGCG
The DNA here is from genome assembly GCA_036498725.1 of Verrucomicrobiia bacterium. Classification (GTDB taxonomy): domain Bacteria; phylum Verrucomicrobiota; class Verrucomicrobiia; order Limisphaerales; family UBA11358; genus UBA11358. The sequence continues at coordinate 7,708 of DASYEY010000095.1, read as the reverse complement.
GGAATTCATGGGGAAAATTTATGGCAAAGTTGTGAAAACGGCAAAGGCACAATGATGCCTGCGGGATTTATTTTTGAACGCAACTCTTTGATTGGTTGCCTGTTCAATGAAAGCGCTTGCGAATTTTTGTTGGCCGGAGGACGATTTTTCCGGTTACAATCGCGCGAGAATTTTTCCCGACGGGAAAGGCATGATTGAAGTCACCAACCTGACGAAACGCTACGGCAGCCGCACGGCGGTGAACGATATTTCGTTCACGGTTGCGCGCGGCGAGATCGTCGGCTTGCTCGGCCCGAACGGCGCGGGCAAAAGCACGACGATGCGGATGCTTTCCGGCTTCATGCCCGGCACGAGCGGCACAGTGCGGGTGGCGGGTTTCGATGTGTTCCACGATGCGGATGAAGTGCGGCGGCGCATCGGTTACATGCCGGAAAATAATCCGCTCTATCCCGAGATGCGGGTGCGGGAATATCTGAAATTTCGCGCGCGGCTCAAGGGACTCGGCTGGAAAAAATCCCGCGACCGGGTGGCCACCGTCATGCAACAATGCAGTTTGACCGATGTCAGCGGCCGGGTCATCGGCCAGCTTTCCAAGGGCTACAAACAACGCGTTGGCCTGGCGGATGCGCTGGTGCACGAACCGGAGCTGATCATTCTGGATGAGCCGACGATCGGCCTGGATCCGCACCAGATTCGCTCCGTTCGCACCCTGATCAAAAGTCTCGCGGGCAAGCACACCGTTTTGATTTCAACGCACATTTTGCCGGAAGTGGAAATGATGTGCGGCCGGGTGTTGATCATGTTCGGCGGCCGGGTCTTGGCTTCGGACACGCCGGAAAATTTGCAGCGCCGCATGGCGGGCGGCAGCCAGGTGATCGCGGAAATCGCCGCACCGGAATCCGTCTTGCGGGCCGCCTGGGAGCTGTTGCCTGAAGTGGTGCAATTCGATGTGTCACCTGCGGAAGGTGATTATCTGCGCTGTGCGCTGACGCCGCGTGACGGGTTTGACTTGCGTCCGCTGGTGGCGAAGGTGGCGCACGACCATGGCTGGCCGGTGCGCGAACTGACCCGCACCCGTCATTCGTTGGAGGATATTTACGTGCAAGTGACGAAACCGACGCAGGAGGAGGAAAACGAATGAACGTTTTTTTGACGTTATTGCGGCGCGAACTGGCTTCCTTTTTTCTTTCTTTGTCCGGTTACGTCATCATTGCGGCGATCACGTTGCTGATCGGTTTGAGCTTTGTGGTGCTCATCACGGGCATTGCCGGCCAACCCTTTACGGCGCCAGTGACGGAAATGTTTTACAGCACCTTTTATTTCTGGCTGATCCTATTGCTGGCCTCACCGGTGATCACCATGCGGTTGTTCGCCCTGGAAAGAGCCAGCGGCACGTTTGAAACCCTGATGACGACGCTGGTGAGCGACCTGCAGGTGGTGACGGCCAAGTTTGCGGCGGCGATCATTTTTTACCTGGTTGCGTGGCTGCCCTTGTTGGGCTGCCTGTTCATCGTGCAACATTTTACGGACCAGGGTGGCACGCTGGATGCGGGCACGGTGGGCGGAATGTATTTGGGAATTTTCCTGATCGGCTGCGTTTTCCTTTCGCTTGGCTGCCTGGCGTCGGCAATTTCGCAGAGCCAGATGACGGCGGCGATGATCAGTTTTGTTCTGGGGGTGAGCCTGTTCTCGCTGGCATACCTGGCCAAAGCCGTGCCGGACAGTGCGCATTGGCAATCGCAGGTCCTGGCCTGCTTCGATCTGTTCGACCAGATGCATGATTTTGCGCGCGGCGCAGTGGACACGCGGGCGGTCATTTTTTATCTGAGCGCCACGTTTTTGTTCCTATTCCTGACCGTGCGGGTCGTGGAAAGCCGCCGTTGGAAATGACATGAGCACCCCGTCCAAAACGCAACGCAGTTTTTCGCCGGCGAACCGCCTTAAGATCGGCCTGGATAAAATTGTGCGCACGGCGCTGGTGCTGGCGGTCGTGGTGATGGTGAACTATCTGGGCGCGCAGTTCTTTCACCGGTTCTATTTGAGTTCGCAGACCAGGATCGCTTTGTCGTCACGCACCTTGAATATTCTGCACAGCTTGACGAACCAGATGACGGTGACGCTGTATTACGACACTCACGATCAGGATAATTTTTATACCACTCTCCTTGCGCTGGCGAACGAATACCAGGCGGCGAACAAAAATATTTCCGTCCGCACTGTGGATTACATTAATAATCCCGGCGAGGCGGCCAAGGTCAAAGAGCAATATAATCTGCCCGGTGCCGCCGCCAGTCCGAATGCGCCGCCCAACAAGGATTTGATCATCTTCGCCAGCGGCAACCGGCATGAGACCATTCCCGGCGAGGCGATCGTGAGCCTTCAAACCGTGCAACTAAAGCCCGGCGACCCGGGCTACGACCCGGATGAAAAGCAATTGCAGTTCCGCAAGAAACCGGTGCAATTCAATGGTGAAGTCATGTTCACTTCCAAACTGCTTTCGCTGGCCTGCGCGCAACCATTCAAGGCTTATTTCTTGCAAGGTGACGGGGAAGTATCATTGAAAGACAGTGATAATTTCGGCTTTGCCAAATTCGGTTTGGCCCTGGCCCAGAACTTTGTCTATGTGACCAATTTGGAACTGAACGGCGACAGTCCGGTGCCGGCCGATTGTAATTTATTAATCATCGCGCCGCCCAAAGGCGCGTTGCCCTTGCCGACCTTGCAGAAGATCGATAAATACCTTGCCGAAGGCGGAAAACTATTTGCGATCTTTAGCTATGCCGCCATCGAACATCCCACCGGACTTGAAGCCATTCTTCAAAAGTGGGGCGTCAATGTTGAAACCGATTATGTGAAGGACCCACAAAACACCATCACCGGCCAGGACGTTAAAATTCGCGACTTTAATCCCAAAGCCTTTACGGCTCCGCTGGAGCAGCTTTCACTGCAAATGATTTTGCCGCGCCCGATCACCAAAGTGGACTGGGCCAACCCGCCGGCCAACCCGCCGCAGGTGGACGAACTGGCATTCACGAGTGAAACTTCCACGCTGGCGCTGGATGCGGCGTCCGCCCCGCGCCGTTATTCCGTGATGGCGTCGGTTGCCCAAAAGCCTGTGGCGGGTGTTTCCACCCCGCGTGGCAACACGCGCATCGTTGTGGTGGGAGATTCCATTTTTCTCGGCAATTATTATATCGAAGGTGGCGGCAACCGCGATTTTGTCGGCTATGCTGCCAACTGGTTGCTGGACCGTCAGGAATTGTTGGGCGGCATCAGTCCGCAGCCGGTTAAGGAATTTCGTTTGCTGTTGTCGCATCAACAGCAAAGACAGTTGAACTGGCTCCTGCTGGCCGCGCTGCCCGGTGCGATATTGTTCTTCGGCTGGATCGTCTGGCGCTTGCGCCGAAAATGAAAACTAAATCCACCATCATCTGGCTGGTGCTGGCGCTCGCGCTGTTTGCATTCATTTGTTTTTGGCAGAACCATTGGCGCCCGGCAGCACCGGTTGCCCTCCGTTTGCTGCCCGGCTTGCGCGCGGCCGAGGTGACCAGTGTCGAGGTGACGCCGGCGGGCGCGCTGGCCTTCCGCGCCAGCCGCACGAACGGCGTCTGGCAGTTGGAAAAACCGTTCCGGTATCCGGCACAAACGGCGGCGATTGAAACATTGCTGACGACACTGGAAAAAGTGACGCCCGCCCTGCGCATCACCGCCGCTGAAGTCGGTGCCCATAAAAATTCCGACACCGACTTTGGCTTTGATAATCCACAATTCCGGCTCGACCTCACGGCGGGCGAACAAAGCTGGCATCTGCTCATCGGCAACAAGACCGCGCCCGGCGACCAGGTGTTTGTGCGCGTGGTTGGCACGGAGGGGGTTTTTGTGGCGGACGTGAACTGGCTGCAATTTTTGCCGGCCACGGTGACGGCCTGGCGCGACACCTCGCTGGTGGATGCGACGGCAGCGTACGATTGGATCGTCATCACGAATGGCGCGAAGGTGATCGAGCTGCACCGTGATCCGGCGAGCCGGCTCTGGCGCATGACGTGGCCGCTGACCCCGGCCCGCGCTGACAGCGACCGGATCAACCGCGCCTTGCAACAGCTGCGTTCGGCGTCGGTATTGCGCTTTGTCACGGACGATGCGAAGGCCGATCTGGCCACGTTCGGCCTGCAACCCGCCGATCTGGACTTGCGACTGGGCAACGGGACGAATTTGACCGCCGGGATCCACGTCGGCAAGGCGACCGCAGAAATTCCCACGCAAGTCTATGCGCGGCGCGATGGCTGGAATTCGGTGGTTACGGTCACAAACGATGTGTTTACCCCGTGGCGCGCGGGTGTGAATGCTTTTCGCGATGCGCATCTGCTGTCGTTGACTGCACCGGTCGCGGAAATCGAAGTGACCGGTACCAATCATTTCACCTTGCAGTTGGAGAGTTCCGGCGAATGGCAGGTCGTCGGCGAGAAATTTTCCGTGGACGCGGAAATGGTCCGTGATTATATCCGCACGCTCGCAGGTTTCCAGGTCGCCGAATTTCGCAAGGATATCACCACCGGCACTGATCTCCAGAATTTTGGCCTGACCACGCCGCCGCAGACGGAACAGATCACGTTGCGTTCGGCGGTGGGCGGCACCAATGCGGTCATCGTGCAACTTCTTTTCGGGACCATGGAAACGAACAAGATTTATGTGAAGCGCGCCGACGAAAATTACGTTTATGCGCTGGCCAATTCCGATTTCACCCAGTTGAAGACGCACGGGTGGCAATTTCGCGACCGGCAGGTCTGGAACTTTTCGGAAACGAACATCGTGCAGATCACTTCGCGGCAAAACGGCAAGACGCGCACAGTGCTCCGCAACGGCGTCAACTCCTGGGTGCCTGCCCCCGGTTCGCAGGGCATTGTGGACCCGTTCGCCCTCGAAGAAACCGCGCATCGTCTCAGTGATTTAACCGCGCTGGGCTGGGTGGAACGGAATTACTCCAAGCCGGAGGAACTTGGATTCAATCCGAAAAATCTGTCGCTCACCGTTGAATTAAAGAGCGGCGAAAAATTAGCCATGGATTTCGGCATGGAATTGCCCAGCGCCAACACCGGGGTCGCGGCGGTAACGCTGGATGGTGAACGTTGGGCCTTCGTATTCCCGCCCGCCGCCTTTTTCTACGTTTCCAAATATCTGACCATCCCGGCGGATGCCCCGTGATATGCCTGGTTTCTGGCGCAAATGCCGCACGACCTTCCGCTGGTGCCGGATCAGCCTGTGGTGCATAATCTTGCTGGGATTATGCTGCCTCATCCGGCTCAACCGCGTTGGCCTGCCGGAGTTCCTGAAAACCCGCCTCGTGACCGCGCTGCGGCAGGAAGGCGTGCAATTGGAATTCGCCCGGCTGCGCTTGAGTTTTGTCCGCGGAGTGGTGGCGGACGATGTCCATGTGGGTGACGCGCAGGATTCCACCAATGCCACGCTCAGTGTCCGCGAGGTGCAACTGCAATTGAATTATGCCGCCTTGTTTCACCGCCGCTTGCAAGTGGACGGCCTGGCGTTGCGAGATGGCATTTTTACATTGGCCGCCTCCCCGACGAATGCGCTGACGCTGACGAATCTTCAAGCGGGCTTGCGTTTCGGTGAAAAAGACACGTGGACACTGGATCATTTTCACGCTGATTTTGAGAACGTCCGGATCTCGTTGTCCGGTGAACTGGCGCATGCGCCGGAGGTGCTCAACTGGGATATATTTCGCAGCCCGAAAGCCGCGGCCCCCGGCACGACCAATAAGTTCGCCAGCCGCAGTATGCTGGCGCAAGGGTTGCAACAGGTTTCCGGTTCGCTGGCGCCCATCCGCATGATTGGTTCACCCACCGTGGAATTGGCGGTGGCCGGCGACGCCCGTGATTTTCATTCCCTGGCCGTGCGATTATCAATGGAGGTCCCGGCGGTGCGGACGCCGTGGTTTTCCGCGCGCAACTTGCAGGTCGCCGCGCGTGTGACCGCGCCCGCCGGGGCGCCGACGAATAGTGATGCGGCCCTCGGGTTTTGGAAAAATCTGCAACCTTTCCAACTGCAATGGCATGCGCGGGCTACCACGTTGCATGTGGAAAAAATGGAGGTTGATACCATCGCCGCCGGCGGCGAATGGCAGTCGCCACAGTTCGCGGTCAGAGAGTTTTCGGCGCGACTTGGCAATGGGCAACTCGACACCAGCGCCGAACTGGACATCGTTACGCGCAGTTTGACGTTCACCAACGACTCCAGTTTTGATCCCCATTTACTGGCCGACTGGCTGACAGTCAAGGCGCGGGAGCAGCTGGCTTCCGTTTTATGGACGCGCCCGCCCGATTTGCGCATTGGCGGTTCACTTCAGTTGCCGCCGTGGACGGATACCAGCGTGGATTGGCGCACGGAAATCGCGCCGACCGTGCAGCTCAAGGGTGAACTTGCTTTCTCCAATGCGGTCGTGGCCGGCGCCACCCTGGATTCGTTGCAGACACAGTTCACTTATGCCAATCAATTTTGGAATCTAAATGATTTTGAGCTGGCCCAGGGCCGCACCCGTTTGCGTTTTGACGGCGAGGCGGATGAAAAGTCGGAAAATTTTAAAGGCCATCTGCGGGGGGCGGTGGCCCCGGCGGGGGCGCGGCCATTTTTGACGGCGAGCAATCTGGTGAATTATTTCGACCGGTTTCATTTTGATGAACCACTGGCGTTGGACGTGGCGTTACAAGGAAATTGGCGTGATTGGAATGGACTGGGGGTGGCCGGCGGCCTGGCGTTGACGAATTTTTCCGTGACGGGCACGGGCACGAATCGTCTCAAGCTGGATTGGCTGCGGACCCAATTCAGCTACACCAACCAATTCTGGAGGTTGTCCGGGTTGGAACTGGCGCAGGGCCGCACGCAGTTGAAATTTGACGGCGTAACGAGCGATGCCACGGAAAATTTCAGAGGCCGGTTGCGCGGCGCCTTTGATCCGGAAAGTCTCCGACCGCTGCTGCCAACACCGGAGGCCGTCCGTAATTTTGAATATTATCGCTGTCAGGAACCTTTGATTTTCAACGTTGACGCGACGGGAAATTGGAAGGATTTCACGGCCTTAACGGCCAGCGGCAGCGTGGCCTTGACCAATTTTTCCGTGCGGGAGCAAGCTTTCGACAGTGTCACGGGTGATTTTTCTTATACCAACCGTGAATTGGTCTTTGCCCATCCGCATGGAGCGCGTGCCGGCGGCACCCAATCAATGAAGGCGGACGCGGTCATGCTGGATTTCGTGAACGGGCGAATTTATTTCACCAACGGTTTCAGCACCGTCGAGCCGATGTCCATCGTGCGTTGCATCGGGCCGGAGACGGCAAAGTTGATCGAACCATATCAATTCCCCGGCACGCCGATGGCGACGGTGAACGGCTGCGCGCCGATCCGTGATGTCCAGGGCGGGCATGATTTGGACGATGCGGATATGACCTTTGTGATCCTTAAGCCAACCCCGTTTCGCTGGGAGAATCTGCATTCATCCGCCGTGACTGCGACCGTCCATTGGTATGGGCAAAACCTGCTGGTGACAAATGTCATTGGCGAGGTTTATGGCGGCACTGGCACCGGCCGGGCATTTTTCGATTTTTCATCAGATCATCCCGGCTCGTATTTTCAATTTGCGCTGGCGGTGACGAATGTGGATTTGCATTTGCTGGCGGCGGATATGGGTTCGCCCTCG
>DASYEY010000094.1:0-12791 GCA_036498725.1 Verrucomicrobiia bacterium | reverse complement strand
GACGGTAGTTCGTGAAGAACGGCGTATGACGGCCACCTTCATCCTTCGAGAGGACATAAACTTCCGCTTTGAATTTGGTGTGCGGCTTAATGGAACCGGGCTTGGCCAAAACCATGCCGCGTTCCACGTCTTCTTTCTTCGTGCCGCGAAGCAACACGCCGACGTTATCGCCCGCACCGGCTGAATCCAGCAATTTACGGAACATTTCGATGTCGGTTGCCGTCGTCTTCTTAGTGTCTTTCAAGCCGACGATTTCAACTTCTTCCATCTTCTTGAGGATACCGCGCTCAACACGGCCGGTAACGACCGTACCGCGACCTTCAATGTTGAATACGTCTTCGACGCACATCAAGAACGGCTTGTCGATTTCGCGAGCCGGCTCCGGAATAAAGCTGTCCAGAGCGTCGAGCAAAGCTGCAATCGCCGCTTCACCTTCCGGCTTGCCTGCGAGGGCGGCCGTGGCGGAAGCGCGAACGATCGGCGTCGTATCACCGGGGAAACCGTACTTCGTGAGCAATTCACGAATTTCCATTTCGATGAGTTCGAGCAAATCAGCGTCAGCCAAATCAACTTTGTTCAAGCAAACAATGATGCTCGGCACACCGACCTGGCGAGCCAACAAAATGTGTTCGCGCGTTTGCGGCATCGGACCGTCCGCAGCGCTGACGACGAGAATCGCACCGTCCATCTGCGCCGCACCCGTGATCATGTTTTTCACATAATCAGCGTGGCCGGGACAGTCAACGTGCGCGTAATGGCGCTTGTTGCTTTCGTATTCGACGTGGGAAACCGCGATGGTCACCGTCTTCGTTTCATCACGAACCGTACCACCCTTGGTGATATCTTTGTATTCGATCAACGGAGCAAGACCTTTGCGGTTCTGCACCGCAACGATAGCGGCGGTCAACGTGGATTTGCCGTGGTCAACGTGACCGATAGTGCCGACGTTGACGTGCGGTTTCGTTCTTTGAAATTGCTCTTTGGCCATTGTATTTCTTGTGTTGCTTGTTGCTTGCTGCGTTATGTTTTTGTGGAGCCCATGATCAGGATTGAACTGATGACCTCGTCCTTACCAAGGACGTGCTCTACCAACTGAGCTACATGGGCATCCAAAAACTTTCGTTCAAACCCGAAACGTAAAACGACAAAAAACCGTTCCTCTCGTGTTTCTTTCGAATTTTTAGAGAGGCTGTCGGTAAATGTTTTTACGGCTCTGACTCGCACAAAATATCATTGCACCATGGGCTGTCAACAGCATTTTGTATTTATTTTGGTCGAGAATTTGCCGTATTTCCGCCCGGGCCAATTTTGCGTTTAAATTGGCCGATTTATTGGCCGATTTCAGACAAACTTAGCTAAAACGGCGCCACTTTTCCGTTTCGACGACGGCATAAGCCATCTTTGGCCCAATTTTTCAAATGTAACGATCAAACCGCCTCAAATCATGCCCGTGGATGTGCTTGATCGTAGGCTTTCTTCAAACGTTCCGTCGTCACGTGGGTATAGATTTGGGTCGTGACCAGATGCGCATGCCCCAACAATTCTTGTACGCTGCGCAAATCCGCACCTGCGTCCAGCAAATGGGTCGCGTAACTATGCCTTAATTTATGCGGTGTCAAACGCGGGTCCAATCCCGCTTCTATCAGGTATGTTTTTAGACGACGAGCGAGTTGCACCGGTGCCAATGGCGCCGCCGCTTCGGTATCCGCCCGAAAGACCGGCTCGGCGCCCCCTGGTTTTTGCCCCAGCAAACTCCAATAATTTTTGATCGCCTGCAAAGCCGGCTCCCCAATTGGCAACAGGCGTTCTTTTTTCCCTTTGCCGCGCGCGCGCAACAATTGTTCGTTCCAGTCAATATCCTCTGCCCGCAACCCGCACAATTCGCTGATCCGCAACCCGCAGGAATAAATCGTTTCCAGCACGGCCAAATCACGCAGGCAAACCTGCACCGACAACGGCCGCCCGGCGCCTTTGCGCTCTTTCTGCTGGCTTAGCCGTTTTTCCGGTGCTGCCAGCAAGTCCTTCATCTGCTGGATGGTCAAAAATTTCGGCAGCCGTTTCTCCAGCCTGGGCAATTGAAGGTTTTTGATCGGGGATGATTCCACCAAGCCATGCCGCATCAGAAATTTGTAAAAGGTCCGCAACGCTGAGAAACGAAGCTGAACCGCCGCGCGGCTCAACTGGCTCCGCCCTAAAAAACGCAGGTAGGAGCGAAAGTCATCACGTATCAGCCTGGTCCAGACCGGCGGGGCCTTGCGCTCATCCGCATGCCAACGAAAAAATTCCGCCAACGCCTGCTGATAATTTCGCTGCGTATAAACGGATGCCCCACGATCCACCGCCAGGTGGCTGAAAAATTTCTCCAGCCACTCGTCGCGGATTTTTCCCGGCCGGGATTTTTCGGGCAGTGATTCCATTACTTTTAATTTTAATCAGATGCGGAATTCTTTAAATACAGAAAATGAATCAGGCCTGCAAAAAATCGGAAACCAGTTTTAAAAAATCTTCCAGCGCGTCCGCATGAACCCAGTGATTGGCTTGCGCGATCGTCTCAATTTTTGCCATCGGAAATAACTCATGGATGAGTAATTCATCCCCGGCAACGAGATATTTCGACTGGCCACCGCGAATGAACAACGCTGGTTTAACAAACGGTTGCTCCGCACCGACCGGTTTGCCTAGCTGTGAATAATTCTCCGCCAGGCCACGCAAGTTGATCTTCCAAAAAAACCCGCCACGGTCGGTTCGACCTAGATTTTTCAATAAAAACCGCCGCAGCGTCAGATTGGGAATCTCCGGTGCCAGCGCCGCCTCAATTTCCTGCCGCGACGCATAGTGCGCCAAATCCAGCGCCAGCAAGGCCGTAAAAATTTTATCGTGCGACGGTAGATATGCGCGCGGGGCCATATCTTCCACAATCAATTTTTCCACATACTCGGGAAATTGCAGGGCGAACTGCATGGCGGTCTTGCCGCCCATGGAATGGCCGATGACCACCGCACTGGCAATTTTCTGCCGCTCGAAAAATTCCGCCACATCGGCTGCCATCAATGGATAATCCATCTCCGCGCTGTGGGGTGATTGCCCGTGATTGCGCTGGTCGGGCGCAAACACTCGAAACGACTCCGCCAGCCGCAGCGCGACCGGGTGCCAGTTATCGGATGCCCCCAGCAATCCGTGCAAAAGAATGACTGCCCGCCCCTGCCCTGATTCTTTGAAATAAAGTTGCATGAAAACAAACCACGCGTTTATCGCCGACCGTTCACTAACGGACAGCCATTAAAAACGACCAGCGAAAAATCAACATAGAATAATGCCAAAAAATCCGGCCGGAAATCATTTTTCGTGATTTCATTTTCCATAATTTAATCTAGCCGCCACATATTTGTAACCCTTGGCCAATGGCTCCATGCTTGAAATTGCCGACCGGCTGTTGAATCATACGCCGCGATGTTTTCACACCTGACTCACATGGTATTGTTGTTGGCGGGTTTTCTGCTTTTGGCACCGGACACCTTTGCGGCCACGACGAACGGCCCGACGTTGCTATTGGATTACGGCCGCGGAACACCGCATGACAACGCCATCAGCGATTTCATGTACTTCGTGCCCTTGATCTCGCCGGAGACCGTCACGGTTTATACCAATATCGGCAACACCCAATGCGCCCGCGTGATCTCGATGAATTGCTCGACGAATGGCACGGCGTTGTCCGCCATGTGCAAATTCACCTTCGCGGGTGCGGGTTCGCAGCAAAATGTTTTTGACCATGCGCACAAGATCCAAATCAGCGAAAAAGAACTTCACGCCGGCACCACCTTTAAACATCAACTCGCATCCATCAACGTGGCGGCCATCGGCGACGGCAGCATTGAAATCGAAGGCACCCTGACCAACGGGCAGGTCGTGGTGAATACAGTACGATTGCGATTTGACAGCCGCGGACATCCCAGCCCGGTGACCATTGATTTGCAGGATATGAGCTATCACGACGGCGCGATCCATTTTGAGAATGAAATGGTTGCGCGCGTCAATTTACTGACTTTCCGCCGTACCAGCAGCGTACCGAAAATGGAAATTTCCCTGGCCTCACTGAAGAGCAAGGCAGCGGGCGACAGCAGCTGGCAGAATTTTTTCGGGAGCTTGAAAGGTCTTACCGCGAATTTTTTCCTCCCGCCGCTGAAAGTGGAACCGGAAGGCCAGCAAGCCATGTTGGATTTTGGCCAGGCACTCGTCATGGAAAAGTCAGCCTTCACCTTTCCCCATGCCACCCGGCTTAAAGGCAGTGAACCGAGCAAATAAAGTCCGGGCTAATTGAAACGCGGTCACTTAGAGCGGTTGGCTGGCTTGAAACATCTGATCCAGCCAATGGCCCGATTTCACTCGTCCCGCGGCGGGAAGTCAAAAGTGATCTTGCCTTTTTTATCCATCACCAAAAATGCCGGGAATGGCTTGCCGGCTTTGGAGATGAACTTGTCCAACAAATCACTCTTTTTGGCGTCCAGAATTTTCCCAGCTTGCTCGGCGTCAATCGGCTGCTCCAAAATTACTTTCTTGATGCTGAATTTGCATGGCTTGGCTTCGCGCTGTGAATTTTCGCAGACGTAACCGGCATCGGTTTCCGTGTCAAAAACTTTGCCGCCGCATTTCGGGCATTGGCCGACCTCAGCTTTGCCGGTGAAATCAAGCTTCGGGGGCGGCTCGGCGGGCGCGCCGGCCTTGCCTTTGCCTTTTTTCACGCGCGGCGCGAACTCAAAGGCCGTCTTGCCATCTTTCAGCACCAGAAACGCTTCAAATTTGCGGTTTGTCTTTTTGGAGATGAAATTTTTCAACAAATCCGTCTTGCCGTCGTTTAACAGCTTTTTCACCTGCTCCGGCGAAATTTCCTGCTGCAAAATGATTTTGCCGGTGCGAAAATCGCACGTTTTGTCCGCCCCTGCCTGTTTTTCGCAGACGTAATTCATGCCGCCGTCATAGACCTGCGCCCCGCATTTGGGGCATTTTCCCAGCGGTTCTTTACCAGTGAAATCCATGGGGGCGGCAGCTTCACCGTCTTTGCCGCCATTGCCGAAATCAAATTCCACCTTGTGCTCAGCGGTCATCTTGAGCACTGCGGCAAAAGGAAATCCCTGCTTGCTGCGAAACCCCTGCAACGGCCCGACCACTTTTTTCGTGATGATCTCCTCGACTTCTTCCGGGGCGAACATCCGGCTGCACAACGTCTTCCAAAACGCGAAATCACACTTCTCGCACTGGAACTGCTTGTAACGTTCGTGGATTTCGCCGCCGCATTTGGGACACGGAACTTTCAAGGTGCCGAAATCGCCGGGAATTGTGTCATACTCGTACTTCTTCGCGCGCTCGACAATCTTGCGCGTCATCTCGGCAATCTCTTTCATGAACTGCTCACGGCTGATCTTCCGCCGTTGCATTTCCTTCAATTGAAATTCCCATTCACCGGTCAACTCCGGCTTCGTCAATTCCGGGATGCCCAAACCGTTGAGCAATTCCATCAAGGAAAATGCCTTCGCGGTGGCCTGCAATTCGCGGCCATTGCGATGAACATAATCCTCGTAGATCAAACCTTCGATGGTCGCCGCACGCGTTGCGGGTGTGCCAAGACCTTTCTCGCTCATCGCTTCGCGGAGTTCATCGTCATCCACCAGTTTGCCCGCCCCTTCCATCGCGGAAAGCAGGGTCGCTTCAGAATAACGCGCCGGTGGTTTGGTGACACTTGGCTTCACTTCGACCGCGCTGGTTTTTACGGTTTCACCCGGTTTCACCGGCGTGAGGCTCGGAGTTTCGTCTGAATCAGATTGCTTGCCATAAACGGTCAGCCAGCCAGGCGAGACCAGAATTTTGCCCGCGCTCTTAAAGGGCTCATTTTCCACGCGGGTGATGCGATTCGTTTCCAAAAATTCCGCCGCCGGATAAAAAATCGCCAGGAACCGCTTGGTGACCAGATCGTAAAGTTTTTGTTCCGGCTCGCTCAAGGTCTTCGGCGCGAGCGTGGTGGGGATGATCGCAAAGTGGTCGGAAACCTTGGCGTTATTAAAGATGCGCTTGTTCGGGTGCACCCAGCCGCTTTTCAAGATGTCGCCCGCAAAAGTAGAATAGCCCGTGACGCCTTCGAGCATGGCCAGCGTATTTTTTACGGTGACAATATAATCTTCCGGCAACGCGCGTGAATCGGTACGCGGATAGGTCAGCACCTTGTGTTTCTCATAAAGCGCCTGCGCCACGCCCAAAGTATTTTTCGCGCTGAAACCAAAACGGGAATTCGCATCGCGCTGCAAGCTCGTCAGGTCATACAGCAACGGCGAGAGTGAGGTTGTCGGCTTGCTTTCCTCGGTGACCACGCCCGGTTTACCCAGGCATTTTTCACGAAGCGCCTCGGCTTGGGCCAGATCCCAGACCCGTTCCGCCCGAAGTTGTTCATCCTCGTCCGACTTGGAAAATTTTTCGTCAAACCAACGCCCGGTGTAACTACCCGCAGCTCCGTCAAAGGTGCCGATGATTTCCCAATAATCGCGTGAGACGAACTTACGGATCTTGGCCTCGCGTTCGACCAGAATTGCCAGGGTTGGAGTTTGCACCCGGCCAACGGTCGTCTTAAAAAAGCCGCCGAGCTTGGAATTGAACGCCGTCATTGCCCGCGTGCCGTTGATGCCCACCAGCCAGTCAGCTTCGCTGCGGCTCGTCGCGGCATCCGACAGCGGTTGCATATCGTCGTCGCCCCGCAGCGCGGTAAAACCTTCACGGATCGCCGCCGGCGTCATGGATTGCAACCAGAGACGCTGCACCGGCTGCTTCGCCTTCGTGTAGCGGACAATGTTACGAAAGATCAGCTCGCCTTCGCGCCCGGCGTCGCAAGCATTGATAATCTCGGTGACATCATCACGTTTGATGAGCTTTTTCAGCGCCGTGAGCCGGCTCTTCGTTTTTTCGATCGGCTCCAGGTCAAAGTGCGGTGGGATGACCGGCAGATGCGTAAAGGTCCATTTGCCACGGGCAGCTTCGACACCTTCCGGCGGCACAATCGTCAATAAATGGCCGACCGCCGATGAAATGACGTATTCATCGTTCTCAAAATAATCTTCGTGCTTTTGAAACTTGCCGAGCGCCTTGGAAATGTCACTGGCGACCGACGGTTTTTCCGCGATGATGAGTTTTTTGCCCATGCGATAGTTCTGATTCTTAAGCTGCAAGGGATGGTTAGCGCAACTTATTTTTTCTCTGCGCCCTGATTTTGATCTGCCAGTCGTTCGGAAAAACAAATTGCCGCGCCAAGCGGACATAGGCCGTACTGGCAAGTATCGAAAGCACCCTCAGCGATGCCTCAAAGGCCCGTTCCCACGCCGCATCCATGATCTGGCAACGACGCAACGTGGCCATGCGTTCGGTCCTATTTGACGAAAGTGTGGGCTCCATCGGCCTCATAAATTCCACCCAAAACGGCTCAAGTCAATCCGCTTCCGAAAAAACCGCTGGGAATTAAACTCCGGCCGGCCTGTTTTAATTTCGGTTTTGGCTAAAATCGTTTTCGGGATGAAGTTCGTTCAAGATGGGATGATCCAAGGCGGCGACGACCGGCTTATGCGGACCGATCAGATCGAAAATCACGATTTCGTTGGCACCGGACTTAAGCCACGGACCGGGCACATACATCGTCTGCGTCGGGCCGATATTCCAGAAGCGGCCCAGACAATGCCCATTGATCCACACAACACCTTTGCCCCAGGGGCGCAGGTCCAAAAAGGTATCGGCCGGCTGGTCAACCGTCACCGTTGCCCGCCAGAATGCAGGCGCATCAGAGCCGTTTTTCGCCGGGGAAAATTTCAGGCGCGCGCGCATGGCATCATCCAATGGCAGGCTGAATACTTTCCAGCCGGTCAATTCTGTTCCGCCCAATTTGACGGGCGCATGCAAACCTTTGCGATCAACAATGCCACGGCCAAAATTCACGCGGCCCATTGCTTCAACCAAAATATCCAGGGTCGCCGCCTTGGAGCGGGCGGGCAGATTGACGACAAAATTAGTGGTCCGCCGGTCCATGACCCCGACGCGCTGGCCGTCGAGGAAAACAAAGCCGAAATCGTGGACGGAACCGGCTTCAAGCGGGGCCGCCGCACCGGCGGGGATGGTCGTGCGATACACGATGCAGCCGTGGCCCTGGTCGTATTGCTCCATCGTCCCAGGTTGGGAACTGGAAACCGCGGGGGGCAAATTCGCAAAGACCGGCGCGGATTCAATCGCCTCCACCGGCGCGATGGCCATTACGGCATTGGTCGGCGGTAACTCCGGGATTTTTTCACCGGGCAGCAGATGCTGCGAAAACAATCCACGCGTTTTGAAAAATTTTTCCGTCGGCCAACCAGCCTCGCTGATCGGTGCGTCATAATCATAACTGGACGTGTCCGGCTTGAAGGGCTGATCCGCGCCCGACCAGAGCCCAAACGTCGAGCCGCCATGCGCCATGTAGATGCTAAACGAGCCATTGTTGGTCAGCATGTATTCGAGATCGGCCAGGTATTGCGGGGTGTTGCCCAAGTGATGCGGCTGGCCCCAGGTGTCAAACCAGCCGGGATAAAATTCGCCGCACATGAGCGGCCCTTGCGGCAGGATTTCGCGCAGGGCGGCAAAACCCTTGGCCGGATCGGCACCAAAATTCACGACTGGGAACAGGTCGGCGCGATACGCGTGCTTCAGATCCGCAGGCGGATTGCAGGCAAATAATGGCACATCAAAACCCACCTGACGCATGGTCTCCCGCAATTCGCCCAGATAATTGGTGTCATGGCCATACGAGCCGTATTCATTTTCCACCTGCACCATGAGGATTGGCCCGCCATGGGTGATCTGGAGCGGCGCAAATTCATTCCCGACCGCGCGCAAATAGCGCGTCGCGGCTTTCAGAAAACGTGGATCGTCCGTACGCAACCGGATGTTGTCATTCTTGAGCAGCCACCAGGGCAGTCCACCCATCTCCCATTCGGCGCACGAATAGGGGCCGGGACGCAGGATGACCCACAAACCCTCCTCCTGCGCGATACGGCAAAACTCAGCGACGTCCGCCTGCCCGCGCCAGTCAAATTTCCCCGGCGTCGGCTCAATCTGGTTCCAAAATAGATAAGCGCAAACGGTATTCAACCCCATCGCCCTGGCCAGTTGCAAACGGTTGCGCCAATATTCACGCGGGATGCGGGCGGCATGGATCTCGCCACAACGAATTTGAAATTTATTTCCGTCGAGGAGAAAGTCATTCGTCCCGATCGCAAACGTATGCGCCGGCGGATTCAGTTCCGCCACCGCCAACGACGCCGTGACCATGACCGACAGCCACGCTAAAAAAAGTTTCGATGATGTTCTTGCCATTTTAAATTTCAAATTGATCGCCATGGGTGTTCTCAAAAAAAACGCCGCCAGCCCAAAGCTATGAAGGCGCGGTTAATCTGAAAAAGTTACGGCCACGCCCCCGTCACGTCCATTACCCAAACAGGTAATTTATGGTGCGACCAGCAACTTCACGGGGCCGAACAAGCCGGCTTCCGACAAGGGCGTTGCAGCTGTCAATTTACGGATATTGGTCTGGGTAAAACGTTTTTCCGGCGGCAGGCTGGCATCACCGATGATCCGGTTCGGCCAAAAATTGACGACGTCAATCTCCAATTTATTTTCGCCCGCCTTAAGTGCAGCCGTCGCTTCCACGCGAAACGGTGGCGACCATACCACCCCCAGATTTTTCCCATTGAGATGAATTTCCGCCAGTTCCCGCAAATCACCCAGGTCCAAAAATAATTTTTGCGCCGGCTGGCTCAAGGCGGAAGCCGGCAGATTGAATGTCGTTTCATATCGGGCCGTGCCGGAATAAAATTTGATCCCCGGTTCCGGGCGCAACGTCCAACTGACCAGCGAATCAAAACGCACAGTTTCGGGGCCGCCCCACTTCGGATCAAAATGAACCATCCATGCACCAGCGATTTCAACGAGTGATTTTAACTTCAACTCGGAATCAGTCGCTGTCGCTGCTTTCACTGAAGGTTGCGTCGCCGGCTGGCGAAACACAACAAAGAGCGAACCGCAGGGGTTGAGCACCAGCGGCACGGTGGTTCGTCCGTCCTTTTCCGCATAAGCCGCCGCCCGCGAATGTTCGCCCGAAACGGCATCCCAGATTTCCGGCGCTTTGTCCGCAACCCGAAATACGCCATTCAGTGCGATTGAGTTGGTGGAGCGATTGGCGACAAAATAAATTTCCGCATCGCCCGTTGTGCGATGAACATAATCCACGCCAGCCGGCAGCCGTTTATTCTGCGTTGAAAACAACTCACAATCGGGCTGGATGCCGTCGGCCAGCAAAACTTCCCGCGCGGACTTATCCGTAATATAGCGGCCGGAAGCGGTCTGACCGCCGGCCAGTTCGCCGCTGATTTTCGCAATCGCCACCTCATTGGCCGCAGCATTTTGCAACGTTTCGCCGTGCAATGATTGGGGGCCGATGACCGTTGCCCCGGCCTTGACCAGAGCTTGGATTTTTTCCAAGGCCGGCAACGAAATTACGTTGCGATCCGGCAAAACCAGCACGCGATAACTCATCCCATCAGGCAGAACAATGCGTCCGTCACGCACGCTCGCCCGCGTGAGCAGGGCCTCTTCCGTAATCACATCATAGTCGTATCCGGGCTGGACGCGGGCCGGATCGGAACGTTTTAATTGCGAGAAGTTTGGCACCTGATCGCCGTAGTAATAAACCGCATCGGCAACAAACAGACCCTGCTGGAGCAGCCATTGGCAGCGGTTGATGTAACTGAAGAACGGGGCGGATTGATTCCACCAGGTAACTTTTGGATTCAAGTGGGTACCGGCAAAATATTGTTGTCCGGGAATGCCGGTCGCCGCCGGCGAACACACAAAGGCATGCCAGACCAGCAGGTTCATGCCTTCGCACAGCGCCTTGTCAAACGCGGGCTTTAGATTGTCCCAGAGGTGTTCCTGCCAATTCGGCCCGATGGTCGTGAAGCCTTCGGCAAAAACATAGCGGTGGCCGTAGGTGTGCGCGGCGGAAGCAGGCTGTTTGACGAAGAAACGGTTGTCATCGCCAATCCGATGCTCCCACGACCAGGCCCAAAATTCACTCATCGGCGCATCATCCCAACCAAGACAGCGTTGCGCATCAATCGGCACGGCATGCGGCCCGCCGGATTCAGGATGAATCTCCAGCCCATGTTTATGCGCGTTGTCGCGGAACAAACGATAATGATTATCAATGGCCAGATCGCCGAACGTCTTCCGAAAATCGAAAAGGAAACGATCGCTGTCCGCGCGGTTGTTCACGATCCGGCCAGCGAGCACCGGCAACCACGGCAACAGATCGTAGCCACGGCGTTTCTGAAATTCTGCGCGCAACGTCGGCGTCCAGTTGACGTTCTCCACTTCCCAGCTGTCGGTGTGCAGGTATTTCAATGTCGTACCCGCATAGGGACCGGCATTGGCGATCAGCGGTTCAACGATCTCATTCCAATAGTGTTGAAAGGCCCGGGCGTCAAAAACGTCAATCGCATAGGCATCATGCGCCGCGCCGGGTGCGCGTTGCCAGCCTTCGCTCGCCGTGGATACATAAGCGTGTTCACCCACGGCATAACCGAAGCGGAGGATTTGCCAGGTGCCCGCCGGGGCATTCCAATGCAATTTCCCGTCGGCAGCCAGTTCCGCCGTCAAATCAATCACGTTCGTTGCCGCCACATCCTCCTCGCCGGGCGTGGCGGGAAATTCCTGGAACAAGGGCGCGGTGTCGGGCGTGGAAGATGGCCGCAAGGTTTCGAGCAAGGCTTTTTGCCGCCAGTTTTGCAACGGACGATGCGGCGGTTGATTTTCCTTGAACCGATAGGCCACGACGAATGTATCACGATAATAGTTGTCACGCTTTTTTGGCGCGGGCAAAACGGCGTCGAAGTTCGTCGGCCCCGTGATTTGAGTTTCAGTCCAGGTAAATTGCTTGGCGGCATCATCGGCCGTGACCATCGGACCACCCAGATTCCAGCCGCTTTGGATATTGAGGCTCATCTCCAAACCCAGCCGGGCAGCCTCCACCAGCGTATATCGGTACAACTCGCGCCACGCGGGTGAAAAAAAATCCGGCCCATGGGGCACCTGATCATTACCCCATTGATCGGCACCGCCCGCATCAATAATGACCGCACCACCAAAACCTTTGGCCTTCATCTCTTCCAGGTC
Organism: Verrucomicrobiia bacterium; assembly: GCA_036498725.1. Lineage (GTDB taxonomy): Bacteria > Verrucomicrobiota > Verrucomicrobiia > Limisphaerales > UBA11358 > UBA11358. The sequence continues at coordinate 560 of DASYEY010000094.1, read as the reverse complement.
GTGGCGGATGGACTCCTTGGTGACATTGCCGTTGAGCCACCACCAATACGCCCGCAAACGCGCAGTCACCGGCGGATTCGTCCAACCGGATTCCAATGATGGTGATTCAGCCCGGGCGGGAAAAATGGCAACGGCAAGCAGCAAAAAAAGGCTGAATAAAAAAACCCGATTCATATTGGTGGCCAGCTTTTGACAAAATCATTCCCCCGGCAATCGCCGTTGCCATCCTGACAGAGATGGCCTGATCACTTCAAGGCTGGCAATAAAGCCGTCAGAGTGGAATTAAAATCGGCTGGATTTTGATACCAATAAACATAAGCGCTCGGGCCGAGGGCGCTGGGCCACGTGACAAAATGATACATGGTATTGAATTTGCACCATTGCGCCGACCCATCGGCGAACACTTCATTACCGCCGGCGGGGTCGTTACCAGCGGGATGCGGCGGGATGTTCGCATAAATCCACGCGCGAGTATCACCGGCAGCAACTGCCTGCGAGGCCCATTTATAAGGGCCGCCAGTATCAATCTTGATGTTTGCATCAGCCCCCAAGGCCCAATA
>DASYEY010000093.1:0-6697 GCA_036498725.1 Verrucomicrobiia bacterium | reverse complement strand
GTTGCGGCCGTCGTAGCTCGGAACAAATTCTGTGATGGCGTCATTGAAAACTTCCGTGCGGGCGAGTTCGGTCAGACGGCATTCGATGTAACGCGGCGCAGCCGCAGGGTCGCCGGTATAAATATTGCCATAATTGCCCTGGCCCTCGATGAGGTAACGTTTATTCGCCAGCACCACGAGCGCGTCGCCGATGGAGGCATCGCCGTGCGGGTGATATTGCATCGTATGACCAACCACGTTGGCAACCTTGATGAAACGTCCGTCGTCTTTCTCGTGCAACGCCCAGAGAATGCGCCGTTGTACCGGCTTTAGGCCGTCGGCGAGATTAGGGATCGCCCGGTCGCGGATGACATAGCTCGCGTAATCCAGAAAGCCACGATCAACCCGGGTGTGCAGGCCGGCGGCAATTTTCTTCGGGTCAAAGGGTTTATGCGTGAGGCCTTCAATCACTTCAGCGACAACATGGTCGGCGCCATTGCCATTGGTCTGGGCGGGTTGCTTTTCAGCCGGTTTCATTTCCGCCGCTGCCGATTGTGGCTGACTGGCACTGGAGGATTCCGTTTGGCCCGAATCTTTATTTTTCTTTGCTGCACTCATGAGCGGCGCGCATTAAGCCAGAAGTAAGCGAAGGCGGCAAGATTCTCGCGCAAGGAAATTTCACTGCCCGGACCCGGTGCGGACGGGTTGGAACACGATACCGGGCAAAACGGTTGGCGGTGCCATCCGTTTTGCCCCGGATAGTTTTCGCTAATTTTACTTCGATGGCAGCGGCGGCGGTGAACCCGGACCAGTCGGGAGTAAGCCGAGGATTTCCTGCTGTTGCTGATACCAGTCGCGCAACGGACGCGAGAGCAGGGCGACCGTGAAGTCTTTGAAATGGCTGAGGTTTAATGCTTCCTCAATCTGTTTCTTCAACTGGCCGTTCAAATCTGATTTGGCGTCGTCCGCCCAGCCTTTGAAAGAGCCATTTCGATCACTGAGCATCTTGGCGGCGGCAAGGCGAGTCTCTTGATCATACTTATAAACGGGAACTTCAACGTAGCTCTTGTCCACTTTGCCGGCGATGCGGTTCGTTTCATCCCGTGCGGTGATGACGTATTTGCCGATTTCAATGATGCGCTGTTCCAATTTGGCCGTAATATCGTCTTCGCTGACAGTTTTATCGGCGCCTGCTTCGACGCCGAGATCGCGCGTCGCATTTTCAAGGCGGATACAGGTTTGTTTCACAAGCTCGTCTTCCAGCTTGGTAAAATATTTTTTGCTGCGATTCACGATTAATGCCCGTTCAGTTTCGGTGAAGCTGTAGGACTTGCCATCTAAGCCGATGAATGTCAGATAGTTTGTAGAATTGAGTAATGTTTCCAAGCGGGCAGTCAGGTTGGTGGCGTTCAAACGCGGTACGATTTGCATTCCCGCCGGCTCGGCCTTCAAGTCCAGTTTAAAGGCATCCGGCAGGTCGGAAAACAAGGCGCGATCCACGCCGCCCAATTCATCAATCTGTTTATTGAGATATTTCCAATGAGCCACGTGACGTTCTTTCAGGTTCAAATCGCCGATGAAATCAAAGTCATTTTCAACGCGCAATGAGCGGGTATCGGCATTGAACCAGGTGAGGGAACTGGCCAGTTGCGCCGCCAATTGATAAGCCGTGCCGGTGTAATTCAAGGAAACCTGTTCCAAGGGGATGCGGTCAATTGGATTTTGCGGCGCCCGCGCGGCGATGAAGGTTTCGATGATGGTGTTCGGCAGTAGGTTGAGCGCGCTGGCTACGGTCGCATAATTGCCAACAACCGGCTCGGTTCCGTAATCGAACGTGCGCACGTCGCCATAGCGGGAAACGTCGTCATCCGTGGCGAAGAGGACTTTGTTGGTGCGCGCTTCCGGGCTGTCAAAATATCCCCACATGATGGCTGCGTGATCGTGCGGTAATGGTTTTTTGGCGGTACGCATGACCCAACCGGTGAAGACGGAAGCTTTGAAAACTGTATATTCCATGATGGAACTGGTGGCGATCTTATTAGTGTATGCGTCCAGCGGCTGGCCGGAAAGGTAGGCGTCGAACCAATCGTCCAGTTCCTTGCTGGTCAAGGTCGCGGCGAGGCTGCCGGCAAAATTATGGCGCAAGCCCAGAACGTGGCCGACTTCATGACCGATCACTTGCCGCACATAATCCTGTGAAACACGCAATACGGCGGCATCCGCGAGGCCATCGGTAGCCAGCATGGCTTCCAACCCGCCCGCCATCTGCGCGGCAAACGCCTGCGGATCGCTTTCGCAACATTCAGCCGAGCTGAGGAACGGGAGACCCAGGCTGGTCGTACCTTTTTTATCATCCTTTTTCGGCGCAGCGACATCTTGAAACGCACGCAGCAATGCCCGCGCCCGGGCTTCGCCCAAAAATGTGAATGCGCTGGTCATGTAAACCTGGCCATGTTTGGATTCACCGTTCAGCGGGTCCAGCAAGACGTCGGCATAGGCAAAACCGGCTTTATCCCAAGGCACCCATTGGATGATATTGTATTTGGCATCCGGCGCGGTCAGTCCTTCCGGCGCTTTGTCGGCCTTGACCACTTCCCGGCCAAAGACAACATTCCAATAAAGAATCCCATCTTTCACCGCTTGCACATATTCCGGCGGGGTATTGGCGGAATAATAAAATTGGATCGGTTGCTTTAAGTCAAATCGGGCGATGCGCGATGATATCCGCCCGGTGCCGGGCTCAAATTGGCCTTCGGTTTCAAAAAACTTGGTATAACGTGCGTCGGTAACGTCCGGTTCCTTGCCGGTAAAATTTCCCGGCTGATACGGCGCGAGAAAATAGCGCACTTCATACTGTGCGACCGTGTTTTGGTCAGATTCCTCATTGCGCGCCTGGACACTTTGACGGACGATCAATTGATTGCCGTCCGTGCGCATCTCAAACACACGGCTTTCCGGTACATCCAGGGTGTTGTTGTGTTCGGCCAAACCTTCTGCGCCGCCGGAGGTCCAGGATTGCGTGAAGACGTGGCGCATGCCCTTGTTGAAATCAACGACCACGCGGTCGCCATCTTGTTTCACAATGGGAAAGCTGGCGATCAACCGCCGTGCGGGCAATTGTTCCGTGACGACCAGGCCTTTGGTGGATTCGTACATGTCCACGCCGTCGGGGAATAATTCAAAGCGCACGATTTTTCCGGCCAGCCCTTTGCTCGTCGCCGCTTGTTCCTGTGGAATCAACGAAGCGGTGAACAAGTAGTCTTTGCCGAAACCGGACTTGGGAATGGCCAGCAGAAATTGGTCGGCCACCTGTAGCTGGGGCGCAATCGCCGGATCATTGGTGGCGGCGTGGAGCGCAGCGGCACCCGCGATCAAGACCATGCCGAGCGCCAGCCATTTGATTTTCAGGGAAGAAATGATTTTCATATAAGCAAGACTGGCCAAGACAGTGCCGACCTTGCCGGTCAGGGGCAAGCGCAAACCGCCCCTCAAAACGGGGGAATCCCTGCGTAATACAGCGATTTTGATGCCGGGAGCAGATGTCTGAAAAACAAACGACCGCCGGCAGTTTTTATGAAACTTACCGGCGGCAGCGACTTAAAACTTTAAAAATTTTAATGAACGATCAGTGAGCAACCAAGGTTCATGCCAGGTCGAAACGATCCAGATTCATCACCTTGGTCCAAGCGGCGACAAAATCATGAACGAATTTTTCCTGTGCATCCGAGCTGCCATAAACTTCCGCAAGGGCGCGCAGAATGGAATTGGAACCGAAGACGAGATCGGCCCGCGTGCCAGTCCACTTAACAGTGCCTGTCTTGCGATCGCGGCCTTCAAACATATCGGCTTCCGGCGAGGCTGATTTCCATTCTGTGCCCATATCCAGCAAGTTCACGAAGAAGTCATTCGTCAATGTTTCGGGGCGTTGGGTAAACACCCCGTGGGTTGTGCCGCCGAAGTTGGTTTTCAGCACGCGCAGGCCGCCGACGAGAACCGTCATTTCAGGTGCGGTCAAAGTCAACAACTGCGCCTTATCAATCAGCAACGCTTCTGCCGGAATGAGGTATTTGCCTTTGATATAATTGCGGAAGCCGTCGGCTATAGGCTCAAGCACGGCGAAGGAAGCCACATCAGTCTGTTCCTGCGAAGCATCCGTACGTCCCGGTGTGAAAGGAACCGTCACCGTGATCCCAGCCTGCTTTGCCGCTTGTTCGATACCAACACCACCGCCCAATACAATCAAGTCAGCCAGCGAAACTTTTTTGCCGCTGGTCTGTGCCTGATTGAAGGCATTTTGGATGCCTTCCAACGTGCTCAGCACTTTGGACAATTGGGGTGGTTGATTGACGGCCCAGAATTTTTGTGGAGCGAGACGAATACGTGCACCATTGGCACCGCCACGTTTGTCGGATCCACGGAAGGTGGAAGCCGAAGCCCACGCCGTTGAAACGAGTTCTGAGATCGTCAGGCCAGAAGCAAGTACTTTGGCTTTAAGCGCAGCGACGTCTGACGCATCGATCAATTTGTGATTCGCGGCGGGAATGGGATCCTGCCAGAGCAGTTCTTCGGCGGGAACTTCCGATCCAAGATAGCGTGAACGCGGTCCCATGTCGCGGTGCGTCAGTTTGAACCACGCGCGGGCAAAGGCATCGGCGAATTGATCAGGATTCTCCAGGAAACGCCGTGAAATCTTTTCGTAAGCTGGATCGAAGCGCAGTGACAAATCGGTGGTCAGCATGGTGGGTACCAGCTTTTTCGATGAATCGTAGGCGTGGGGAATAGTGGCGTCTGCGCCCTTAGCAGCCCATTGATGCGCCCCGGCCGGGCTCTTGGTCAGTTCCCATTCGAACTTGAACAGGTTTTCAAAGAAGTGATTGCTCCATTTGGTCGGCGTTTGGCTCCAGGTGACTTCCAGACCGCTGGTGATGGCATCGCCACCTTTGCCGGTGCCGAAACTATTCTTCCAGCCAAAGCCTTGTGCTTCCAGACTTCCGGATTCTGGATCCGTGTTGACGTGCGATGCGGGGCCAGCTCCGTGGGTTTTGCCGAAGGAATGGCCGCCAGCGATGAGCGCCACCGTTTCTTCATCGTTCATTGCCATGCGGGCAAATGTTTCGCGGATATCACGCGCGGCAGCGATGGGATCCGGATTACCGTTCGGACCTTCCGGGTTGACATAAATCAATCCCATTTGCACAGCGGCGAGAGGGATTTCAAGGTTCCGGTCACCGGTGTAACGCTTGTCATCCAGCCACGTTTTTTCTTTGCCCCAATAGACGTCTTGATCCGGTTCCCAGGTATCTTCGCGGCCACCGGCGAAGCCAAACGTTTTAAAGCCCATGGTTTCCAGGGCGACGTTGCCCGTGAGAATCATCAGATCAGCCCACGAAATTTTCCGGCCATACTTTTGCTTGATCGGCCAAAGCAGGCGGCGTGCTTTATCGAGACTGACATTGTCCGGCCAACTGTTCAATGGGGCGAAGCGTTGCTGGCCCCGGCCGCCGCCGCCGCGACCATCACCGGTGCGGTAGGTGCCGGCGCTATGCCAGGCCATGCGGATGAACAGGCCGCCGTAGTGGCCAAAGTCTGCGGGCCACCAATCCTGCGAATCAGTCATCAATGTCGCCAAATCTTTCTTTACGGCTGCCAGGTCGAGGCTTTTGAATTCCTTCGCATAGTCGAAGTTTGCACCCAGCGGATTGGATTTGGTGGAATGCTGGTTCAGGAGTTCGACCTTCAACTGATTCGGCCACCAATCACGGTTGGTGGTAGGACCGGGAGCAGCGCCGTGGTTGAAGGGACATTTAGATTCGGTTGACATATATTTTTAGATTAGCCGATGGCCAGTAGTTCCACTTCAAAAATCAAGGTGGCATTCGGCGGAATCGCGCCGGGATAACCTTCGCGGCCGTAGGCGAGTTCCGGCGGAATGGTCAATTTGACCTTATCGCCAATCTTCATTTGCGCCACGCCCACATCCCAGCCGGCGATGACCTGGCCTTCGCCGAGCACGAACGTGAACGGGTCATTGCGATCCACGGAACTGTCGAATTTTTTACCGTCGGTGAACGTGCCGGTGTAGTGAACGGTCACGGCGTCGCCTTTTTTGGGTGAAGCGCCTTTGCCGACCGTGATCTTTTCAATTTTTAATTCAGCTTTTGTCATATCAAATCTTCTTTGCGCCCGGTGCAGGCGTCAATCCTGATTGTTTCCGCCGGGCCATTTTTGGTCATTTCTTATAAAACTTTTTCTGCCAGGCCGACTGTTTTTTGCCGGCTTCGCGTAGAAACGGCGCAAAGGCCCCGATGCTCAGAAATTTTTCATTGAACCAATGCCATGGTTGTTTCAGCGGGCGCGTGAAGTCCACAAACAAAACCACGCGATAACCTTCGGTGTCATTCCAGACTTCGTGGTTGAACGTATCATCAAAGATCAACGCCTTGCCTTCCGTCCAATTGCGGAAGTCGTTGCCGATGCGGATACGAACTTTTTCGCGTGGTTCCGGCACCAACAGACCCAGGTGGAAACGGAGCAGGCCATTGAAGGCGCCCCGGTGCGCGGGAATATGTTTGTGCGGCGAGAGGATTGAGAAGAACGCCGTTTTCATGCCGGGAATTTTTCCGAGCAAACGCATGGTTTCCGAGCAACGCGCGGCGTTTTCAGAACAATCCATGCCGATGCCGGCCAGAAAGAACGTTTTCCAGTCATTATCTGTCTG
>DASYEY010000092.1:0-12120 GCA_036498725.1 Verrucomicrobiia bacterium | reverse complement strand
GTTTTGTTGCTGCCGAGGCGCAACCGGCCGGTCAATTCACCGCCGGCAGGCGCCAGCAGTTGTTGGGTAATATTTTCGTGGGCCTGCGCGATCTGCTGGACATGTTGCAGATAGATGATGCCGGCCTGGGTCAAAATCATCCCGATCGCCGAACGGATGAAGAGCGGCACGCGCAGTTCCGCCTCCAAAAGTTGGATGTGCTTGGTGACGGCCGGTTGGGACAGATGCAGCAGGCGCGCCGCCTTCGTGATGCTTTGCGTCTCCGCCACCCGGCGAAACACCTCTAGCCGATAGTTCATCATGATGGCATCAGCGTGCCCGATAACTTTAAGTTATGCCATATTTTTAGATGTGATTAGCCAGCGGACGGGGCTGTGGCAAAATCAAGTCGCATGAGAATTGATCTGGAACCGGAAGCGCATTCCATTCCCAAACCCACGGCAAAGTCAGAATCATCGCCGCTCTATAAATCGCTTGGCGGCTGCCCGGCCCTGGTCGTCGCCCTGCTCCTGACCGGTTGCGCCAGCCAGCCTCCGCTGGTGCTCGACCCGGTGGGGCCGGCCCCTTTGGCGTCAACGGCGGCGGGTTCGCCCCACGGCGCGCTGATGGTTTATTCGCCTTGTGTCGCCATTGTCAATTTAAGCGCCGAACTTTCCGGGGAAACTTCCGATGATTGGGAATATTCCAACTATAAAATTTTGTCGAGCGACGGGAAACGTTTCAAATCCGTCTCGAACAACACGGGAACGGTTCAGCTTCATCCGCAAACTGTCGCGCTGCCGGCCGGCCGATATATTGTCGTGGCCAAAGCCAGCGGCGGCTTGCACGTCATGGTGCCGGTCGTGATTGTTGATCACCGGATCACAGTTTTGCGTTTGGATGGCAGTGATTTTTCGCCGGATGAATCCGGATTGAATGAAACGAATACCGTGCAACTGCCCGATGGCCGGGTCGTGGGCTGGCGGGCGGACAGGGAAAACGTGCCAGCTTCCTGAAGCGTTCCTGAAAGGTCAGGAAGCGAAACCGAACATGACCGCCAAAATCCTTTGCTTAGCCGGCTTGCCTGCCTGATGAACTGGGGGCTCCATACCAATTCATTTCGCTACGCACTGGCTTTGTGGCTGGCAACGATGCTGGCGTTATTGATCTCCTTCGTCGTGCAACTGGAACCGGCCCAATGGTCGGCCATCACGGTTTGGATTGTGTTCATTCAAAACCCGCGGATGAATTATTCCAAGGTCATCTGGTGGGCGTTCGGCACGATCACCGGGGCTTTCATGGCCGTGATCCTGACGGTTTTCTTCAACCAGACACCGGAAATATTATTGCTGTTTCTGGCCCTGTGGCTGGCAGCCTGTTCCGGGGCCGCGCCGTTGTTGTCCAGTTATCGGGCTTATGGCGCCGTCCTGGCCGGTTACACCTGCGCGATCGTCACCCTGTCGGCCGTGGATCATCCAGATTCGATTTTTCAGTTAGCGGTGACCCGGGTCTCCTGCATTTTTATCGGGATGACTTCCGCAATTTTTTCCATCGGCTTGCTGCTGCCCAAGCCGCAACACTGGCGGGAAACCCGGCATCAACTCGTGATCCATCTGAAAGCCACCTTGCAACAGGCGGCCAAAGCTTTAAACCCCGCTGCAGTTTCACCGGTCCGTTTCACCTGGCGGCACATGGTGGATCGTTTATCCACGCTGGAACACACGCTGGACATCACCACAGCGGAGACCGCAGAGGCGCGGCGGCATGCGCCGGTGGCGCGCAGTCTGGTGGCCGTTTTATTTGAATTGCTGGCCAAGGCGCAGGCGGTGGAAATTCATCTGGCGCGGCGGGGCGACCGGTCGCCGGCGGACGAAATCAAAAATATATTGCACCGCATTCAAACGGTATTGACCGCGTTTGCCGCCGCCATTCCCGCCCAGGCAGACGAAACGTTGCCACTGCTGCCGGCGGACGAAATCAACGGTTTGCGGCAGGCGATCGCCAGCCTCCGGCCTGGCCTGGCCCATCAAGTCGGCGCCGAAATGATCGCCAACGGTTTTCTGCTCGACCAGCTGGAGGAAATTTTGACGGTGTTTGATCTGGCACTGCAAGACGGGCGCGGATTATCCGAAACCTGGACGGCCCGGCGCGAGGCAACGCTGATGCTGCATCAGGATTATTTGAGTGCGTTCATCTACGGTTTGCGGATGTTTTTGGCGATGGGGCTGGTGAGCGCGCTTTGGTTCATCACCGCGTGGCCGTCGGGCGCACAATTGATTCTTTTCACTGCCGTCGTCTGCTCGCTGCTGTCGCTGGTGGATCATGCACCGTTGCTGGGTTTTCCGTTTCTGAAAAGCGCGGTGTTTTGCGCCATCATGGCCTACGTCGAAGCGTTTTGGTTGTTTCAAAAGGGTGAAGATTTTTTAAGCCTCGCGCTAATGCTCGGTCTGTTTCTGCTGCCAGCCGCCTACGCCTACCGGCATCCGCGTTTGATCGGCGGCGCGGTGGTTTCGATGTTGATCTTCTACGGTCTCAGCCAGCCGTCCAACCAGATGAATTATGACATCCTGGCTTTTTTGAATAACGCGCTGGCGTTGTTGTGCGCGGTGGCGTGTGGATTTTTTGCCTTTCACGCGGTGCCGTCGCTCAGCGCCCAGGCACGTCAATTCTGGCTCTTGCGCGCGGTGCGCAAGGATCTGGCATTCGCCGGGCCGGGCGCGCTTTCCGAATCACGCTGGACGAGCTGCGTGTTTGACCGGCTCCGGCGGTTGCATCGTGCGGCGGGCGAATCGGCGGGCGCAACGGATTGGCTCGAGGCCGAAAACGAAATGTTGATCAGCCTGCAACTTGGCTTGCGGCAACGGCGGTTGCACGCCCAACTGCAAACCCAGGCCCTGACACCGGAAGCCGCGGAGATCGTGGCGGATGCGCTGATGAAATTCCGGGAAATTTCCCGTCATCCGAACATTGTTGCTTTTTTGCTGCGCTCCGCCTGCATCCATTTTGAAGACGTCGTACGCCGCCAGAACCGATTGTCGCACCAGACGGCGGGCGCGCTCGGCGAAATGTCGGAAATGACCTTTCTGCTCGAAACGTCCACACGTTTCTACACCAAATGAAAAAGGCTGATGATGTATAAAGAAATTGATTTCTGCGGGATTTACCTGCCGCCATTTTTCCTCTGCCTGCTGGTCGCCGGCCTGCTGCAACTGGTTTTGCACCGGGCCGGCGATTGGATCGTGATCCAGCGCTGGGTCTGGAACCGGCCGGTTTTTGAACTGGCATTGTTCGTCATCCTGCTGGCGGTGGTGACTTTTATCTTATGATGGAGCCAAGAAAATTCCCTTTCAGCGAACATGGATTGCGGCGTTTCGCCAATACGGCGTTCACCGTGCTGGTCGCCGGGCTGATGGGCTGGGGCCTGTGGCGTTATTACATGCTTTCGCCGTGGACGCGCGATGGCCGCATCCGCGCCGAAACGGTCAATGTTGCCACGGAAGTTTTCGGCAAGGTCACTGAATTGAAAGTGACGGAAAATCAATTCGTTCACCGGGGCGACGTTTTGTTCGTGATTGATCCGGAAGAGTTCCAGCTAAATCTCGCCAAAGCCGAGGCCACGCTCGAAAGCCGCCGGCAGGACCTGCTCATCCGGCAGGAACTTTCGGAACGGCGCCGCCACCTGAGCGCCGAAGCCATCTCCAAGGAAGAACAGCAGACGGCCGAAAGTTCGGCATCGGTCGCCAACGCCGCTTATGTGGAAGCCAAGGCGCAGCGCGATCTGGCCAAACTGAACCTGGACCGCACCATCGTCCGTTCACCGGTGAATGGCTACGTGGATAACCTGCGGCTGCGCGTGGGCGATTACGCGGTCGTGGGACAAAACAAACTGACCATCATTGACAGCGATTCGTTCTGGGTTTCCGGTTATTTTGAAGAAACCAAAATCCCGCGCATCCACGAAGGCGATGCGGCGGTCATCGAATTGATGGGCACAAGCACCACGCTGGCCGGCCACGTGCAAAGCATCAGCCGGGGCATCGCCGATGCCAACGGCAGCACTGATGCGCAAGGGCTGGCCAGTGTGAACCCGGTTTTTTATTGGGTGCGGCTGGCGCAAAGAATCCCGGTCCGCATCCACCTTGATCAAGTGCCGGAGGGCGTCACGCTGGCCGCTGGCATGACGTGCACGGTGGTCATCAATCCGGAAGCGAAAAAATGAAACCCCGTTTTCCCCTCCCATTTTTGCTGCTGCTGCTGGCGGGCTGTGCGGTCGGGCCGGATTATAAAAGGCCGGCCGTGATCGTTCCGCCGGCCTGGAAACTGGCCGGGCCACAGGATCAAGCGATCAAAGGCGATTGGTGGCGGCTTTTTCACGACCCGGTGCTCAACCAGCTGGAATCACAGGCCACGGCGTCGAACCAATTGTTGCAAGTGGCGATCGCGCGGGTGGATCAAGCGCGCGCGCTCGCCCGCAGCTCGACTTCAAAATTTTTCCCACAAATCAGTTTTGATCCATCCATCAACAGTTTTCATACGCAGTTGAATCATGTGCCTTCCGAGCTGACGGCCACGGCTTACACGACGCCTTTGGATTTGAGTTATGAGGTTGATCTGTGGGGGAAAGTGCGCCGCGCATTTGAATCCGCCCACGCCGCCGCCGAGGCGAACGTCGCAGATTATTACAATGTGCTGCTGACCTTGCACGGCGATGTGGCGGTGAATTATTTCCTGCTGCGCCAGCTCGACGCGCAAATCGCCTTGTTGCAGCAGACTTTGGCGTTGCGGCAGAAATCCGTCCAGATCATCGGCGAACGTTTCCAGGCGGGCATGGCGGCGGATTTCGATGTGGACCGCGCCCGCACAGAGCTGGCCCTGACCCAAACGCAGGTGCTGGAAACGCAACGCCGGCGCGATGCCCGGCAAAATGCCGTGGCATTGCTGTGCGGCCAGCCGACGGAAACGTTTCAGATCAAAACCGAAGCCCGCCAGGAAATGTTGCCGGCCATTCCCGTCGGCCTGCCGTCCGAATTATTGGAGCGGCGGCCTGATGTGGCCGAAGCCGAACGTAAAATGGCCGCCGCCAATGCCCAGATCGGCGTCGCCAAGGCCGCGTTTTTTCCCGCGGTCACTTTGACCGGTGGCGCCGGCTATTCTTCCTTCAATGCCACCAGTCTGCTGAATTGGGAAAGCCAGTTGTTCCAGATCGGGCCGGCGGTGACTTTCCCCATTTTCAACGGGGGCCGCTTGAAGTCGGAGCTGAAGGCCGCGCGTGCCAATTACCAGGCCGCCGCCGCCAGTTATCAACAACAGGTGCTGGTGGCGTTCAAGGAGGTTTCGGATGCGCTGGTGGACTTGAACAGTTACGCGCAGCAAGCGGTTTCGGAAACGGCCGCTGTCACCGCCGCCAACCAAGCCGCCGACTCTTCGCGCGAACGCTACCGGCAGGGCTTGAGCAATTATCTCGATGTGCTGGAGGCGGAGCGCACGCAGTTGCAAACGCAGTCGCAATTCCTCCAGATCCACGCGTTGCAATTCGTGGCCACCGTTCACCTGGTCAAGGCGCTGGGCGGCGGCTTTGAACAAAAAGCGGGGAGTGAAATAGCACTGCCAAATCAATGATACCACCTTCATTTTGAAATCCGATCTGACCCATTTATTTTATAAAACTACCTGGCCTGAATATGTGCGAGCATCATCTGCTGCCGATTACCATGAGCATCACCATCGCCTATGTGCCGGATCAAAAAATTCTTGGATGAGCCATTCCTGCGGTTGCGCCGGCGATCTCATTCAATTGCATTTTAATACGTGTTTAATAATCTTTTAGCTGTAACAGTCCGTTCGACAACTTAGCTGGCGGCTTAGGCTGCGCTGAGCGCAGCCTAAGGCGATGAAGGGCGCAGGCGCTTTGCCGAAACCATTTTTTGACAGATTAACAAAATATACCGAATTAAATAAATTCGGAATCATCCGGTAAGTCCGGCCGCCATCTAGAGTATTTCCGACCGCATCAACTGGAGGCGGTTTTGAAACGCATCCGCAATGCTGGCGGCAATATTTTTGGCTTCCGTAGCCTTGGGCCCGGTAAAGTGCTCATCCACGGTGGCCTTGAACAAGCCCAGCCAGCGTTCAAAATGGATGGCGTTGATGGGCAAGAACGCGTGCTTCGGCCAGGGCCGGCCTTGATAGGTGTTGGCTTTAAACAAAAGTGTGTTCCAGAATTTGTATAACTGCGGCAAATGCTCCGGCCAATCAACGCGCGCCACCTCATTAAAGATTAGCGACAGCAGATGGTCGGCATTGACCCTGGCGTAAAATGAATCCACCAAAATTTTGACGTCGGCTTCGGTGGCGATATCTGGACGCGGCGATTGCATGCCACCAATCTACCATGTTAGGCGCGTTTTTAAAATTCAATAACTTAGTCCGCGGACGAGGATAAGAATGGGCGCAAAATTCGGACCTTGATAAATTTCAATATAAAACGTTGACCGCACGGAAAATTATGTCTTAACTTTGAATCCACACATGAAAACAACTCCCACCTCTCTCCCGGCGACGCCTTCGTCCTCTGGATTTGCCCGACGCGATTTCATCAAACTATCTGCGGGGGCCCTTATCGGATCCCAATTCCTGGGCTTGGTGACCCGGGAAAGCCGCGCGGGGCAATTGCCCAGCCAGAAGAATATCATTCTGATCATCACCGACCAGGAACGTACGCCGACGTGGTGGCCGGCCGGTTGGGAAGATGCCAATTTGCCGAACACCAAACGCTTGAAGGATTTCGGCCTGACGTTCACCCACGCTTTTACCGCCTCCGCCATGTGCACGGTGTCGCGCACGACGATGTTCACCGGATTATTCCCGGCGCAGCATCATTCGCCGTGGACGCTCACGGAAGGTTTTCAACAATCCCTCTCCGAACATCAACTTGATCCCACGCTGCCCAACCTGGCCACCTGCCTCAAGCAAGCCGGTTATGATGTGATCTACAAGGGCAAATGGCACATGAGCAGCCCCGCGCAGGCCGTGGATGGCTCCGAAATCTGGGATGATATTTCGCGCTACGGATTTGACGGCTGGGATGCGCCCGATGCCGGTGGCGATACCGCTGTGAACCATTTTGGGGGAGCGGACGCGACGAACACCGTGAAAAACGATCAGCGATTCATTGATGATACCGTGACTTTCCTGACCGACCGGGTCAATAATCCCACCAGCAAACCCTTTTGCCTGATCGTCTCCCTGGTGAATCCGCATGATGTCTTAAGCTACCCGAATCAGTATGGGCCGACCACCCAGGGAAGTTATTATCAGGCGGGCGATCCGTGGATCACGGCGACCACGCCGGCCATTCAATTGCCGCCGACCATTTCAGAAGATTTGGCGAACAACAACAAGCCCTCTTCCCAATTTGCGATTTTGGAAAGCATGGCGGTCGGGCTGGGACCGTTGTTGACGCAGCAAAAGCAGCTCAATTATCTCAATTTTTACGGACGCCTCATGATGGCGGTGGACAAACAGATCGGCCAGGTCCTCGACGTTTTGGATCCCGATGGCGACGGAACCGGAACGGCCCTGAACGACGCCTTGATCATCCGCACGTCCGATCACGGTGAGATGGCGCTGGCCCACGACGGTCTCCGGCAGAAGGCATTCATCGCCTACGAAGAAGCGCTCCATGTGCCGCTCATCTGGTCGAACCCGGGCATGTTCCCCACCGCGATGACCACCGACGCGATGGTATCGCATGTTGACCTACTGCCGACGCTGTGTGCGTTGACGGGAGTTCCCAACTGGCAAAGCCTCGGCTTCAAAGGTATCGAATATAGCCAGCAGTTGCTGCAACCGGGCGTGAACACATCACCGACAGCCGTGCAGCCTTACATCCTCTTCACTTTTGACGACATTTATGCCGGGCAGAACGAAGCGCAAACCGGCGCCAGCGGGGTTGTGAATCCGCCCAACCGCATTCAGCTTGTGCGCACGGGGGATTACAAGCTCGCCCGTTACTGGGATGGCAGCGGCGCGCAACCGCCAGCCCCGGACCAGGGGGAATTCTATGATCTCCGCCCCACCGGCGGCGATTACTATGCGAACGACGGTGCCTCGGGCTCGGTGGTTTACAATGCAGCCGGCCCGCTCGAATTGATCAACTTGTCCGATGTTGGTTTTACGCCGCCAACCTTGACCTCCGATCAACAAGCTGCCTACGCCAATCTGCAAGCGATCTTGCAACAGGAAACCACGGGTCCAAGCGGACGGCTCGTGGGAACTCCGTTGAACGCGGCGGCCGCGCCCAAGAACCTCAAAATCCAGATCGTGCCCTACACGCCGTCGGGCCAGCCCGCGACCGTGGCGGTGCAGATCTCGTTCGACTCGGCTGAGAACACCAGTTATCAGGTGCAAAAGTCCACCGACCTGATCAATTGGACGGCGGCCGGCGCGGCCATGATCGGCAACAACGGTCTCATGCTGTACAACGATACCATGGCCGATCCGCAGGCGTACTACCGCCTCCAGTGGTCGGCGGTCAGTTGACGCGAGCGTATGGCCGCCCTGCCCGATACGTTCCATGTGATGTCCAAGCCCTCCGGGGCGATCTGCAATCTCGATTGCAAATACTGCTTCTATCTCGACAAGGAAGCGTTGTTTGATCGCGGGGCGCGCTTCCGCATGAGCGAGGAAGTGTTGTCCGCTTATATCCAGCAACAGATTGCCGCCCAGCGCGGCTCGGAAATCCTGTTTGCCTGGCAAGGCGGCGAGCCGACGCTGATGGGCGTGGATTTCTTTGAGCGGGCCGTGGCCCTCCAACGGCTTCACGCGGGCGGGCGCACGGTGCAAAACGCTTTTCAGACCAACGGCGTCCTGCTGGATGACGCGTGGGGCGAATTCCTCAAGCGGGAAAATTTCCTGGTCGGCCTCAGTATTGACGGCCCGCAACCTTTGCACGATCTCTACCGGGTGGACAAGGGCGGCAAACCCACTTTTGAACGGGTCATGCGGGGCTTGGGAATGTTGAAAAAGCACGGAGTTGATTTCAATACGCTTACTGTCGTGCACCGGGAGAATGCCAAGCATCCGCTGGAAGTGTACAATTTCCTCAAAGAAATCGGCTCGGGCTTTCTCCAGTTCATCCCGCTCGTTGAACGCCTGCCCGCGGCGGAATCCACGGCCCGCGGCTTGACTCACGCGCCGCCGCCCACGGCTGGCACCGCCGAAACTCAAGTCACGGAATGGACGGTGCGCGCGCCGGACTATGGCGAGTTTCTGGTGGGCATGTTTGAGGAATGGGTGCGGCAGGATGTCGGTAAAGTTTACGTTCAATTATTTGACGTTTCACTCGGGCTTTGGATGGGCCAACCCTCCGGCTTATGCCTGTTTCGCGAAACCTGCGGTGATGCGGTTGCGTTGGAACACAATGGCGATGTCTTTTCGTGCGATCATTTTGTCTATCCCGGTTACCGGCTGGGCAATCTGCTCAACACAAGTTTGGGCGACATGGTGCGCGGTGAAAAACAACGCGCCTTCGGCGCGGCCAAGGCATCCACCCTGCCCGCTTATTGCCGCAGTTGTGATGTGCGCTTTGCCTGCAACGGCGAATGCCCCAAGAATCGTTTCATCCACACCCCCGATGGCGAAGCGGGTTTGAACTATCTCTGCGCCGCTTATCAACGCTTCTTCCGCCATGTGGATCCAGCCATGCGCGGGATGGCGTGGCTCGTTCAGAATCGGCGCGCCCCGGCGGAGATCATGACGCTGGGGGTTCCGGGCCGTCCCGGCGCCGCCGCATCCGCAACGGTGGCAGATTAAAAAAGAAAAACCTTCACCATTCAAAGCCCCAGGGCGCGTGGCGATACTAGCTTCGAAGTTCGCGGTGCTCTGTCGAAACCATTTTTTGACAGAATTTACCGAATTAGAGCATATTAAATAAAACTGTCGCCAGTTTTTGGGTGTTTAACCCAAACTCTTCCGCCGCATCAAAAAATGTTCGTGCCGAAGGCACGAACCGCGCTTAACGCCGAGCCATTCATTTAAAATGCGGCATCCTTCGGAGAAATTTTTCCAAATAAATCACGCGGTTTAAAAAAACGTCCCGAAACACACGCGCAGTTAAGAAGGTTTCTCCAGAGCACTATTGACTGGGGAATCGGGAATTGGAAGCATACTGCCGCTTGCAAAAGCACGGCGTGAAACGGGGCAATCCATTCTCAATTTGGGCCACTGTGTTAATGACGGTGGGGCCGGTTTTTTGGCTGAATGCCAAAACCATTGTCGTCAATACGACCAATAATGTTTCACCCGCCATCGGCCAAACTAATCTGGTTCAAGCCATCAACTCCCTGCAAGACGGCGATACGATTGCGTTCCAGCTGGCCGGTTCGGGGCCGTTTTATTTCGTCACCCCGCCCCTGTCGCCGGCCAACGGCTATCCGGCCATTACGAACAATAATATAACCATTGACGGTTACACGCAGCCGGGGGCATTTCCCAATACAAACACAATTCTGGGTTCCAACACAGCGCAGATTCAGATTGTCCTTGATTCGCGGGCGGGCGGTTGCCGGGCGGAAGATATTTCCGGTTTGAGTTTGGAAGAGGCTTCCGGGCTGCTGATCAAAGGCGCGACCAATGTAACCATCCGCGGTTTGGATTTTCTTGGTCCGGGTACCGGTTCCGGCACGGAAGACGATCCGGCGACTTATGCCATTTCGTTTGCGCTGGGTTCGACCAATGGCCACGTCAATGGCTGCTGGTTCGGGGTCGCGCCCGACCGCACGAATGTTTTTCGTTTTCAAGATGCCGTGACGACGTTTCAAGGCGATGGCTTCGGCAACGACCTTGTCATCGGCGTGGAAAAATCCGCGCCGGACGCAGCCACGGCGCGCAGCCAGTTTAACGTCATGGTTGGTGAATACATCCCGCTGGGTTTGGAAGGCAGCGGCCAGCGCATTGCCGGCAATTTCTTCAATGTCTTTCCCGACGGTGTCACCGACTACAATATTGACGGCAACGGCGACCACACTTTGCAGGCATTCATCGAAATCGGGCGCGGCGGCGACAATCTGCTCATCGGCACGGACGGCGATGGCAACCATGACGCCGACGAACGCAATGTTTTCGGCGGCGTGACGCGCTGCGACGATTCTAATTTGCTCGAATGGTATGGCTGCACCAGCCGCAACACGGTTATCGCCGGAAACTACTTTGGCCTGGGCGGGGATGGCGTCACGCGCTTTACGAATTCCATGACCCTGCTCGGCGGTTTGAACAGCAGCACGACTTTGCGCCTGGGTTCGGATTTTGACGGAGTAAGTGATGCGGTGGAGGGCAATGTCATTTCCCTGAATTATCCATTTGATGCGCTTTACCCTTCGCCAGCATCATCCAGTCCCCCTGATTTTTCCATCGTGCAACCCGGGGCAGCCATTTCATTTCGCGGCAATACGCTGCTTGGAGCAGAACTGATGCCTTTCACTTATGCCGATGGCCTTGGCGACAACCTGCCCAGGTTCGAGGCCTACGGTTTTAACTATATTTCCACGCCGTATTTTCCCGTGCTCTCGCCCCATTCCACTCAAACACGCTTATGCGGCACGGTGCCGGCCGGCGTCGCGCCATTTACGAACATCGTGATTGATGTTTATCTTGCCGACGAGGAAGCGTGGACGAACGGGCAGGCCTTTCAATTCCCTGAGCTGGCTTACACCGATCCCGCCACCGATGACACGGATTATTACGGATTTGCCGAAGGGAAAATCTGGCTGGCAGCGTTTGACCTTGATAGCCCCGCCAATCTTGACTCGGCGCCCGGGCAATTTGCTTTTGATATCCATGCACTGAATATCCCGGCTAACGCGTTGGTTACCGTGGCGGCCAGTTATACCACCAACACCATCGGCACACAGGATGCCGTCATGCACACCGGCCCGTTTGCGCTGCCGGTGACATTGCCAGCCGTTCCGTATTTGAGTCTGGCTGTTTCCGGCACAAATTTGCTTTTTGCTTGGCCGACGAATGCCGGGCTGTTCACCATCCAAACCACCCCCGGTCTTGCGCCCGCCGTTTGGAGCAACCTTCAGCCGCCGCCCGCCGTTGAAGTGAACGGAACCAACTATCAGGCAAAAATGATTTTTTCTG
>DASYEY010000091.1:0-14750 GCA_036498725.1 Verrucomicrobiia bacterium | reverse complement strand
AATGCGCGGGCGCAAATGTGCCGGGATGAGATTCATCGCCCAGGTTTCGGATGGAATGGTGACGCCGTAACGTTGGCGGATGAAATAGGCCAGATCCTGCGTCAACGAATCGCCGGTGGGTTGGAAGTCGCGCAAAATTTCTTCGACTTTGGGCGGAAAGGGCATCAGTTCGCGGCGCAAACTTTTGGGCAGCGAACGCAATAATTCATTAACGAAACCTTCGCGCAAGCCGGGGATTGACCACTCGATGCTCGCTTGCGAAACCGTCTGCGCCAGGCTGAAACCGAGCTTCACCGTCACGCCATCCTGTTCTTCGCCGGGCGCGTAATGATAGGCGAGCGCCACCGGCTGGCCGTCGAGCGGCACGGCATCAGGAAAAGCTTCGGCGTTGAAATTCATTTCCGATTCGCCAATCAAATCCTTTTCGGTCGCACACAAAAAATCCGGGCCGCCGCAATCGCGGATCAACCGGTTCAACGCCGACACCGAGGAAATATCCACGGCGGTTCCGAAGCGCGCGGCATAAAATGCAAGTAACTTTTCGTCGAGCCGGCCAAGATCGTGGCGGCGGACGCGGGTCTGCCAGGTCTCGATTTTCCGGCATACTTTACGGTTGTGTTCGAGAAAGGCGTACAGCGGCGGTAACGATTGATCTTGGGCAGTGGAGCGTAAAACGCGCGTATCATCATGGTCGTCATCGTCGCCAGTAGTGCGACGGCGCAACGGCAGCAGATCGTCTTCCACCAGGGCGGAGCGGATGAAGATTTCCGTGGCTTCAGTCGGATTGATATTACCGTAAGCGACTTTCGTCCGTCGCACTTCCAGGCCATAAAGTGTGGTGCGTTCGTCCACCAGGACATTGCCGGCGGCTACGACCCACTGCGGATTTTGATGGGTTGTCCGGCACAGGTGCGGTGCCAGTTGCACAATCCAGAGCGGGTCAATGCCTGCCACGGTACGGGCGAACAGTTGCGACGTCTCAACGATTTCACCCGCCATTAACCATTGCGGTTGCTGGGTGGAAACCGGCTTGGGTGCGTTCGGAGTTTTTGTCGGCACCGGGACCTTGGCTGTCCGTTCATTGCGATCGAATAACGCCGATCCGGGGAAGACCGCCAGTTGCCGGTTGCCGACGCCTTGATAAAGATTGCGTTCTTTGCGCAGCGCAACGTGGCCGAGCAACCCACTGAGGATCGAGCGATGGATCGCGGCGTAATCCGCATTGCTTTCGTTCAGCTTGAAGCGGCCCAGATCGGACAATGCACCGTGAAGCTGCGCGTGCAAATCCTGCCATTCGCGCATCCGCAGATACGAAAGGAAATTCGTCCGGCAGAATTTCCGGCGCGCGTTTTGCGTACGAAGCCGTTCCCATTCCCCATGGACGGCGTCCCAGATTTTCAGCAGTGAAAGAAAATCTGATTTCGGATCCGTGAACCGTTTGTGGGCGGCAGCCGCGGCTTCTTTTTTGTCCAACGGCCGTTCGCGTGGATCCTGAATGCTCAGGCCGGCGGCGATGATGAGTAGTTCGCGCGTTGCGTGCTCATGCTGCGATTGGAGCAACATCCGGCCAAGCGTCGGGTCAATCGGCAACCGCGATATGTCGTGACCTAATTGCGTGAGTTCACGTGTTTCGTCCAATGCGCCCAGTTCTTGCAATAACGTGTAGCCACCTTGAATCGCGGTGGGCAAGGGCGGATTCACGAACGGAAAGGTTTCGATGTCACCGAGCCGATACGCCTTCATGCGCAAAATGACTTCGGCCAGATTGGAACGTTGGATTTCCGGCTGCGTATAGGGCGGGCGTTCTAAAAAATCTTCCTCCGAATATAAACGGATGCATACGCCATTTTGCACGCGACCACTGCGGCCTTTGCGTTGATTGGCACTACTTTGCGAGACCGGTTCAACGGGCAATCGTTTCGTGCGCGTGCGGGCATTGTAACGGCTGATGCGCGCCAGACCGGAGTCGATGACGTAACGGATGCCGGGAATGGTCAGGGACGTTTCGGCGATATTCGTGGCGACGACAATTTTCCGGTGATCTAGCGGCGCGAACACGCGTTGTTGATCTGCTGCGCTCAACAGCCCGAACAGCGGAATGATTTCCGCTTCGCGCCCGAAACGACCGGTCAACAGATCGCAGGTTTCGCGGATGTCGCGTTCACCGGGCATGAAAATCAAAATGTCGCCGTTGCCCGGCTCACACAAAGCCGTTTCCGCCGCGCGCACGGCGGCGTCCACGTAAGTGAAATCTCCGCGTTCCTCAGAGTCGGCATCGAACGGCGCGTAAATCACTTCCACCGGATAGAGCCGTCCCGAAACTTCGATGATCGGCGCGTTGTTGAAGGCGCGGGAAAATGTTTCCGTATCAATCGTCGCCGACGTAATGATGAGCTTGAGATCTTTGCGCCGGGCGAGCAGGTTTTTCAGGTGCCCGAGCAGGAAGTCAATGTTCAGGCTGCGTTCATGCGCTTCATCAATGATGAGGCAATTATATTCGGAGAGCGTCGGGTCGCCCTGCGTTTCGGCGAGCAGGATGCCGTCCGTCATCAACTTGATGTAAGTCTGTTCGTTGCTGCGATTGTCAAAGCGGATGGTGCAGCCGACTTCGCGACCCCACGCTACCTGCAATTCTTCGGCGATGCGCCGGGAAATGGAAAGCGCAGCGACGCGGCGCGGCTGCGTGCAGCCAATTTTGGCTTCGATGCCCAAGCCAGCTTCCAGGCACATCTTGGGGATCTGGGTCGTCTTACCGGAACCAGTTTCGCCCGCGATGATGACCACTTGATGGGCGCGAATCGCGGCCACGATATCATCCTTGCGCGCTGTGATCGGCAGGTCGGACGGATAATTTATTTTCGGCAGGCGCTGGCGCCGCTCCTCGCGCAAGGCGACGGAGGCACGCACTTGCGTGAGCAACCGGTTCAAGACCGCATCATGCGCCTGCGGATGCAGGCGGTCGCGCAAAAGCCGGACCATCCGGCCCCCGAGCCGCACCCAGTCGGGCAACATGGCTTGGGGCAGGAGCTGGCGGATTTCTTCGACGCGCGGATCATTCATGCCGGAACTGTTCAGTGTAATGAACGACGGAGGGTATTCAAAACCGGAAAACAAAAATTCACATTCTCAAAAAATAAAAATGCGGCCACCGAAAAACGGCGGCCGCATTTCAAATTCAAAAACGATTCGTTTTAGAAGCCGAATTTTTTGAGGGCGTCCTTGGCGCTGTTCACCGCGCCGGTGACTTTGCTCATGCCGGGAACATATTTTGCCGTGACGGAAGCGAGCAATTGTTTTTGCGTGTCGGTGAGGCTGGCATTTTGGGCAACGTTTTTAAGCGGGGTGATGGCCGAAGTCAGGGAGCCGGTTTGCAACGAATTGACGATTGTGGCGACATCACCTTGCGCGCCGGGCAGCGTTGAGAAGTTTTTTTGCACGACGTAGGCGGAAGTGAGGCTGCCGACCTGTTTGGCCAGATCCAGTTGCGAAGGCGTGAGCTTGGCCGTTGTGGCCAGATTGAGCGCCGAGGTCAAGGCGTTGGAATCACTGCCGCCCGCCAATGAATGCAAAATGCTGGTCAAACTGGTTTGCAAGGCGCTATTGGTGCTGGTGGTGGCTTCCAGGGCTGCAACTTTGTTCGTCAACTGCATGGCGATGGAATCCAGTTTGCTATCGCCGCTGGCTTGTGCGGCATTCAAAAACGCGGTGGCCGCATTGGTGGTGGTCTGGGCGGAAACGGTGCGGCTGAAACTGTTCAAGGTCAGAACCACTCCGAGGATCAGGCTAAAGTTGGCGATAAATTTTTTCATGGCCGGACAGGATAACGGTTCCGCTGCATTGGGCAAGCGGGCGGATGATGTCGAACAGCTAACGTTCGTTGTGGCCATTTCATGTCACTTTGCCGATGGCGATTTTGCTGCCAGCATAAAGTCATGATCCTGAAGTACGCCATTGCACCCGATAATTGCCGGGTCGTTTGATTTATCTCATGGCGATTCATTTAAGAATTATTGATCCAATGCAAAAATGTTTCCTCCAATTGTTCAAATCCGTCTTTTTATCCGGCTTGGGCCTTTTCGTCGCGGCTGGCCCGGTCAATGCCTGGCAGATGAAACAGGCCCCATTGATGACGCGCTGGGCGGCGTTGGTGGATACGAATAATCCCTTGCCGGAATATCCGCGCCCGCAGATGGTACGCCCAGACTGGTTGAATTTGAACGGTCTCTGGCAATTTCAAGCCGGGGCCACGAATGACCCGGTGCCGGTCGGTCAGACCTTGACGGGACAAATCCTTGTGCCGTTTCCGATGGAGTCGGCGATTTCCGGAGTGATGCAATATCACGCTTTTTCGTGGTATCGGCGGACTTTTGTTGTGCCACCGGCGTGGGCGGGCAAACACGTCATTTTGCATCTGGATGCCGTGGATTGGCAGTCAACGGTCTATGTGAATGGCCAGAATGTTGGCGTGCATAAAGGTGGTTATGATCTGATCAGTTACGACATCACGTCCTATCTCAATGGCGGGACGAATGAATTGATCGTGCAGGTTTACAATCCGGTGGACGCGGGCGGTCAGCCGCGCGGTAAGCAAACACTGTATCCAGGCGGCATTATGTACACGTCATCTTCCGGCATCTGGCAGCCGGCCTGGCTGGAGCCGGTGGATGGCTCAGGCATCAGCGATTTGCAGATCGTGCCGGACATTGACGCGTCACAATTACGTTTGACGGTGAATACGTACGCGACTGCGGGGGTGACGGTGGTAGCCACGGTTTTGTCCAATGGCGTTGCGATCAACACGGCCACCGGTAATGCCGCCACTGAATTAGATATTCCTGTACCGCAACCCAATCTGTGGTCGCCGGAAAATCCATTTCTCTATGATCTGAAGATTTCAGCCGTCCACAACGGGGTTACCAACGACACGGTGACGAGCTATTTCGGGATGCGGAAAATCTCGCTCAAGACCGTCAAGGGCGTGCCGCAAATGTGTTTGAACAACCAGCCGTATTTTGAAATGGGGCCGCTCGACCAGGGATTCTGGCCGGATGGTCTTTATACCGCACCGACCGACGAGGCGCTGAAATATGATCTCGACCAGACGAAGGCACTCGGTTTCAACATGGTGCGCAAACATATCAAGGTGGAACGTCAACGCTGGTATTATTGGGCGGATAAATTGGGGCTGCTGGTCTGGCAGGACATGCCGAGTTGCAATTCTTACACGGGCAATCCCACCCCGCCGCCGGTGGACGCCCTGCAATTCATCGCCGAGCTGACGCATCTGGTGCAGGCGCACAAGAACAGCCCATGCATCATCATGTGGGACACGTTCAACGAATCGCAAGGCCAGGAAAACACCGGCGGCGGCGTTGGCCAGACGAATACAGCCTATTTGGTATCGCTGGTGAAAGCGCTCGACCCGTCGCGCCTGGTCAATCAAGCCAGCGGTGGGGATTATCACGGTGTCGGGGACGTTTTGGATAACCATAATTATCCACCGCCCGGCAACCCGACGAGCACCACGCAAGCGCCGGCGGACGGTGAATACGGTGGTATTGGTTTTCAGATGGCGGGGCATTTGTGGAACCCGGCGCTGGCGGGTGGCAATTATGTAGGCGCGAATACAACGAATGACATCACGACCATCTATGATTCATTCAGCGATGACCTGGTCTATAATAAATCCGTCAATGGCCTGAACGCAGCGGTTTACACGCAGATCACCGATGTGGAAAACGAATGCAACGGCTTGCTGACATACGACCGTATTTTAAAACCCAGCCTCGCTCTCATTAAAGCGTCAAACCAGAAAGCGATCTCGGCGCGGGTCAACATCACCACGTTGCTGCCGACTTCGCAGAGTCAGGCACGGACCTGGAAATATACCACCGGGACACCGGCGACCAATTGGTTCGCCATTAATTTTAGTGACGCGGCCTGGAACAGCGGCCCGGCGGGTTTTGGCTCGGCGGGGACACCGAATGCCGTGGTCCATACCACCTGGAACACCAGTGATATTTGGCTGCGGCAGACGTTCACGCTCGGCGCATTAACGCCGCAAGACCGTAGTGAACTGGTATTCAATCTGTTCCACGATGAAGACTGTGAAATCTACGTCAATGGTGTGCTCGCGGCGACCATGACCGGTTATTCCACTTCTTATATCACGGTGCCGATGAACGCCGCCGGACAAAATGCCCTGATCGCCAATGGCACCAATATCATTGCCGTTCACTGCCACCAGACGACGGGCGGCCAGGACATTGATGTCGGGATTTCCAAGCAGGTATACGTGTTGAACACGCTCACCGTGCCGAATGATTACCTTGGCTATTGGCCGTTGGATGATGGGGCTGGTATAGTGGCGGCTGATATTTCCGGCAGTGGCAATAATGGTGCTGTTAACGGTGGCACCGCTTGGAGCAGTAATGGCCACGTGGCCGGTTGCTTGAATTTCAACGGCGCGAACGGTTATGTTCGCATCAGCAATCCGGTCAGCACCGACTTCTCAATTTCCATGTGGGTCAAAACCGCGCAGACCGGCGGCAGCGGCCAATGGTACAATGGCATGGGTTTGGTGGATGGTGATGTGTCTTTCAGCGTCAATGATTTTGGTACGGCGTTGGTCGGCAATAAATTTGCCTTCGGCACCGGCAATCCGGATACGACGATTTTTTCCACCACGCCGATCAACGACGGTGCCTGGCATCAATGCGTCGCCACCCGTCAACAAGATGGCGGGGCCTTATCGTTGTACGTGGATGGCGTCTTGCAGGCCACCGGCGCGGGTAATACCAATGTATTGAATGCCTCCAGCACCCTGCGTTTCGGTTCGGTGCAAACGAGTAGTCTTTTTTTTTCGGCAGTCTAGACGAGGTTAAGATTTTCGGTCGTGCCCTCGGTAGCAATGAAGTCGCTGCCTTATACCTGAACAGTCAGGCCCCGGCCACAGCCCCGTCCGGTTTCACTGCTACGGCAGGCAACAATCAAGCCACCTTGGGATGGGGAGCGGTTGTCGGCGTCAATGGCTACGATTTAAAACGTTCAACGACTCCCGGTGGACCTTACACGCCGATCGCCAGCCTGTACGACACCACTTATACCGATGATTCCGTCGTCAACGGCGTGACTTATTATTATGTCGTGGCGTCCATCAATGCTTTCGGCGATGGCACCAATTCCCTGGCGATCAGTGTGACGCCGTCGCTGGACGTATCCTTGACGACTTGGTTCAAAGCCGATGCCATCACTGGCTTGGTGAATGGTTCCCGGGTTTCGGTCTGGCCGGATGTCAGCGGCAATGGCGATGACGCCGGGCAAACCAATCTGACCCGTCAGCCGGTTTATCTGGCCAATGCCATCAACGGTCTGCCCGTCATCCGCTTCACGGCCGCGAACAGCAATGAATTGGAATTCATCCGGCCGGTGTCGGATGATTTCACCATTTTCTGCGTCTTCCGCAGTACGCATGGTTATGGGGCTGGCAGTTATTATTATCAAGGTGCCGGACTGGTCAGCGGCGAAGTTTCCGGGGTGGCGGCAGATTTTGGCACGTGCCTTTTCGCCAATGGCCAGGTGAGCGCAGGCACGGGCAATCCCGATGTCGCGACGGAATCCGCCGCCGGATTTAATAACGGGCTGCCGCATGTCATGACGTTCAAGCGCATCGCCAGCACCGGCGAAGTGGATTTGTATCTGGACGGTCAACTGGCTGGCAGTGTCACGGGCAGCACCGCTTCGTTGACGGCGTGTGCCCGGCTGGTTTTGGGCGCGCAACAGACGATGATCAATTATCTGGATGGCGATATTGCCGAGGTGAAAATCTATGGTTCTGCCTTGTCCGATTATAATCGCGGCGTGGAAGAGGGCGGTTTGGCATGTAAATACGGTATTCCTGGAGTCGGCACCCCACCGGCGCCGCCGGGCGGCCTGACTGGCATTTCGGGCAATCGCGCCATATCGCTTAGTTGGATGGGTGTTTCCGGTGCAACGACGTATGCCGTCAGTTCCACCACCAATCTCAGCCAGCCGTTCCATCTGCTGGTCAGCGGCTTAACCAACAGTGTGTACCTGGACACCAACGCCGTCAGTGGTTGTATTAATTATTATCAAGTGACCGCCGCGAATGGCTGTGATGTCAGCGCCAATTCCGCGACGCTCGGCGTTTTGTTGGTGAATCCGGTTTTGTCAGTGGCAAATGTCTCAGGGGCGGGCGGCAGATTGGTGATTGCGTGGCCGGCATGGGCGGATGATTGGCAATTAGTATCGGCCACGAACCTGGTGCCGCCGGTGGTCTGGTTGCCGGTGACGAATCAAGCCACGATTAACAACGAACAATCCACCGTCACGTTGCCCCTGGATGCCGCCGCGCGCTTTTTCCGTTTGTCCGCGCCATGATTTCAGCCTGAGCAGACGACGCTTTACGCGCCGCGCTGCTTGGTTATGATGATTCGTGCCTTGATGCGAAAAATCTACATCAGCTTGTTTTTCTGTTTTATCGGGCTGGCTTTCGATGTCATCCATGCGGCGGATTCCGATGCCGATCTGGCGGAAGCGGTTGGCTCGATGCGCTCCTGGCATGCTGCCGAGGGGTTGCCGTCTGATTATGTGACGGCCATCATCCAGACGCGCGATGGTTTCCTTTGGATTGGCACAACGGCCGGCTTGGCTCGTTTCGACGGCTTGAAATTTACCAAACTTGAACTGCCGGTCGCGCTATCCAACAACCAGACTGGCATCACGGCTTTGTGTGAGGACGACAATGGCCATTTGTGGATTGGGACACAGGCGGGCGGCCTGTTCGAGTTGGTGCAGGGGGACGTGCATCATTACACCATGGCGCGCGGCCTGCTCGATAACGACATCACCAGCCTGGCAGCGGACAGCCATGGCGGACTATGGGTGGGCACCAAATCCGGCTTGAATCGTTGGGATGGGAAGAAATTCAAATCCTTCACTACGCAAGATGGCTTGCCGGATAATCTGATCTCCGGCGTGCACGTGGCGCGTTCCGGGACGGTATGGATCACGACCCGCAGCGGTCTATGCCAGTTCATTGATGGGCAGATCACTCCCTATGCATTCCAAACGGAAAGCCAGGGCCGTAGTCCGGAATATATCGGCGCGTATGAAGACCGGCATACGAATCTGTGGGCTTTCGGCGACACTTACCTGATCAATCTCGCTGAAGGCAAGCGTTTCAATTATTTCCGCAGTTCCGAATCGGCATCCGTCCGGATCTGGAGCTTGTGCGAAGGCCGCGACGGACGGCTTTGGATTGGCACCAGCGGCCGCGGCTTGTTCTGCTTTGAGGACAACAGTTTTCAGCCCGTCATGTTGGGTGAAAATCGCTGGCCCTACGACGTGCGCGCCATCTGCGAAGATCGCCATGGCAATCTCTGGCTGGGCACCAGCGGCGGCGGCTTGTTGCAATTACGCCCGCAATCCGTCCACGTTTTGCGCGCCGGCCAGGGTTTGCCGGAAGGCGCGCCCACCGCGTTGGCGCAGGACGCGAGCGGCCGGATTTATGTCGGGATGCAGCGCGGCGGTTTGTTTGTTGGCGAATCTGGCCGGTTTGACCGCGTGGACGGCAACGACGGGCTGTCGCTGCAAAATTTCATCACCGGAGCCGCCGTGGCGCGCGATGGTACTGTCTGGGCCGGCACGTTGGGCAACGGATTGTTTGCCTTGAAAGGCGATCATGGCCTGCAATTCACCACGGCGAACGGTCTGGCCGATGACGTGGTGCTGGCGGTGTGCGCTGACGACGATGGCAATGTCTGGGCCAGCACCAGCGCGGGCATGGTCCATCGTTTTGCCGGCAATACGGTGACCCGCTTCGGCATCAGTCATGGACTGCCGGGCACGCCGGTGACAACCTTGATTCCGGCAACCGGGGGCGGTCTTTGGCTGGGCACCCAGGACGGGCAAATCTTGCGGGAAAATAATGATCAGTTTATCCATTTAAAGACCTTGGAGAATGTTCCGATATTGGCATTGCACGAAGAATCGCCGGAGCACTTGTGGATCGGTACTGCGGGTGCCGGTCTGGCGGCTTGGGCCAACGGCCAGGTGATGACGTGGAGTGTCACCAACGGTTTGCCGGATAATGTTGTTGCGGGGGTGGCGGAAGATCGGGCAAAGAATTTATGGCTGGCCACCGGCGCGGGTATCTATCGGGTCAATCATGGCAACCTGCGCCAGGCGCTCGAAAATCCGAAGACGCCGCTCGTATGCGAATTGATCTCCACGATGAAAACCACGCTGGATTCCGGCGTGGTTTTCGGCGGAACCCGCGCCCTGCTTGCGACGAATGGCGAACTTTGGTTCGCCACGTCGGATAACGTGTTGAACATTGACACCCACTCGTCGGAAATCGCGACGACGCCCATCCCGCTCTATCTGGAAAGCGCCACGTTTAATGGCGGGCCGCCGATCTCCCTGTTGCAAGGGGATCTCTGGTCGAAGCCTTCGACGAATCCGGTAATTTTTCAGGCGCCAGACGATGTCAATTCCTTGGACATCAATTTTACCGCGCTCAATTTTGCTTCGCCGGAAGAAGTGCATTTCCGCCATAAATTGGACGGCAATGAGGCGGACTGGGTGAACAATGACAGCGGTTCACGGCAGGTGCATTACAGCAGTTTGCCCTACGGGAAATATCGTTTCCGCATCGCGGCCCGCAATCTGGCGGGCGTCTGGCAGGAATCGCCGCAGTCGTTCACGTTCATTGTGCCCACGCCGCTGGCGCTCCAGACGTGGGCCATCTGTTTGTATGTGCTGGGCGCGGTCGGCTTGATCGCGGGCATTGTCCGGGTCGTTTCGCATCGCCGATTGCGTAATGCGCTGGCTCGGTTGGAACAATTGCAAGCGCTCGAGCGCGAGCGGATGCGCATCGCCCGGGATATGCACGACGAAATGGGCTCGAAGTTGACAAAAATTTCCTTCCTAAGCGAACACGCGCAGATGAATGCGGGTACGGGCGGAGCATTGATGAATAAAAAAATGCAGGATATCGCGCAAACCTCGCGCGACCTGTTGCAGACGATGGATGAGATCGTCTGGGTCGTGAACCCGCGCAACGATTCGCTGGATAATCTGGTGACGTATCTGAACCACTACGCCACGGAATATTTCCAGAACACCAACGTGGAGTGCGTGCTGCGGTTGCCGTCGGAAATCCCGCATCATCCCGTGTCGTCCGAGGCGCGGCACAACTTATTTCTTACCTTCGAAGAGGCGTTGAACAACGTGCTGAAGCATTCCGGCGCAACCAAAGTGACGGTGGAAATGCGGGTCAGCGCGGCGGAATTTGAGATCAAGGTCACGGATAACGGGCATGGTTTCAAAGCGCCGAACCCGCCGGCGGCAAACCGCGCCAATGGCCGGCGTGGTGGCAATGGGTTAAATAACATGCAACAACGGCTCGCGGACATCGGTGGCGAATGTTTGATTGTCAGCCGGCCGGAAGGCGGCATCACCGTCACCCTGCGCTTTCGGCTTGATAAAAAAACTACCAGGATATCATGAAAAAAATCATTACCGTTTCCATCGTGGACGACGAAGCTGACCTGCGTGAGCACATCGGCGGTTACCTCGCCGCCGCCGGCAATATCCGTTGCCTTACCCACTACGCCAGCGCGGAAGAAGCCCTGCAACATCTGCCGCAAACCAAGCCCAACGTGATCCTGATGGACATCAATCTTGGGGGCATGGACGGCATTGAATGTGTCCGCCGCCTGACAGCATTGATGCCGCAGGCACAAGTGCTGATGCTCACTGTGTTTGAAGACCCGGAACAGATTTTTCGCGCGCTGTCCGCCGGGGCGAGCGGCTATTTGCTGAAACGGCTGCCGCCCAAAAAATTATTGGAGGCGATCGAAGAAGTGGTGGCCGGCGGTTCTCCCATGTCCGCCTCCATCGCGCGCAAAGTCGTGCAGTCGTTCAAGACCACGCCGGCGCGCGGGGATGAATCGGCCGACCTTTCGCAGCGCGAACGGTCCGTATTGGACGGCCTCGCGGAAGGGCTGGCCTACAAGCAGATCGCCGATCAATTGGGCGTGAGCATTCATACCGTGCGGAATTATATCCGTCGGATTTATGAAAAACTGCATGTCCGCACCCGCACCGAGGCTGTGGCCAAATTTCTGCGCAAATGAAAGAGATTCCACCGCAGATAATGGCGCACGGAAATTGCCGTCAAAGCCCGGCGGCGGCGAAGGGAATTAGCCTGAAATTTGGGAATGTCTCCGTGCTGTCGTGGCTGGTTTTTTTGGTCATGCTGATTTTAGCGACGCTCGTTCCGGCGCGGGCGCAGGACGGTTGGAGTCTGAAAAAAGCGCCGATCATGACGCGTTGGGCGGCGGAAGTCAGCCCAACCAACGCGTTGCCGGAATATCCCCGGCCGCAACTGGTGCGTCCGGACTGGCTGAATTTAAATGGGTTGTGGGATTATGCGGTCACGCCGGAGACCACGAATCAGCCGACGCAGTTTGCCGGGAAAATACTTGTGCCATTTGCGATCGAATCGGCGTTATCCGGCGTGATGACGAATTTTGATGAGCACAGCCAGCTCTGGTATCGCCGGAGCTTTTCCGTGCCGCCGGCGTGGCGCGGCCAGTCGGTACGCTTGCATTTCGGCGCGGTGGACTGGCGGTGCGTCGTGTGGGTGAACGGCCAAAAAATCGGCGAACATAGCGGCGGTTACGATGCCTTCACGTTTGACATCACCGGGGCGTTGCACGGCCAGGGCGCGGAAGAAATTGCCCTTTGCGTCACGGATCCGACTGAAGGCGATCAGCCGCGCGGCAAACAATCGCGCAAGCCCGAGGGGATTTTTTATACATCCACTTCCGGCATCTGGCAAACGGTCTGGCTGGAACCAGTGCCAGCCACATGCATTGATTCGCTCAAACTAACGCCGGATGTGGATGCCAATGCGTTGCGCCTGTGGGTGGCAGCCAATCATTTTTCTGACACTATTCAGGTGGAAGCTACCGCGTTGGCAGATGGCAAGAAAGTGGCCAGCGTCAGCGGACCGGCGAATGCGACCCTGCTGTTGAATCTGCCCCGGCCGCATCTTTGGTCGCCAGATGATCCCTTTCTATATGATTTGAAAGTGACGTTGCGCGAAGGGAATACCGTGCGCGATACTGTCTCCAGTTATTTTGGCATGAGGAAAATTGCCCTGCGCCGGGACGACCAGGGCGTTACGCGCATCGCCCTCAATGATCAATTCATTTTTCAACTGGGCACGTTGGACCAGGGTTTTTGTCCGGACGGAATTTATACCGCGCCGACCGATGCCGCGTTGCGTTCGGACATCGAATTCGTCAAACAGATCGGTTTCAACGTCACGCGCAAGCATGTGAAGGTGGAACCGGACCGTTGGTATTATTGGTGCGATAAATTGGGATTGCTCGTCTGGCAGGATATGCCAAGCGGCAATAACGCCACGGTGGACAGCCGGCACGGATTTGAAAATGAACTGCTCCGCATGGTTGAAGGCCTGGGTAATCATCCAGCCATTGTCACGTGGGTATTGTTCAATGAGGGTTGGGGGCAATATGACACGGCGCCGTTGGCGCGCTGGCTTAAAGACATAGACCCGACGCGTTTGGTGGATAATGCCAGCGGTTGGACGGACATGCGCGCCGGCGACATGATTGACATGCACAATTATCCCGGGCCAAACGCGCCCCTGCCGGAGCCGCACCGCGCCGCCGTGCTGGGCGAGACGGGCGGTTTTGGATTCGTGCTGCCGGACCATAGCTGGGGCACCAACCATTTGTGGGGTTATGTAATGTTGACCAACGTGAGTGAACTTGAAGCCCGGTACACACAGGCGATCAAACAAGTCTGGCGCCTGCATAATCTGGGAGGATTAAGCGCCGCCATCTACACACAAACCGCTGATGTCGAAACCGAATGTGATGGCCTGCTGACTTACGACCGGGCGGTCTGTAAAATGGATTTGAACATCTTGCTGGACGCAAACCTGGGCCAATCCTCCCGCCCGCCAAAGAAGATCATTCTGGCGGATGCGCTCTTTGGCCGTGTTGCGTGGCATTACACCATTGAAAATCCGGACGATGATTGGATGAAACCGGAGTTTGACGCATCCAATTGGAAAGAAGGCATCGGTGGTTTTGGCTCGAGCGGGACGCCGGGCATCTTTTTGAATACATCCTGGACGACTGATGATATCTGGATGCGCCGGGAATTCACCGTGGCGGCGGATGATTTGCACTCGTTGAAGCTCCAATTATTTCACGATGAAGATGCGGAGATTTATCTGAACGGCGTACTGGCCTTGAAAGCTGGCGGTTACATAACCGATTACGATGAATTCAATGTGCTGCCGACGGCGCTCGCGGCGTTGCATGAGGGCGTTAATGTTATCGCCGTGCATTGCCACCAAACGACGGGTGGCCAGGGGATTGATGTCGGAATCATTGTGCCCGACACCGACAGAGCCATAAGCAGACCGGTTATTACGCCATAATGGACGGTGGCTTATAATTTGCCTTTCCTGAGTCGGTGCGGTGATTTTCCTGCCATTTGCCCTGCCGTGGCCATTTCATGCCACATGACAGTTTGACGGGGCAGGTTTAATGTCCCTCTACGTCCCATGAACCTATTAGCAGCCATTGCTGTCACCGCATTTTAGTCCCAAGGTCCGTGGACCGTGAAAAACAAACCGCCATCTGATAAATGAAAACTCCAAAAAACTTAATAACCATAGCCCG
>DASYEY010000090.1:0-2443 GCA_036498725.1 Verrucomicrobiia bacterium | reverse complement strand
TCTGGCGCACAAAATATGAGTTTGAATTTGAGGGCAAACCGAAATGGAGTCTTGTGATGCCATTGTTTAGCATTTCATGCAAAGCGACCAGTGCAGGCGGGGAGCAGATATTGTTTAGTGTTCAAACCCGTCGTCAATGGTTTGTCAGAATGAGGGCTGGTTTGGAACATCCAGTGCTGATGGCAGCATTGGCATTCGTGGTTCGTAAAAGGTTGCAGGATAAGTGATGGATTTTATCCGTGTTTATCCGTGTCCATCCGTGGTTAAAAAATAATTTAAAATGAAATTCATATTTGTAACTGGTGGTGTGGTGAGTTCGCTCGGCAAGGGTTTGACCGCGGCCGCGCTTGGCACGCTGCTCGAAAATCGCGGCCTCAAGGTCGCGTTGCAAAAGTTTGATCCGTATCTCAACGTGGATCCGGGCACCATGTCGCCGTATCAGCACGGCGAGGTTTATGTGCTGGACGACGGCGCGGAAACCGACTTGGACCTCGGCCATTATGAGCGCTTCACCAGCACGAAGCTCTCGCGGATGAACAACCTCACCAGCGGCCAGGTTTATCAGACGGTGCTCAACAACGAGCGCGAGGGAAAATATCTCGGCAATACCGTGCAGGTGATTCCTCATGTCACGGACGAAATCAAAAACCGCATCCACGCGCTGGCCGAAAAAACCAAGGCCGACATCATCATCACGGAAATCGGCGGCACAACCGGCGACATTGAA
Source organism: Verrucomicrobiia bacterium (assembly GCA_036498725.1). Classification (GTDB taxonomy): domain Bacteria; phylum Verrucomicrobiota; class Verrucomicrobiia; order Limisphaerales; family UBA11358; genus UBA11358. Next base: position 1,716 of record DASYEY010000090.1, on the reverse strand, counting down.
GGTCTGCCGTTTCTCGAAGCCATCCGCGAATTTGCGCTGGAAGCCGGCGTGGGCAACACCTGTTTCATTCATGTCACCTACGTCCCGTTCATCAAGGCGGCGGGTGAATTGAAGACCAAGCCGACGCAGCAATCCGTCGCCAAGCTGCGGGAAATCGGCATCACGCCGCACATTATCGCGTGCCGTTGCGAGAAGCCGCTCGACAAGGAATTGCGCCAGAAAATTTCCATGTTTTGCAATGTGCCCGTCGAGGCCGTCATCGAGGCCAAGGATGTGGATCATTCCATTTACGAAATGCCGCTGATGTTGCAGCGTGAGCGGATGGACGACCTTGTCTGCCGCCTGTTGCACCTGACCACGCCCGCGCCGAACATGGCGCATTGGCAGGAGATCATCCGCAAGCTTATCGCGCCGCAGCATCGCGTGCGCATCGGCGTGGTTGGCAAATACATTGAACTTCAGGACGCCTATAAATCGGTCTATGAGGCGATCATCCATGGCGGCATCGCCAACGATTGCGGCGTGGAAATCATCCAGATTGACGCGGAAATCATCGAGAAGGACGGCCCGGAAAAGAGCTTGAAAGGGCTGGGCGGCATTCTCGTTCCCGGCGGTTTTGGCGAACGCGGCACGGAAGGGAAAATCATCGCCGCAAAATACGCCCGCGAGAACAAGGTTCCTTATTTCGGACTGTGCCTCGGGATGCAGATCGCCACGATTGAATATGCGCGCAATGTTTTGAAACTGGAGAAGGCGCATTCGACGGAGTTCGATGAAAACACGCCGCATCCGGTCATTGCCCTGCTGGATGCGCAACGTAAAGTCACCAAAAAAGGCGGCACCATGCGGCTCGGCGCGCAGCCGTGCCAGTTGACGGTCGGCTCGAAAGCGGGAAAGCTTTACGGTTCATTTGTCATCCACGAACGTCACCGGCATCGTTACGAATTCAACAATAACTATCGAGAAAAATTCGAGAAAACTGGGTTTGTTTTCAGCGGTCTGTCACCCGACGGCAAGCTGGTGGAAGTCATTGAACTGCCCGACCATCCGTTTTATCTGGCCAGCCAATTTCACCCGGAATTCATGAGCAAACCGCACCAACCGCATCCGCTGTTCAAAGGCTTCATCGCCGCCGCGCACCAGTTCATCCATCACACGCCGCTGTGAAATTATGAAACCCGAATACATACCGCCGACTGAAATTGGAAAACAACGCCACGCTTGGTTTAAGGCACACGTCAAGCTTGGAATGGCATTCGCCGATATTATCCAGCTAAATGACGAAGCCCTGCATCTGTTTCCAACGACTGAAGAAGAACGCCGGCTAAAAACAGAAAGTTTGATAGCGATGCCAGAATTTGTGCTTTGATTTTTAAAGAATGCGGTGGCTACCACTCCTGTATTTGCAAATTCCATCCGTGGATAAGAATCCGAATGTCTTTTTGATTTCTCAAATCTTCTTCGTAAGCTGGCATGACTCCGGCACAGACAATTATCCCCGAAACCCTTTTGGTTTGATGTTTCCTTAAATATCGGACGTAATTTTTTGTTTGTTGAACAGCATCTCGCCCGATGCGTCCGAGTTTCACTTCAACCACAGTCAAATTCCCAGATTGATCTTCAAAAAGCACATCAAGCCTGCCATTATCGGTTCGTCTCTGGCTTCCGATTAGAGCGGTTCAGGTTAATTTGTAGCCATTAAAAATGTATAAACGC
>DASYEY010000089.1:0-3801 GCA_036498725.1 Verrucomicrobiia bacterium | reverse complement strand
ATAACTGGGGCACACCTTATGAATGGATTGCTCCCGGAATGCAATCATTCATCGAGCGCATCCATACCAACTATCCCGGCAAGCTGTTGATGGCCAACCGGGGTCTGTTCTTCTTCGATCCCAACCTGAAGACCTATGCGTACAACATCCGGCCTTATGTGGACATGGTGATGTTTGAAAGTTATTACAGCGACACTTCCACCAACCTGGTTTCGCCCTCGTTTTCTGATAACAAATATGATTTCGCGCCCAAGCTGAACGCCGAGGCGGGGCGGCCGGACGGGTTCAATCTGTTCGTGGTGGATTATGATCATACGCCGCCGCAACCGGCGGGAACGGTGAATCAGGATTACGTCGAATCCATGGGCATCCAAGGCTGGCCTTTGTATCGGACAAATCCATCCCTCAATGAAGCGTTAAATACAAATACCATGAGCTGGCTGGCCACGAATGCCGACACGCAGCCGCCGGTCTGGGACAGCACGGCGGCTACCGGGCCGACGCTGCCGGCTCCCCGCGTCGGCGTGCAGGAAGTAGTCGCCGGCAACGGCACGGCGACTATTTATTGGGATGTTGCCCGCGATCAAACCGGTCCGGTTTACTACAATATTTATTATTCAACCGGTGGCACGGTAAACTTTGCGACAGCCACCAAGCTGTCCCATGTCGCGCCGGACATCCCCGCCAACTACAATTATCCTACGGGAACCGGGCCGGGAATTTATCCGTATGAGTATACCGTGACCGGACTGAACAATGGCATGACGTATTCTTTTGCCATCCGGACAGAGGACAATTGCTCGCCAGCGCACGAGGATGCCAATACGACTTCCATCACGATTGTGGCCGGGAACAACAGCACGCTCAGCACCTATAAGACTATTATCGTGGACGGTAACTTTTCCGACTGGGCGGGTGTGCCTTGGGCGCATCAGGGTGGGGCGGACGGCAATCCGGTGAATTATCTTCAGATCCAGTTTGCCAACGACACAAACTATCTTTACGGCCATGTCCTGCTGGCTTCACCTTACGCACTGTTTCAAGACTATTATTCCCATGTATTTTTCGACACGGATTTGAACAGCCAGACGGGATATCCAGTCAACGGCGCATTGTTCGGATCGGAAATGATGATTGAGACCGGCTTCGGCTACGACCAACGCAGCGGCAGCTTCAATGCTGGTGCCGTTTCAAATCTGGGTTGGGCTGTCGCGCCAACCGTTAGTGCCAATGAATTCGAATTCCGGGTTGCTCTGTCGGCACTCTATCCCGGCAGTAGCAAGGTGTTTGGGAGCGGACCGCTGCGGATATTATTGCAGGACAATCGCGGGCCGGAAACCGCCGTGGAAACCGGCATTGAATATCAAATCGCCCCGCCGCAACTGGGGCCGCTCTTTATCAATCAGTCAGCCGGCAATATCAGTATCACTTGGACGGGACCGGGCACGCTTCAAGCCACCGCTTCGCTGGCGCCGGCGGCCTGGGCAAATGTCTCCGGTGCGACCAATCCCTACAGTTTTTCAGCTGGCAGTGGGCAGCTTTTTTTTCGGCTGGCCCAATAAACCGGATGATGCGGATAAAATGACACTTTGATTTTAATTACGATGAAGAAAGCCCTTCTAATCCCAGTCCTGATCTTTTCTTGCTCCCTGGCCGCCCTCGCTGATGACGGCGGCACTCTGGAAAACAAGGCCATCGCCTGGCAGTGGCAGCTGGCATCCAATCAATTGACGGCCACCTTCCGCGACAAAGCCAGCGATGCATCATTGAAAATCCGGAGTGAATGTTTTCAGTTGGTGTTGGGCGACGGGAAAATTATTAAGGCTTCCGATTGCCAATTGGTGGGAACACCCCGCACCGGGGCGCTGGCCGCCGACGCGGCCTCGCCGACGGTCGCCCGGAATTTTCCCGGCCAGCAATTGACCCTGGAGTTTGCGGATGCCAAAGACCACCTGGCCGCCAGCTGGCAGGTGGATTTGCGCAAAGGCTCAACGTATTTGCAGCAACGACTTACCTTGCGGGCCAGCGGAGGTGATGTGTTGATCAAGGAGATCACGCTGTTCGATCAGCCGGTACCCGGCGCGAAAACCGTCGGCGTCGTGGATGGCTCGCCGGTCGTGGCGGGCGGCTTCTTTTGCGGCTACGAGCATCCCATGGCGCAGAACACCGTTGCGGCCAACGATGAAGTACAATGCAACCTTACGCGCAACGCGGTATTGAAAGAGGGGGAAACGCTTGAGCAAAGTTTTGTCCTCGGCGTGACGCCCGCCGGCCAGTTACGACGCGGTTTCCTGGCCTATGTCGAACGGGAGCGCACCCATCCTTACCGGCCCTTCCTCCATTACAATTCCTGGTTTGACATCGCCTGGGACAAACAAAAATTTAACGAGGCGCAAAGTCTGGATGCCATTGACCAGTTCGGCCATCAACTCATGCAGCAGCGCGGAGTGAAGCTGGATTCTTACCTGTTTGATGACGGTTGGGACGACAACAAAACTCTCTGGCAGTTTCACGCTGGTTTTCCGCACGGCTTCACCCCGTTGCGGGTCGCTGCCGCCCGCTACGGCGCGGGCATCGGCGTGTGGGTGTCTCCGTTTGGTGGTTATGACGTGGCGAGAATGCAGCGGCTGAAATACGGCAGCCAGTTCGGCTACGAAACCAACGCCAGCGGCTTTTCGCTGGCCGGGCCGAAATACTATCAGCGTTTTCACAACATTTGCCTCGAGATGATCCAGAAATACGGCGTGAATCAGTTCAAGTTTGACGGTCTCGCCGCCGGGGACAAGGCGAATGAAGCTGGGCAGATGCGTGACGGTGACGCGATGCTCCGGCTAGTGAAGGATTTGCGCGTCGCTAAACCAGATATTTACATCAACCTGACCACCGGTACCTGGCCATCGCCATTTTGGCTGCTGGACGTGGATTCAACCTGGCGCGGCGGGGCCGACCACGACTTTCAGGGGCAGGGTTCCTGGTGCCAGCAGTGGATGACCTATCGCGACGTGCAGACTTACGACAACGTGGTCACCAAGGCACCGCTCTATCCGCTGAACTCGCTCATGTTGCATGGTATTATTTATGCCAAAAATGCGAGCCATTTGACCAATCTGAGCGACGCGGACTTTGCCGATCAAACGCGTGAGTTTTTTGGCAATGGGACGCAGTTGCAGGAAATGTATCTCACGCCCAAACTGCTGGACAAACAGAACTGGGACGACTTGGCCGAGGCGGCAAAATGGTCGCGCCGAAACGCCGATGTGCTGGTGGATACGCATTGGATCGGCGGCAATCCCGGCCGGGGCCAGGTTTATGGCTGGGCGTCCTGGTCGCCGCGCAAAGCCATTTTGGTGCTGCGCAATCCCACGGGCCAACCCGCAGCTTTCGCGGCCGATGTCGCCACGCTTTTTGAATTACCCGCCGGAGCGCGGGAAAAATACGTCATGCACAGCCCCTGGGAAAAGGACCATGACCAGCCGGACGTGACCTTGCAGAGTCGCGAGCCGCACACGTTCGTATTGGCACCTTTTGCCGTGTTGGTGTTGGAAGAGACAAGCGCGAAATGAAGCCGGACGTTCTTGAAATCGAGCCTGCCACTTCGCTGGCCGTGCCCGTCCCAAAGACGGCCAATCGGGTTGGTTCGATTGACGCCTTTCGCGGCTTCGTCATGCTCCTGATGCTGACGGAGGCATTGGACGTGGAGGACATCGTCAAAGCCCTGCCGGGAAATCATTTTTGGGCATTTTGGGGTCACCAATTGAGCCATTCCGAATGGATCGGTTGCTCGCTATTTGATTTGATCCA
>DASYEY010000088.1:0-44561 GCA_036498725.1 Verrucomicrobiia bacterium | reverse complement strand
TCGCGGTTTTGATGCCGCGCAAAAATTTGTCAAAAATGAATTTGCCGCTGACTTCAATACCCTTCCCGAACCACCCGTGATCGAGAATCCGAAGGGTGAACTGCAGGAATTATTACAGGCCAAATCGCCCAATGCGCCGCTGTATCAGGTCATCGCCACCAGCGGCGCAGACCATGACCGTCATTTTGAATGCGCCGTGTCCCATGAAGGGATAGAACTCGCGCGGGGTTCGGGCAAAAGTAAAAAAGCCGCTGAGAGTGAAGCCGCTTTGATCGCCCTGCAAAAGTTGCGCGCTGAATCAACAGCCGCAAAAAATCCATCTTCCGAGCCGGGCAACTGACGATTTCAATCTAAAAACGTTAATTTCACACCGCCCTCTTTCGGTTTAGAAAAGCTATCAAGCAAAGTTGCCCCACCAGTTGGCATCGGCGTTTCTTTTTTAACTTCCACCTTTTCCGGATCCAGCGCGGAACGCAACGCGCCTTCGACTAGTTGAGCACAATGGATTTTCATCGGCGGGAGGGGTCCCAATTCACCGGCCAGTTCTTCGGTTTTGAGCGCCAGCGCTTCCTCGGCAGTTTTGCCGCGGATCAATTCCGTCGCCAGGCTGGCAACAGCAATGGCGGTTTCGCAGCCGAAAGATTGAAACGTCGCGCGATCAATGACCTTCTTGCCGTTCTGTTCCTTGAACTTCACCCACAAGCGCAACATCTCGCCACAATCAGCGTTGCCGACGGTGCCGATGGAATCTGCGCCGGCCATTTCGCCCATGTTCTGCGGGTTGGCGAGCGCCGCCTGGATGCGTTTCTGTAAATCTTCGGTCATGCGATCACTATGCCAGAATCGAGAAAAAATGCGAGCCGCACGGTAGGCAGTCGCTTTTCCGGTGAAAATTTCTCCCCATTAACACCATAAAATCCGGCTCCTTGCTGAAATTTTATTCCTGGGTTAGTGTTGCGCGTGAAATCCTGCTGTCTTTCGTTCACCACCTGCCTTGGGCTTATCACCAGCTTGGCGCTTGTCCTCTCCGGTTCCACCGCCATCGCCCAAAGCAAACAAATCCGCCTTCGCAGCGCTGTCATCACCACGCCCCCAGCAAACATGGTCGTGGCGCAAGCCCATGTGACCACAGCCGCAGCCGCGGTTTCCGGGCTTTACCTGGTGCAATGGAACACTTCGCCCACCCTGGCCGAACGGGTTCGATTACAAGCGTTGGGTGTGACGTTGCTGAAGTATGTGCCGGATGACGCATTTATCGTACGCTTGAATCAAACTTCACCTGATGCGATCCGGGCATTGAGCTTCGTCCAATGGGTGGGTGCCTATCAAAAAGATTACAAACTTGCGCCACAGTTGTCAGAAATGGCTAACCGTGTTTTGGTGAAAGATCCTAATGCCGTCACTAATATCACGGCCCTGCTCGCGCCGGATGCAACGACAACGGAGGTGACGGCAGTTACCGCCCAATTTTCTACAATCCAACGACGCAGCCAATTGCATCTGGGTACCATCGTGCAAGGCAGCTTGAACTTGAGCCGCTTGCCGGCATTGGCGGAATCGAGTGCTGTGCTTTGGATCGAACCGGCATCCAAACGCAAATTGGTGGATGAAGCGGCGGCAAAAATTGTCGGTGGCGATGACGGTCAGGTGGCGACGCCAACCCTCACGCAGCAAGCTGGTTTCAATGGCGCTGGCGTAACCGTCTGCGTGGCGGATACAGGTTTGGACACAGGTAATACGAACACGATGCACCCGGATTTGCGTGGACGTGTGACGGGCTTTCAATATTACGGCGATTTGACCGACGGCTCGGATGGCTATGGGCACGGCACGCATTGTGCCGGCATCGTCGCCGGCAACGCAGCCACGGGCGAAACTGACCCAGATACCGGTGCATGGTATGGGTTGGGGGTAGCGTCGGGCGCAAATTTATTCATCGAGCGTATTTTTGATGACAACGCTGGTGAAGCAAATCCGTTCCCCACCGATGAGACGTTGACGACGGATGCCGTCCGGGCAGGCGCACAGATCGGCGCGAACAGTTGGGGCAATGATGTGCAAGGTGCGTACGACGTGGACGCGGCCGCGTTCGATGAATTGGTGCGTGACGCCGACCCATCCACTCCGGGTGACCAGCCTTATGTCCTGGAATTTTCCGCCGGCAATGCCGGGCCGGGCTCGGAAACGATGGACAGTCCGGCTTCAGGCAAGAATGTCATCGCCACGGGCGCGTCGGAAAACACACCGGGAACCTTGGCGGAAACTTACGGACTTTATGCCGATGGCTCCGATACGATCGGCGACTTTTCCAGTCGCGGACCCTGTCAGGATGGCCGCATCAAACCCGACTTGGTCGCGCCCGGAACGTGGATCGCCTCGGCCGCATCATCGTTCGCGTTTGATGAAGATTCCATCGCGTGGTCACCGATTGATGATTATTACGTTTACATGGGCGGCACGAGCATGTCCGGTCCCCATGCAGCCGGTGCGGCGGCGGTATTCATCCAATATTACAAAAGCCAGCATAATGGTGTTGTGCCATCACCCGCTTTAGTCAAAGCAGCGTTGATCAATTCCGCCAATCCGCTGGATGACAACAACGGCGGCCCCGGACCAATTCCCAACAATGATGAAGGTTGGGGGCGTATCACACTGACCAATATCATCACTGCCGATCCTGATGCACCGCGTTATTATCAATACCTCGACCAGACTGTTCTGCTGACCAGCGGCCAGGTTTACGAACAACACAGCATTGTCCGTACGGCGGGCGAGCCGTTGAAGATCATTCTGGCTTACACGGATGTTGCGGGATTTCCCGGTGCCGTCTCAGCTTTGGTAAATGATCTGGACCTGGAAGTCGTCGCCCCTGACGGAACATTGTATCGCGGCAATCAATTTTCCGGCGGCGAATCCGTACCCAACGCGCTGACGCCTGACAGGGTCAACAATGTGGAAGGTGTGATCCTGGCGCATCCGGCGCCGGGAAATTATCTGGTGCGCGTCCGCGCCCGCAACGTGGCTGAAGATGCGCGGCTGGACACAACGGCGATTGACCAGGATTTTGCGCTGGTGGTTTCCGGTGACCTGGCGCGTCCCAACGGCGGCATCATCCTGCTGGATCGCACAAATTATACCGCGCCCGGGGTCATCAACGTCAGTGTTTTTGACACCGCGCGGGCAGCGAGTAATAACGTTAGCATCTTGCTCAAAAGCACCACGGAACCAGCGGGCGAAGTTTTTCAATTATCCGCCGCAGGCAATTACGGATTTTTTACCAACGGCATTCTGACCAGTGCCGGTGCCGCTGCGGTTGATGGCAAATTGGAGATCCATAACGGCGATGCCATTGAAGCCGGCTACACCGATAGTTCCGGCATATCACGGACGGCCAACGCCACGGCAGATTTGGCAGCGCCCGGGTTAAGCAACGTGGCGGTGACGACCGATCTGGGCGTCATCACCATCACGTGGCTGACCAGCGAACCGGCGAATTCCATCGTGTTTTACGGCACTAACACCTTGAACTTGAATCGTGCGATCACCAATTCGGATCTTGTGACGACCCATTCGATTAAGATTGGCGGTTTAGTGGCGGGGCGAACTTATTATTTTTCCGTAAGTTCATCCGATCCGGCTGGCAACACGGTCATCGGAAATAATTCCGGCGCATTTTATAATTTTGTCGCCGTCGCCACGCCCACCGTTTTGATGGTGGATGATTATGACACGGCGGGCGAAGATCAGGCAGGCTCAACCGTGATTCCCGACAGCGTTTATACGAACGCGCTGACCGCCGCCGGTTTCAGTTATGGTTTTTGGAAAGTGACCGAGCGCGGTTCGCCGCAATTATCCGATCTGCAACCCTTCACAATCGTCATCTGGCGCACCACGGATGATCTGGTGAATTACGGTGTGGATGAAGATGGCCTGCCCGTGGCATCCGCGACGAATAATACCCTGAACGCCCAGCAACAATCGGCGATCCAAAGTTATCTCAACGGTGGCGGCTCCTTCTTCATGGCCTCCATGAATATCCTGGAACAGATCGGCGACGTGCCCTTTCGGCAAAATGTCCTGCAAGTTGGAAGTTTCTTGCAAAACCCGGATCCGCCATCGGCCTGCTCGGATTGCGACGAAGATTTTGGCGTGCCGGCATTTTTTGGCGCGGCCAACAACGCCATCACCAGCGGCATGTATGTGACCTTGGATTATGATAACTATCCAAGTTTTGAACTGGATGAAGATGACACTTTCGGCCCGGATTTTTCGGACACGTTCACGCCCACGGCGAATGCCACGGCAATCTGTTTTGAATCGGCTTCCGGCAAACCCTGTGGCGCCAGCTATCCACGAGTCGGACAAGACAGTCCCGGCCGCGTGGTCTTCCTCTCCTTTCCGTTGGATACGGTTCCCGTCGGCGGCACTCCTCCCAACAATGAAGTCGTGCTATTGCGAAACATCCTGAACTTCCTCGCGCCCGGCGCCAACGGCACCGGCACGATTTCACTGGATAAGGCGACGTACACGATTCCTGACCAGGTCACGGTGGAAATCGGCGATTCCGACCTGGCCGGAACCGGCCATACCACCGCCACGTTCTCCAGCAACGCCGCAACCAATCAAGTCACCATCACCTTGATTGAAACGGCCCATCAAGGGCTATTTCGTGGCACCCTCGCCCTGGTCAACGCCAACGCCGCCACCAATCAATTGGTCGTAAGCAATGGCAGTACGATCACCGCGAAATATTTTGACGCCTCGCACGGCAGCAATGTGGTCGCCACGGCCACGGTGGACAATGTTCCACCGGTCATTAGCCAGGTGAGTGCGACCACCGGCATTGGCAACGCTACGGTCAGCTGGCATACGTCCAAGCCGGCAGATTCACTGGTGCAATACGGCGAATCCACCATCTCCAGTTACACCGCTTACGATGCAAACCTGACGACGAACCACGTCATGCAGTTGTCCGGCCTGCAGGCCAACCGCAATTATTTTTATCAAGTGACCAGCCGTGATACCGCCGGCAATGCCACCGTGGATAATGATCAAGGCGCATTTTATACGTTCACAACGGTGCGCGCACCGCAACCACCCTGGTTCGATGATCTGGAAAATGGCGTTGGCGACTGGACGGTCATTGCCGATACCGCCGATGGCTCGGATGCAAACTGGACTTTAGGCACACCGAATGATGCGCTGGCGACCAGCGCGTATTCCGGCACCCACGCATGGGGCAGTCTGCTGGGGGGCAATCCCAGTTTCATCGCCAGTAGTTTTCTCTACAGCCCGGCCATTGATTTATCCGGCCTGAGTCAGGCGACCCTGACGTTTTGGGATAATTTTAATTTCGAATCCGGCTTCGAAACCGGGCAACTCGGCATCAGTACGAATAGCAGCACACCGCCGGCTGACATTCCCACCTTGGTGGATTTCAGCAGCCTCAATTCTGATGGTTGGGAACAGGAAACGGTGGACTTGACGCCTTACGCTGGCCAAACCATCCAAGTGGTCTGGTATTATCAAGGCGTCAATTTCGGCTCTCCACTGTATGGCTGGCTCGTGGACGACGTCGGCATCACCGGCGTGACGTCATCGGGCAGCGGCACGATCACCATCGCGAAAAACCTGGGTCAAGGAACTTTCAATCTCACCGGCCCGATCAATCAATCAGGCAAATTGCCGTTGACCACCATCACCAACGCGCCACCCGGACAATACGTCGTGACCTTCAGCGACGTGACCTTCTATCAAACGCCCACCAACCAGACTGGGACTCTGACCATCGCGGGCAGTTTGAACTTCACCGGCAACTACTCCTTCATAGATGCGAATCAAAACGGCATCTCGGATGCATGGGAGAATTATTATTTCGGCGCGGCGGGCACCAACCGCACCGTGCTCACGGATTCTGACGGCGACGGCATGACGGATTATGCTGAGTTCATCGCGGGCACCAATCCGACAAATGCGGCGTCCAAATTCATTTTCCTATCGGCCAATGTGCTGACCAACCAATCCATACAATTGAAGTGGGCGGCAATTCCTGGGCGTTTGTATCAATTGGAAAGTTCAACAAATTTGGTCACCTGGACATCGTTGACTGGCTGGCAGCAAGCTATTGCCAGCCCAATGATCTATTCCGGCACGAACGCCGCCACCGGTTCCCGCTTTTACCGCACAGAGGTGCAACCATAAAAAATAAGCCGGGCTTCTTGAGGGAAGCCCGGCCCGTAATTCTTTGAAGTTTATAATTATTTGCAGCTTAGTAGCGCGGCAGGTTCCGATCAATTTCCTCTGACCAGGCATTGGTGCCGCCGGTCACATTCTTGACGTATTTGAAACCCTGTTCGCGCAAAAATTCCGCAGCTTGATGCGAGCGGGCGCCGACTTTGCACAGCAGATAGTACTGCGTGTTCGGATCCAGTTCGGTGAAACGCTGTTGCAACTGGCTCAAGGGCAGCAGCGGCACGCCTTCGATATGCGCGATCTCATATTCAAACGATTCACGCACGTCCAAAAGCTTGATGCCCAGCTTCGGATCATCCAGCGCCTTTTTTGCATCCTGCACCGTCACTTCGTTGGCGTTTTCATTTTCTTTCGCCACCGGGTCGAAGCCGCAAAACACTTCGTAATCAATCAATTCCTTGATGGTCGGATGATCACCGCAAACCGGACACGCCGGATCACGACGCAATTTCAACTCGCGAAACTTCATGTCGAGCGCATCAAACAATTGCAAACGGCCGATCAAGGGGGTGCCCTTGCCAATCGCGAGCTTTAAGATTTCCGTTGCCTGGATACAGCCAATGATGCCGGGCAATACGCCCAACACGCCGCCTTCCGCGCAGCTCGGAACCATGCCCGGGGGCGGTGGTTCGGGATAAAGACAACGATAGCACGGCCCGCCCAAGTGCGGCGCGAACACGCTGGCCTGCCCTTCAAAACGGAAGATCGAGCCATAGACATTCGGCTTCTTCAAAAGCACACACGCGTCGTTCGTCAGGTAGCGCGTTGGAAAATTATCCGTGCCGTCCACAACGATGTCGTAAGGGCGGATCAAATCGAAAGCATTTTCGGAGGTGATGCGCGTGTTGTGAATGACCACTTCCACATTCGGATTGAGCGCATGGATGCTTTCTTTCGCCGACTCCGCCTTCGAGCGGCCCACGTCCGCGTCCGTGTGGAGAATCTGCCGTTGCAGATTGGAATAATCCACGGTGTCGAAATCCACGATGCCGATCTTGCCGATACCGGCGGCAGCAAGATACATGGCGATCGGCGAGCCGAGACCGCCTGCGCCGATGCACAGGACGCTCGCGGCCTTGATTTTCTTTTGGCCAGCCAGACCGACTTCGGGCAGAATCAAGTGCCGCGAATACCGACGGATTTCGTCATTGTTCAATTGCATAATCAAAGGGAAAGTATAGTAATGCAGCGGCGAAAGAAATCAAGTCGAGGCAACGGAATTGAAAAAATGGAGTCTAAATTCAAATGGGATCGGGAAGGAAAATATTTCCTTCCGGCCATTGGCTGAGGGCCACCAATCACGCTGATTCATCGCCGCCATATTAAATGAAACCAAAAGCTACGCCGCAAACTGCCGCCGCTCATCTTAAAAAAATTTCGCAACTGCGCCCGGCGCTGGCCATCGTGCTCGGCAGCGGATTTCACCATGTCCTGACAGAATTGCGCGTGGATAAAAAAGTTTCCTACGCTCAAATCCCCGGTTTTCCAAAACCGACTGTCCATGGCCACGCCGGCGAACTGTATTTCGGCCGGCTGGGGCCAACGCCGGTGATCGTCTTAAGCGGACGCGCCCATTTTTACGAAGGGCACGCCATGGAACAGGTCATGTTCGCCGTGCGCACACTGGCCGCATTTGGCATCAAAGACGTGTTACTGACCAACGCGGCGGGCGGCATCAATAAAAAGTTTCGCGCCGGTGATTTTATGGCACTCACTGACCACATCAATTTCATGGGCGTAAACCCGCTCCGGGGATTGCCCCCGAAAGATTTGCCGCGCTTCGTGGATTTGACCGAAGTTTATGATGAAAACTTGCGCGCACTTTTATTCCAGGCCGGAAAAACTTCAAAATTAAAATTGCAACGCGGTATTTATCTGGCAGTAAGCGGACCGACTTACGAAACCCCGGCGGAAATACGCGCTTATGCGACTTGGGGGGCGGATGCCGTCGGCATGAGCACGGTGCCGGAAGCGATTGCGGCCCGGCAGCACGGATTGCGGGTGGCGGCCATTTCGTGCATCACCAACCTGGCGGCAGGCATCAGTCAGGGAAATTTGTCGCACACGGAAGTTTTGGAAACCGCCGAGCGCGTAAAAAAATCCGGCGCGGCATTGATTAAAGGTTTTGCCGAACTTTATGGCCGGATGTGACTGGCCACAGAGCACCGGGCACACCATGAAGAATAAAAACACTTTTGGATTTCTCTGTGTGCTCGGTGCCTCTGCGGCAAAATAAATTTCATGAAAATTAATGCTAAAAAATTAGTGGCGGCCGCGGCCAAAGCGCGCCAGGGTTCAGTATCGCCTTATTCGAAATTCAAGGTGGGTGCGGCGCTGCTCACGAAAACAGGTAAAATCATCGGCGGCGCGAATGTGGAAAGCGCCAGTTATGGTTTGACCTGTTGTGCGGAACGAATCGCCTTGTTCAAGGCGTTGACTGAGGGAAAAAAAGATTTCGTCGCCGTCGCGGTCGTGGCGCGGTGCGCCGACGGGCCGATGCCCTGCGGCGCGTGCCGGCAATTATTGCGTGAATACGCTGCGGACGCAGTGGTCTTCATTGCGGACAGTGATGATCTGCCAACGGTCAGGCAGTTCACCGTGACCGAATTGTTACCGTCAGCTTTTGTCATCGTCCCTTGAATTTTCGCGAATTCGTTGTAGCCTGTCGTTTCCGTTTGATGTGATGAAGCCGGAAGTTGGATTTAGTTTGGAGCATGCCGCGTGGCCAGCGGTGCTGGTAAACGTGGATGGGGTCGTGCTGCAGTCCAATGCCGCGGCCAAAGTTGTTTTTGGCTCTGCCCTAAACCAGCCAGCGGCGCAACTGGCAGAGGTCTGGTCGCCGGAAAATCAAGGTACGGCGGCGGATTTCCTCGCATTGTGGCTGGAATCGCAGCCGGCTGTGACGGTCTTAAAATTTCGGACACCCGCCAGTTCCGCCAGCCCATTTACAGTGGCAATCTGCCAGGCGGCCGGCGACGAAGTGCGGCAAGTTGTCCTCCAATTGCTTTCGGGCGCGGGCGTCGCGCTGCCAGCCATGTCGGGAAATGATACGGCGGTGAAACAAAAGCTGGAGTGCATGTTGCAATTGGCCCAGACCGTTTCCCTGGATTTCAACAACGCCTTGACCGGTGTGCTGGCGCACACCTCATTGCTGTTGAGCAAGGCGGAACCGGGCCACCCGTGGCGGCTGTCCTTGATGGAAGTGGAAAAATCCGTGGCGCGGGCGGCGGAAATCGCCACCGAGCTGGCCCAGTTCAGCCGGCAGGAAAAAGAAACCCGCCGGCAACCCGCCGGCAACTTGAATTCGGTGGTCGCGCGTTGCATTGATTTTTTCCGGACGTCACACGGCCCGCGCTTCACATGGAATCTGACCCTGGATCGCGCTTTGTTTGAGTCCCGCTTCGATGAAGCTAAAGTGCAACAAGCGATCTCAAAAATTCTGGAGAACGCAGTGGAGGCTTTTGGCAAGAACGGAACCGGGCCGCTTACCGTACAAACCCGCAACGTGGAATTGACGCAGGCGACCCAGGATCGCAATGCGCGCCTGGCGGCGGGAACTTACGTTTGCATCGAGATCACCGACACGGGCGCCGGTATTGAACCGGAAATTTTGCCGCGGATCTTCGAGCCATTTTTCACGACCAAACCGCCGCCGCACCGCGGCCTGGGCCTGGCGCTGGTGTACGGCATGATCAGCAACCATGGCGGCGGCGTGGCGATTTCCAGCCAGTTGGGCAAAGGCACCTCGGCGCGCATTTACCTCCCGGCGGAACGAAATCGCATCCTGGAAGAGACGTTCACCGATCAAGCCTTGCGCGGGACGGAAACGATTTTGGTGGTGGATGACGAAGGCCTGATGTTGACAATGGCGGAAACCATTTTATCCGATTTCGGCTACCGGGTGCTGACCGCTAGCAATGGACAGGCCGCCTTGGGGCTGATGTCCCAACCAGGCATGCGCGTGGACCTGATCATCACCGACCTGGTGATGCCAGGCCTGGGGGGACGCGAACTGATCGAACGCATGCGCCAGCAACAACCGGCGCTGCCCGTTTTGTGCATGAGCGGGTATGTCCTGCCGGAGGACAAACAGTCCGCCAGCGGCTATCTGCAAAAGCCGTTCACCAGCATGGAGCTATTAAGAAAAGTGAAAGCCATGGCCTCCCCCATTAGTGGTAGTTGACGGACTAATATAAGCCGGTTTATTTTTTAACCTTATGCAAATCGACAGCCTCAAGGTTTTTTGTGATTTGGCTGAAACGGAGAGCTTTACCAAAGCGGCCCAGATCAACAGTGTCACGCAATCCGCCGTCAGCCAGCAAATCAGCGCGCTGGAACGCACGTTCAAGTCGTTGCTCATCGAACGGAGCAAGAAAAAATTCCGGCTCACGCGCGAGGGCCAGGTGCTTTACGATTACAGCAAGCAGATCATCCAGACTTATGAATCGTTGCACAGCAAGTTGCAGGAGTTGAAGGACATCATTTCGGGAACCATCCGGCTGGCGACGATTTATTCCATCGGCTTGCATGATTTGCCGCCGTATATCAAGCGGTTCATGAAGAGCTATCCGACTGTGAACATCCACGTCGAATATCGCCGGGCCAACCAGGTTTACGAAGATGTTTTAAGCAATGTCGTTGATCTCGGTCTCGTGGCCTATCCGGTGAAGGATTCCAAGCTCGAAATCATTCCGTTGCGCAAAGAACCGCTGGTGCTCATCGCCCATCCGCAACACCCTTTTTCCAAACAGAAAAGCATCAAGCTGAAAGCCTTGTCCGGGCAAAAAGTCATCAGCTTCGAACCGGACATCCCGACCCGCAAGGCGCTGGACAAAATTTTCAAGGAACATGACGTGGACGTGAATCACATCATGGAATTTGACAACGTCGAAACCGTGAAGCGGGCCGTGGAAATTGACGCAGGCATCTCCATCGTCCCGCGCGGGACAGTCATCCAGGAAATCAACAAGCAGACGTTGACGGCCGTGCAGATTGACGACGGTGAATTTTATCGCCCCCTGGCCGCCATCTACAAAAAGAACAAGGTGCTTTCGCCGGCGATGAAACAGTTTTTGACGATCCTTAAAGAAACGATCTGAACGAACATCCAATTGGACAAACAAAAAAGAGTTTTGGCCCCGGCCAAAACTCTTTTTCTGATTACTTTAGATTGGCCGGGTTCAACGGCTTTAATTCGTTCGGCAAAAAGATGCCATCCTTGCGGATCAATTTGCCGTCAAACCAAACCTCGCCGCCGCCCCATTCCGGGCGCTGGATCAAAACCATGTCCCAATGCACCGCGCTCTTGTTGCCATTGCCACAATCTTCATACGCCTGCCCCGGGGTGAAGTGCAGCGAACCGGCGATCTTTTCATCGAACAAAATATCGCACATCGGGGTTTGAATGTAAGGGTTGAAGCCGAGGGAAAATTCACCGACGTAACGCGCCCCGGCATCCGTGTCCAAAATCTCATTCAACCGCCGGGTATTATTGGCGGTCGCCTCTACAATCTTCCCATCCTTGAACGCGAGGCGAACGTTTTCAAATTTTGTGCCTGCGTAGATGGTCGGAGTATTGTACTGGATCGTGCCGTTCACAGAAAATTTTGTCGGGCAGGAAAACACTTCGCCGTCGGGGATATTGCGCGTGCCCTCGCATTTTTTGGCACCAATACCCTTGATGCTGAACGTCAGGTCCGTGCCCGGCCCCTTCAAATGGACGCGATCGGTTTTCGCCATCAATTTTTCCAACGGCGTCATGGCCCGGGCCATCTTGATGTAATCCATCGTGCAGACGTCGAAGTACAAATTCTCAAACGCCTCCGTGCTCATGCCGGCGGCTTGCGCCATGCTGGGCGTCGGCCAGCGCAAAACACACCAGCGCGTCTGGTTCACCCGCCGGTCTTGCACCGGGCGCATGAGCTTGGAATACAGCCGCATTTTTTCCGCCGGCACATCGGCATTTTCATTCATGTTATCCGCCCCGCGAATGGCGATGTAAGCCTGCATTTTTTTCATGCGGAACATTTCCAGGTCGCGCAGATCTGCCGCCTGCGCCTCGGTGATGCCACGCAACTGTTCACGCCCGACCCGGGTGTGCCGCGTTTCCACGAAGGGCACGGCGCCCAAGGCGCGCACAGCCCGGATGAGTTCAATGGTGAATTCATCCGGCACATCAATCATGTCCAGCAGGATGCGGTCCCCCTTTTTCAACGCCGTGGAATATCCGGTCAGTAATTTTGCCAATTTCGTATAGCGCGGGTCAGTCATAGATATCGTCCATTTGTAAAGAAAGACCGCCTGCCGGTCTATCACCTTTTTTAGTGATGGTTGCCCGCGCCCAGCGCCAGCAAGGTGTTTTATCACCGATGACGAACCAGTCCGGCACCAGCTCCTTTTTTCTGTCCGTCGCGAAACGAGCGACGGATAAATTCTTTACTCACTGGCAGACGCAGTTCATTTTTGACGTGATGGCTTCGTTTCGAAAAAATCTGGACCAGCTCTGCGGCGATGGAATTCTCCGGCTCATGCTGGTCATGCTGGTATTCGCGCCCCTGGCCTTTGGCGCGGTGTACTTTTATCCATGGACATTTTTAGTTTTGGAGGGTTTAGGCGCCGTCCTCTTCATTTTGTGGAGTCTGCGCCTCTGGCTCGATCCCAAACCAAAGCTGCTCTGGCCGCCACTGGCGTGGGTGGTCGTCGCCTTTACAGCTTATGCGGTAATCCGCTATTTCACGGCGGACATCGAATATGTCGCGCGCGTCGAAGTCATCCAGGTTCTGCTGTTTGCCCTGGTCTTTTTTGTGATCGTCAACAACCTGTATAGCCAGGACACCGCACAAGCCATCAGCTTTACCCTCATCACCTTGGGAACATTGATCGCTGGCTACGCCATATATCAATCAGTCACCCATTCTCACTACGTTTGGAACGTATTATTATGGCGTTTTGAAGGACGCGCATGCGGCACTTATCTCTCACCCAATAATCTGGCGGGATTATTGGCGATGTTAATACCATTGGGGTTGGCATACTTGCTGGCCGGTCGGATCCACATTCTGACCCGCATTGGGCTGGTTTATGCCGTCGCTGCCATGGTCGCTGGCTTGGGCGTGACTTTTTCACGTGGCGGCTGGATAGCTGCAGGCGGCGGCGTTCTCTTTGTGCTCAGTGTTCTATTATGTCACCGCAACCATCGTTTACGTGCGTTGATATTATTATTGGCCCTGCTGGTCGGCGGAGGTTTTTTTATTTCCCAATACCTTTCCAAAACGACGACTTTTGCCGAACGGGTGGTCAGACCCGGCGATTCAGGACCAAGTGTTGTGGACGCGGACACGCGCCTGGGTATCTGGCAGGCCGCCATAAACATCTGGCAGGATCATTTTTGGGTGGGGGCCGGGCCGGCACATTTCGATTACCGCTTTGACGTTTATCGTCCGGAATTTATGCAGACGCAGCCAATTCGTGCGCATAATGATTATTTAAACTTGCTGGCTGATTGGGGAACCATTGGCGGTGTCATCGTATTGATTGGGATTGTGATTTTCATTTGGGCATTATTCAGAACTTGGCCGCATGTCCGGCGAGCGGAAGATGATTTTGGCAGCGGTCAGAGCAACCGTTTCGCGTTTTTCATCGGGGCCACCGGGGCCTTATTGGCCTTGAGCATTCACTCCGTGGTGGATTTCGACCTGCACATTCCGGCCAATGCGCTCGTCGGCGTGACCCTGCTGGCGCTGTTGGCCAGCAACCTGCGCTTCGCAACTGCCGGTTGTTGGTGGCGCATTAATACGCTGGGCAAAATCGCCTTGACCAGTGTCGTCCTCGCAACCGTCATCAGTTTCGCCGCCGATGAATGGCGGCGAGGCCATGAAACATTATGGCGGGCGCAGGCGGAACGACAACTGGACAATACACCGGCAAAAGCAGTCCGGCTGGAAAAAGCCTTTATTTATGAACCTCATAATTTCCGGACGGCCTATGAAATCGGTGAATGCTACCGCACGGAAAGTTTCAAGGGCGGAAGCGATTTTGCCAGCTTGGCACAAACCGCCATGGATTGGTATGACCGGGGCAATAAATTGGATCCATTTGATGCCTATATTTGGTTACGCATGGGCATGTGCCTGGATTGGATAGGAAAGCCCGGTCAGGCGGAAAAATATTATAATCAAGCCGAAGCCCTTAATCCTAATGCATATATAGTGCTGGAATATATCGGCTGGCATTATGTCCAAATCCATGACTATGCCGCCGCCCGGCAATACTTGATCCGTTCCGTGAGAATTAACAGCCATAGTGATTTTTCACGCAATTATCTTGGGATTTGTGAAGCCAAATTGGCTGAAAAAGCTTCCGGTCGGCCAACCTTGCCCTTTGATTATTAGAAAAAGCCGATTGACAAACAAACTTGGTGGTGACTATATTAGGTTCAGTTTGAGATTGGAGAATAGCATTATGAAAAATTTAACAACCCTTTTTGCGACCGCATTTTTAACGGCGGCTTTCAGTTTCAGTGCTTCTGCACAGGCTACCGTTCCCGGATGTGCCACTATCGTCCGCGTTCAAGGCCTTGCCAGCTACTCACTTGATAATACCACGTGGCGCCCCTTGCTGCCCGGCAAAGTTTTATCCGCTGGAGCCGTAATTCGCACTGGCGAAAGCAGCAGCGTGGACGTTGTCCTTGGTAAATCCATTCAATTTCCCCAGTCGCACAAACAGCCAGATCGTATTTCATCAGCTTCCGACTCACCGGTTCGTGGATTGGTTTCTCCGGCACCTGCCGCCGAGCAGAATGTTATCCGCCTGACGTCTGGAACGGTCTTGGCCATTGATAAGTTGAACACCACGGATACCGGTGCCGACACCGTTGGTGATACGGAATTGGATTTGAAACAAGGTCGTATTTTTGCCAGCGTCAAGAAATTGAATGCCACCTCACAGTATTTGGTGAGAATCCCCAGCGGTATCGCTGGTGTTCGTGGGACCAAATTTTCGCTCGGCGCCGATGGTTCGACTGCAGTTCTTGAAAGCACCAGCGGTGGCTTGGTTTTAACTGTGACGATTGGAAACGTTAGCAAAACTTTCCAGATTGCTGCAGGAGAATCACTTGATCCTAACGCGAACTCCCCCACGCCGTTGCCTTCTGGCATCCAACAGCTTCTCCAGCAGAACTTCAGTGTTATTGGCACGGTTTATTACGAAAATCTGAATTACAACGAGAAAAACAAGAATGAAGCCCAGGAGGGTAATGGTGTCGTTCCTCCTACATCGTAAGGGATTGGAGCTATCGTCAACGATAGCTGCTGATTGAGAATCAGTTTTTAAAACCAGCGCAGCCTTGAGTTGCGCTGGTTTTTTGTTTTTACTAATCAGCGTGCGATTCAAGCGTCCCAAACTTGCGCCCATCATCCTTGCGCTGACCGTATTGGCGCTTATTTGCGGAATCCGCCTGCAGAATCCTGATTTCATCGAACGGCTGGAACGCATTACCTACGACTGGCGGGTCCGGGTTGCCCAAAAATTTTTACCGGTTCCGGCAACAAACTTCGCGTTTGTTGCCATGGAGGACTCCAGCATTTTTGCCATCCAACACAAATTATTGGGAGCTCCCTACGGGCCTTATGGACTCTATTGGCCGCGCCACATTTATGGCCGGGTGGTGGAAGAACTTTCCGCCCAAGGCGCAAAAGCCATCGCTTTCGACGTTTTATTTCGTGAAATACGCACCGATCATGCCCCGGTTCTGATGCCCGACGGCAGCCTGATGGAATCAGATGATTTTTTTGCGCAACAGATACGGCAGGCAAGCAATGTCATTTCGGCCTTCACCCCCAGTGCTTTGCCAGCCGATTTATTTGCCACGAATAGCATGGCCTTGGGTGATATTTCAACCAGTATTGATCCGGATGGAGTCTTGCGACATCTCAAGAGTTTCAATCTGAACTGGCATCCCGCCTTTAAGTCAGCCGCCAAGGAATATGGAGTTGATTTAACCCAAGCCCAAATCAAGCCGGACCAGATCATTTTATCCCAGCCCGGAGGCGAAAAAATGGTTGTTCCGCTCGACAAAGATGGAAATTTCGACCTGGTTGACTTTGTCGGAGACAACCTTCCCAAGGGGTGGAAACGCTATGCCAAGCCTTACGAACGGGTTTGGGATATGGGTATCGTTCTGGCCGCCCAACAATTACATCTGGATCTCGAGCATGCGAATATTGATCTGGCGCACGGCTATATTCATTTGCATGGCCCCAATGGCATGGAACGCAACATTCCGGTGGATGCTGAAGGCAATTTTTATATCAACTGGCGAATAACCCCGACGCACTTGCTGCGCGAACCGTTTGAGAATGTCCTAAGAGAGGACCGGGACCGCAATCGTGGCACGAATGATTCCAAAAATGAATTTCACGGCAAACTCGTGGTGATCGGCTCGGCCGCCACGGGAAATGATCTGACCGACCGCGGAGCCACCCCATTGGAAAATCAGACACTGCTCGTCAGCAAACACTGGAATGTCGCCAATTCCGTCATCACCGGGGAATTCATTCACCGAACCTCGCTGGCGACGGACATCATTATCATCATCATTTTGAGCATATTGACGGCGTTGTTCACCTGGCAGTTTCGCGCGTTGCCCGCCACTCTCTCCGTCCTTTTATTGATAACGGCTTATTTTGGGGTCGTCTTTTATGCCTTCATCCAATTCTATTGGTGGTTGCCACTGGTATATCCCATCGCCGGCGCCATGATCTTCAAACATCTGGCATTGGTGGTCTATCGCGTTACGTTCGAAGAAGGTGAAAAACGGCGCGTCAAGTCTGTTTTTTCCAAGTTGGTCTCGCCAAATGTCGTGAACGAACTGCTCGACGCCAAAAAATTGGCGCTCGGCGGATCGCACCGTGAAATCACCGTCTTCTTCGCGGATGTACGTGGTTTTACGGCCCTCACCGACCAGATGCAGGAACAAATCGCCGAATTTGTCCGTGCCAACCAGGTCGCTCCGGCCCAGGCGGAAAAATATTTTGAAAATTCCGCCCGGGAAACGTTGGAAATCGTCAATCTTTACCTGGCCACCGTAGCTGAGGCGGTAAAAAAACATGATGGTACATTGGACAAATACATCGGCGATTGCGTGATGGCGTTTTGGAATGCACCTTCAACGAACGAGAAACACGCGTTGTCCTGTTTGCGAGCGGCCATTGAAGCGCAGCGCGCCATCCGGGAATTGAACATCAAGCGGCTGGCGGAAAATCCGGCGCGGGAACTGGAAAATCGCGAACGAATCGCCGCCGGTTTGCCGCCCAAACCGATGCACGCCGCCCTGCACCTGGGTACCGGCATCAATACGGGGCTGGTCACCGTCGGCTTGATGGGCTCGGATGCGCACGGTTTTAATTACACCGTCTTTGGCCGCGAAGTAAATCTGGCCAGCCGGCTGGAAGGTGTTTCGGGCAGTGGCCGCATCATCATCAGCGATGTCACTTATTTTCATTTATTGCGCCATGCGCCCGATATTGCCGAGACCTGCAAGGAATTGTTTCCAGAAAAGGTCAAAGGATTTCGCGATGCGGTACGGATTTATGAAGTGCCGTGGCAGAACAAATGATTTTGAATTTTGAATTTTAAGTTTAAGTTAATAGAGCCATTCAAACCATGGGAAGCCGTGTCTCAGACTGGCAACTGTGGCTAAAGACTAAAAATTTACGATGCGAACAGCAATTTATCCCGGCAGTTTTGATCCGCTGACCAATGGCCACCTGGACGTGGTCCAGCGCGCGGCCAAGCTTTTTGACCGTGTCATCGTCGCGGTCGCCAAAAACGAAGGGAAAAACCCGCTGTTTTCCTTGAGCGAACGGCAGTCCCTAGTGACAGCGGCCGTAGCCCACTTGCCCAATGTCGAAGCCGATTCCTTTGACGGTTTGCTGGTGGAATACGTCGTAGCGAAAAAGGCCCAGGTGATCGTGCGCGGCTTGCGCGCCGTTTCTGATTTCGAATTTGAGTTTCAACTGGCGCTGATGAACCGCAAGTTGAATGAAAATATTGAAACGATTTTCATGATGCCGAAAGACACTTATACCTTCCTCAGTTCGCGGATTGTGAAAGAAATCGCGCGGTTAGGCGGCGATGTGGCGCAATTTGTGCCCCCCAATGTGCAGGTGGCGCTGAGCGAAAAGTTGAAACCAGGGAAATAATCCTTTAAAGTTAAGGCTTGGTTTGCGGTTTGCCGCCGGCGCCAAGCGGCTTTTGACTCAAAGCCATACTCAAAATTTATGATCAAGTTCAACTTGCGCCATCTGGAAGAGGACGAAATCCACTTGAAAGGTGAGTCACCGGCGGCAGAGCTGGCTTTCGACGTGGAAGACGAACTGATCCGCGTCGAAAAGCCGTTGCGCTATGACCTGGAGATAAAATCCATGCATGACGCCATTTTGGTGCAAGGTTCGCTGCGACTGACATTGGATTGCGAGTGCGCCCGCTGCCTGAAACCGTTCAAACATGAGGTGGCTTTGACGGATTGGGCGCTCCATTTGCCGCTGGAAGGCGAGGACAAGGTGTCCATTGAGAATGATTCCATAGACTTGACTCCGTATGTGCGGGAAGATATGCTAATTGAATTTCCGCAACATCCGTTGTGCAAACCGGAGTGTGCGGGGCTGAAGAAAAAGAATGAAGTCCGCAAAGCTGGCGAGTTGAAAAACGCGGAAAAACCGTCGGCCTGGACTGAGTTGGATAAACTGAAACTTTGAATTTATAAATTTATATGGGCGTCCCAAAACGTAAACCTTCGACAAGCCGGATGAAAATGCGCCGCGCTTATAACAGTGTGTTAAAATTGCCGCAGATCGGCAAATGCCCGCAATGCGACGCACCGCATGTGCCGCACCGCGTCTGCCCGGCGTGTGGTTTCTATCGTGGCCGTCAAGTATTGACCGTCACGGCGGGAGCTTAAAATTTTAGCGGATGGCGCGGGAGCATTCTCGCGCCATTTTCTTTTTCACCTATGCGAATTGCGGTGGATGTGATGGGTGGCGACCATGGCTGCGGTGTCATCATCGCGGGCGTGAAACGCGCCCTGGAGGAGATCAAAGACATCTCCACCATCTATCTGGTCGGCAATAAGGCGGAGATTCATGCCGCATTGCCTGAACGCGGCTTTCGCGATCATCGGGTTCGCGTCATCCATACCACGGAAGTAGTGGAAATGGAGGACGAACCGGTGGCGGCGATGCGGAAAAAGAAAGATTCTTCCATTGTTCGCGCCTCTGAACTGGTCAGTGAAGGCAAGGCAGATGCGCTTATTTCCCTGGGCAATACCGGCGGAATTTTCTCCGCGGCCACCTTCAAGGTTGGCCGCATCGAAGGCGTGAAACGCGGTTGCATCGCCACGGTGATACCACGTATGGGCAATGAATTTGTCCTGCTGGATGCCGGCGCCAACATTGAATGCAAGCCCATCCACCTCGCGCAATTCGCCGTGATGGGCAATGTTTATTCCCGCGAAGTGCTGAAACGCAAGAACCCGCGGGTCGGTATTTTAAGCAACGGCACGGAAGATTCCAAAGGCAACGAGCTGACGCTGGCAGCCTTCAAGCTGTGCAAAAAACTGGATCTTAATTTCATTGGCAATGTCGAAGGCCACGACCTGTTCAAAGATCACGTAGACGTCGTCGTCTGCGATGGCTTTGTCGGCAATATTGTTTTGAAAACATCAGAAAGCCTGGCGGTGGCGATGTTTTCCATGCTTAAACGTGAATTGATGCATAATACGCAACGCAAATTGGGTGCTTACCTGGCCAAAGATGCGTTTCAGGCGATCCGCCGCCGCATGGATCCGGATGTTTCCGGCGGTGCTCCCTTGCTCGGTTTCAATGGTCTGGTTTTCAAGGCACATGCCTCGGCCCGTGACCGCGCCGTGACCAGCGCCATCCGCGTCACCGCCCAGACGATCAAAAATCAAATTGGCCAGACCATTGCCCGTGACATTGCGGCAGCAAATCTCAAGCTCGCGGATGACACCGCCACTGATACCAATCCATGAGTATTTCCTTCAAAAATCCACGCGCCAAAAATAATTTTCAGGGCCGCACCTGCTCCATTGTCGGCGTCGGCTCGTATGTGCCGGAAAAAATCCTGACGAATGCCGATCTGGAAAAAATGGTCGAGACCTCTGACGAATGGATCACGTCGCGCACCGGCATCAAGGAACGTCGCGTCGCGGCAGCCAATGAGTTTACCTCCGACCTCGCCGCCAAGGCGGCGGAACGCGCCATGAAAATGGCCAATGTCACCGCCGAACAGATTGACCTGATCATTGTCGCCACCTTGACGCCAGACATGCCGTTTCCTTCAACTGCGTGTCTCGTGCAGCGCAAGCTCGGCGCGTTGCGGGCAGCAGCCTTTGACATGGAAGCTGCGTGTTCCGGGTTCATTTACGCCTTGGAAATCGGCCAGCAATTCGTCATGTCGGGTGCTTACGAGACCGTGCTGATCATCGGTGCTGAAAAGCTTTCATCCATTGTGAACTGGAAAGATCGCAACACCTGCGTGCTGTTTGGCGATGGCGCGGGAGCGGCAATTTTGCAACATCGCCCCAATTCCCAGGGTCTGCTGACCTCGGTCATGGGTGCCGATGGCAATAAAGCGGATTTGCTCTCAATGCCCGGCGGTGGCAGCGCCTGTCCCGCCACTCCGGAATCGGTCGCCAACGGCATGCATTTTCTGCGCATGGACGGCAAGGAAACCTTCAAAAGCGCCGTTAATGCGATGGTTTCTGCCGCCAATGAAGCGATGCGGCGCTGTGAAATTGACATCACCAAGATCAAATGTGTCATTCCGCACCAGGCCAACCAGCGCATCATCAGTGCCGTGGGTGAACGCCTGAATTGCGCACCAGACCAGGTATTTGTCAATCTGCACAAATACGGCAATACTTCCGCAGCGTCCGTGGCGATCGCCTTGGATGAAGCGGTGGCGGCCGGGAAAATTCATCGCGGCGACCTGATTCTATTGGTGGTTTTTGGTGCCGGCCTGACTTGGGGTGCCACTGTTATTGAGTGGTGACTCAAAACCCGCACCGGGAATTTGACGAATTCAGCCAGCGTGCTATGTTTATTTCTTATGAGTGCAAAACGAGTTCTTCACAATCATCCATTTGAGCAGCCGTTGACGGTGGCAACGGCCCAAGCCAGGCTGGAATTGTCCGCTGATACCGTTGCCATCCATAAAAGCGGCATTGAATTCCGCAGCCCGACGCCTTTCACGGAATGGGCGGAAATGACGGTCTCCCTGCAATCACCGGCCGATGGTTCACAACTTTCCTGCACCGGCGTCATCATTGCCTGTGTCGGCAGCAAACATACCGGTTACCATGTTTCCATGATCTTCACCGACATGACCCGCGAAGCACAGGAACAGTTGAGCACGATGGCGCAGTCATCCTTCGGTTCGCTCTGAGTGCAGAAAAATCAAATTTAGCCGCAAAAATTCAGTGGCCTCGATGTTTGCATCGGGGCCAAATTTTTTTACAATTTGTCGCACATGAAAATTCTTTTGACGACGACCTCTTTTCAAGACACGCCCGGTGCGCACCATGATCTGCTCAAGCAGACCGGTTGGGAGGTCATCACCGCTCGCGGCCCGCTGAATGAAGCGGATACGCTCGCGCTCGTCGGCGACGTGGACGGTTACATCTGCGGCGATGATGCCATTACCCGCAAAGTTCTGGAAAAAGCGCGTCCGAAGTTAAAGGTGTTAAGCAAGTACGGTATCGGCGTGGACAAGATTGATGTCAAATCCTGCACCGAATTCGGCCTGCCCCTGCTCTTCACGCCCGGGGTAAACCATACCACCGTGGCCGAACATGCCTTCCTGCTGTTGCTGGCATTGGAAAAAAACCTGTTGTTCCATACCGATTCCACCCGCACGGGCGGATGGAAACGTAAAACCGGCCATGAACTTTTTGAAAAGACGCTCGGCATCATCGGCCTCGGCCGGGTCGGCAAGGAAGTCGCCATCCGCGCCCGCGCCTTCGGCATGAACGTCATCAGCCTGAGCCGCCATTGGGACCAGAATTTTGCCGCGCAATATGGCATCAAAGAAGTCACGTCACTGGACGAGATCTACGCCAAGAGTGATTACATTTCACTCCATTGCAATCTGACTCCGGACACGCGCGAGGTAATTGACGCACGCAGCATTTCCAAGATGAAACGCGGCGTGATCATCGTGAATTGTGCGCGCGGTGAAGTGGTGGCCACCGACGATCTCATCGCGGCGCTCCAAACCGGCCACGTTGCCGGCTATGGCGCGGATGTGCTGGACCAGGAGCCGCCACCCGCCGATTATCCATTGCTCAAGCTGCCGAATGTCATCATCACGCCACACATCGGCTCCCGCACCTACGAAAGTGTCGTGCGCCAGGCGACATGCTGTGTAAAAAATCTTATCCTCGCGATGAACGGTGAAAAACCCATCGCGCAGGTAAATCCCGAAGTGCCGGTAAAGAAAGCGGTCTAACCAGAATCTGCCATGGCCGCCACCTTCAACAATATCCAGCACTTCAAGGGGAACACGGCTGCACCGTTGTCCACCACCAAAAGGCTGCGGTTGATGGCGCAATATCTGGATCCAAAAAAAGCGCGCTTTTTGGATTGCGGCTGCGGCATCGGTGGTTACGTCCAGGCGCTCGTGGAAGATTTGAAAATGGACGCGCACGGCATCGAATATGACTCCCGCACCGTAGCGCAGACGCAGTTGAACCCGGTGTTGAAAGACCGGATCACCCAAGGCGATTTGCAGGATATCAAATCCGCATCAGACCAATGGGATTACGCGATGTTGAATGAAGTGCTGGAACACGTTGGCGATGAGCGCAAGGTCTTGCGCGAAGTGTGTCGCGTGCTCAAGCCGGGGGGAATTTTATTTATTTTTTCACCGAACCGGTGGTTTCCGTTTGAGACGCATTGCGTGAATCTGAAAAATTCCCGGCGACAGATTCCGCATTGGATTCCGTTGATCCCCTACATTCCCGTTCGTTGGGGCGAAAAATATTTATTCTATTGGGGGCGCAATTATTGGCAGAAAGAGCTGGCTGACCTGGCGATCAGCAGCGGTTTTTCAGTCATCGAGCGCAATTACATCTGGCAGACATTTGAAAATATTTCCGGCTCGCAACCGCGCTGGATGACGGCCATCAAGCCCGCCTTCAGATTCGCCAGTCAGACTTTGGAAAAAACGCCGTTCCTGCGCCGCTTCGGTGTGTCACAAGTTTTGGTTTGTCGAAAAAACAATTAATTTTATGCCTGAAACCTATTTTATCATCCCTAAAGAAAAACACGATTCCCTCGTCACCAAGGCCTATTTAAAACGTGGTTACGATACGGCTGAAGCGGCCGCCGGCGCGCGTTTCTGTGCGAGCGCGGCGTATTACGGCATCCGCACCCATAACGCCATCAAGGCATTGCACCTTGACGAATTATTCGGCAGCAAGGTCGGTCGCTGGACGCCCGGCGCGAAGATCGAGAAATTGCCGTCACGTTTTGCCGCCGCCGAAATTTGGAACGGCCACAACAAGCTCGGCCAGGCCGTGGCTTACGAGGCGATGGACACCTGCATGAAGCTCGCCGATAAATATGGCGTGGGCATGGTGAGTGTGGACAACGCCACACATTATCTCTGGGGCGGCGGTTATGTGATGGACGCTGCCCTCAAGGGTTATTTCGCCTATACCAACTGCACTTCGGCCACATCGGAAGTCGTACCGTTCGGGGGCAAGACGCCGACGATGGGCACGAACCCACATTCATGGGCCTTTCCGACCACCGACGCGATCGGTTTCCCCATCGTGATTGACTGGGCAACCTCAACCGTGGCCATGGGCCGCGTGCAACAATTCAAGCGCGAAGGCAAGCCACTGGGTGCGGGTTGGGCAGTGGATAAGGACGGCAATCCGACCACCGACGCCGCCAAGGCCGTTTCATTGCTGCCGTTTGGTGCGCACAAAGGCTATGGTCTCGGTTTGATTGATGAGCTTTACGCGGCTTACATCGGTGGTGGTTTGCCGGAGATCCGCGGCACTTCACGCGGTGACGCAAAAGAAAAGCGCGGCTCGACATTTTATTTTCAGGTGATTCATCCCGAGGCGATGAAGGGCAACGACTACGCCTTGGGCCGTTCACAAGCGCAAAACGTCAAGGCGATCATCGAAGACGTGCTGGGCCACGGCAATGAGCAGTGCCTGCTGCCCGGCCAGCCGGAAGCGCGCTGGGGCGGTTTGTCCAAACAGCATGACGGTTTGCTGTTCACCAAAGCAGAAATCGAGGAACTCAACCACCTGGCGCATGAGGTTGGCGAGCCAGCGTGGAATCCGGCTGATTTCAAATCCGTTCAAGTCTAAACTCTTTTAACCACAAAAATTTTATGGCCATTCAATTACGCGACAAATCCACCTGCACCTACGACCAAATCTCGCTCGGCGAAGTCATGCTGCGCCTTGACCCCGGCGAAGGTCGCATCCGTACCGCCCGCGAATTTAAAGCGTGGGAAGGCGGCGGCGAATACAACACCTCGCGCGGCCTGCGCAAATGTTTCGGCTACAAAACGGCCGTCTGCACCGCGTTCGTGGACAACGAAGTCGGCCATCTCATCGAAGATTTCATCATGCAGGGCGGGGTCAGCACGGATTTTATCAAGTGGCGCGAAGACGACGGCATCGGCCGCAGCGTACGCAACGGTTTGAATTTCACCGAACGCGGCTTCGGCATCCGCGGCGCCGTCGGGGTGCCGGATCGTGGCAACTCCGCAGCGGCACAACTTAAGCCCGGCGATTTTGATTGGGACCACATTTTCGGCAAGATCGGCACACGCTGGCTCCATACCGGCGGCATTTTTGCCGCATTATCCGCAACGACCGCTGAGTTGACGGTCGAAGCCGTGAAGGCGGCAAAGAAACACGGCGTCGCGGTCAGTTACGATTTGAACTATCGTCCGTCTTTGTGGAAATCCATCGGCGGCCTTAAGAAGGCGCAGGAAGTGAACCAGGAAATTGCCAAATACGTGGACGTGATGATCGGCAACGAAGAAGATTTCACCGCGAGCCTCGGTTTCGAGGTAAAGGGCGTTGATCACAACCTCAGCGCCATTGAAACGGACGCTTTCAAGACGATGATTGAAACGGCCGTAAAAACCTACCCCAACTTCAAGGTCGCAGCCACGACACTCCGCCGGGTCATCACCGCCACCAAGAACGACTGGAGCGCGGTTCTCTGGCATGACGGAAAGTTTTTTGAGAGCCGCCAATATGCCGAACTCGAAATCCTCGACCGCGTGGGCGGTGGCGATAGTTTCGCCAGCGGTTTGCAATTTGGCTTCCTCGAATTCAACGATGCGCAGAAAGCAGTTGATTATGGCGCGGCCCATGGGGCGCTGGCTTCGACGACCCCCGGCGACACGAGCATGGCCACGCGCAAGGAAGTGGAAAAAGCCCTCAGCGGCGGCAGCGCCCGGGTTCAACGTTAATCAATTAAATCGTTGAATTGTTAAATTGGGAAAACCGTGCAACGATTCAGCGCATCACACACCACAAATTTATGAAGACACCAGCGGAACTTTTTTCACTCAAGGGCCAGGTCGCCGTCGTCATCGGCGGGACGGGCGAATTATGCGGAGCGATGGCCGAGGGCATGGCGGCGGCCGGCGCAGCCGTGGCGATTGTCGGACGCGATGAAGCCAAGGCCAAAGTGCGCCTGGACCGGATCGCCAAGGACGGCGGCAAGGCCGAATTCTTTTCATGCGATACCACCTCCAAAGCCGGCCTCCAAAAACTTCTGGCCGACGTGCTGGCCAAGCTGGGGCGCGTGGATATTCTGGTGAATGGCGCAGGGGTCAATTCACCGACGCCGTTCTTTGATATTCCCGAAGATGAGTTCGACCGGATTCTGACCGTGAACCTCAAAGGCCTGATGCTTGGCTGCCAGATATTCGGCAAACACATGGTTGATCAAAAATCCGGCAGCATCATCAACCTCGGTTCGGCCTCGGGTTTGAATCCGTTGTCACGCGTGTTCACCTATTCGGCCTCGAAAGCCGCCGTCCATAATCTCTCAAAAAACCTGGCGCGCGAATGGGCGACCTCCGGCGTGCGGGTAAACATCCTGGTCCCCGGCTTCTTCCCGGCGGAACAAAACCGCAAAGTGCTCAATCCGGAACGCGTGGCGCAAATCATGGCCAAAACCCCGATGAAACGCTTTGGTGAAGCCAGCGAACTGGTCGGCGCGACGCTATTGCTGGCATCGGAAGCAGGCAGTTTCATCACGGGAACCGAACTCGTGGTGGACGGCGGTTTTGATGCGATGACCATTTGAGCCAGCCTCACTGGTTGAATGGATAAAGCGTCGAATCGTTTCCGATTCGACGCTTTTTTATTTTCCCAGACGCTGACGCTGCGTCACCGTCACAAACATTTATTCAACGCATCACAGGTCGGTGATCGGTTGGTGGCGCGGCACGAGAATTTTCATGATTACCCAGGCCGAGAGATAAGCCAGGGCGCAAACGGTGAACATGATGAGATAGGCGTGCTGCGGCGTTGCTTTGAAGGCGTCGGTGACATAACCGGCGAGTTTTTGAATGATCACACCACCGAGGCCGCCGGCCATCGTGCCGATACCGGTGACGCTGCCGACCGCCTTCTTCGGAAACATGTCCGATACCGTGGTAAAAATATTGGCCGACCAGGCTTGATGTGCCGTGGCGCCAATACAAATGGTCACGATGGCCAGGTATTTTGCCATGTCCCCAAAATGTTCGACATTGCCAAAATATTGCGTCGTCAAGACCGCAAGCGGAAAGAGGGCAATGATGAACATGGTGGTCATCCGCGCCCGGTAAACTGACATGCCGCGTTTGATGAGGAACATTGGGATGCTTCCGCCAAAAACGCTGCCGACGATCGCAATACCATAAATAATGAACGTCGGCACCATGATGTCCTGCTTCGACATATTGAATTGTTTATGCAAATAATCCGGCAGCCAGAAGAGCAGAAACCACCAGATGCCATCCGTCATAAATTTGCCGACACAAAAGGCCCAGAGTTGGCGATAACTGAACAGTTTCCACCACGCCACGGTTGCCTTGTCACCAACTTGCTTATCGCTGGCGACTTCATCATCGATGTGGATGTAATCGTATTCTTTTTGCGAAAGTCGCTTTTGCTGGCCAGGCGGGTTATAGAGCCAGAACCAAAAGATCAGCCAGAAAAACCCGATCGCGCCGGTTAAAATAAACGCCATTTTCCAACCCTGTTGATCACCAAAATGAATCAAGCACCACGGCACAAACAACGCTGCGATCATCGCGCCGGCATTGGAACCGCTGTTGAAAATGGCCGTGGCAAGGGCGCGCTCACGCTTGGGAAACCATTCGGCGACGGTCTTGATGGAGGCAGGAAAATTCCCGGCTTCACCGATACCAAACAAACTGCGGACGATGATGTGCGAGGTGATGGCCCCGCCAACAAAAGCATTGGCCATGCCGAAAATGGACCAGATGATGAGCGAAAGGGCCAAACCCAATTTGGTTCCGATCCGGTCAATGATCCAACCGGCGCCAACCGTCACACCGGCATAAAAAAGTGTGAACCATGCGATAAGGTTCGCGTAATCGGTATTGCTCCAGCCAAAACCGCCCGCCATGGTCGGCGTGCAGAAAAATTCCTTCAGATAACTGACTACCTGCCGGTCCATGTAATTGACTGTCGTGGAAAAAAATAGCAGGGCACAAATGATCCACCGGAAATTGCTGGCCGCCGGGCGGGATTGGTTTGAGGAATTCATTGAGCTGTGAGCAATAACGCAAAGCAAAACATGGTTCAAGCCTTGAAATCCAATCTTTACAACCTAGTGCCAATTTGCAACGCTCTTGCTATGATTTTGAAAAAGTTTTTGCCGCTTTTGCCCGTGCTGTTGCTCGCCGGCTGCGCCTCCGGGACGTTCACGCGCGTGTCCTCCACGGAACAGCCGCGGAATGCGAACAACCTGTATCCAGTGGAAGTTATTTTTAATTCGCAGCAGCAATCCTTGCGTTGGGACAGCATCAAACCTTTTGTCGTCGCCAACGGCCAGTCTTACCCGCTGCGCCCGGTGCCGATGGTGAACAACCGTTGGGAAGGCTTGCTGCCCGTGGCGCCGACCGACAATACCACAAAGTTCCGGTTCAAGTTTGATTACCTGTACAACAGCTTTGGCCAGCCAAAACCGAACAGCGAAGCGTCACCCAGCTACACGTTGAAGGTTGTGGATCAATGATTGATCGTCAAAAAAATCAGCGCGGACAAGTTGTCCGCGCTTTTTTATTGGGGTGACCGGAGGGGAAAACTGTGGCGGGCGGATCAACGCGCCTTCGGCCGTAAAATCAACGCCTTCTTTTCGGTGCCGTCCACTTCAACGCTTTGCGTTTCCACATCGGGGTCGTCCTTGAGCGCCTGGTGCACAATGCGACGGTCGAAAGAACCGAGCGGCTCGAGTTCCACGGCATCACCCCAGCGACGGACCTTGTCCGCGGCATCCTTGGCTTTTTTGATCAACGCATCGCGCGCCTGCAAACGGTAGCCGCCGGCGTCCACGGTTACTTTCGGCGCAGTTTGATCCTGCTGAAACAAGATGCGGTTGGTGAGATATTGCAAGTCGGCCAGCGTCTGCCCCTGCCGGCCGATGAGCCGTCCGGCATCGTCGGTTTTAATGTCGAGCAAAAGACCTTCCTCCAAGGCGTGCGTCTCCACCGTTGCCGGGAAGCCGAGTGACATGAGGATCTTTTCGACGACTTCTTTAGGTTGCGTTGCCATAAAATTATTTTTTTGATTTCGGCGCCGGCGTCAAGGCGGGCGTCGCGACCGGATTCGTCTTTAACTTGGTCAACTTGGTCTGCAAGACACCGGCCAGGGTGCTGACGGTCATATAAAGCGCCATGCCGGAGGAATAATTATACAGAAACAGCAAAAAGATGAGCGGCATGTACCGCATCATTTTTTGCTGGGACGGATCCATGCCGGGTGATGCCGGTTGCAGGTGCGCCTGCCAGACCATCGCGCCGACCATCAACAGGGGCAGTAAATTGAACGGAAAATTCAGGCTGGGAATCATGAAGATCGTGTCCGGTTTCGTCAGGTCCGCCACCCACAACCAATGCGCGCCGCGTAACTCGATCGCACAGCGGATCATCGCCAGGAACCCAAAGAACACCGGCATCTGGATCAACATCGGCAAACAACCGCTCATCGGATTGACCTTGTTTTTTTTCCAAAGCTCCATCTGCTTCTGCGTAAATTTCTGCTGGTCGTCCTTATATTTTTCCTTAAGGGCTTTGACCTCCGGCGCGAGCGCCTGCATTTTCTTGGCTGACCGCATGCTGGCAGCCGTCAACGGCCAAAAAGCCGCCCGCATCAACAACGTGATCGTCACGATGGCCCAGCCATAACTCATGCTGGTGATGTCGTGCAACCAGTTCATGCCCGAGAGCAGCAGCTTCGCGAAAAAGGTGCCGACGCCCCAGAAGCTCATGTAGCCCGTGCCGAAATTCATCGCCAGATCCGCCCGGTTCTGAAACTGCTCGCCGATCAGTGACAGCGTGCGGAATTCCTTCGGCCCGGCAAACAAGGTGATACTGCGCGTCACTGAAGAATTCACCGTCAAGGTCTGCGCGGGATAAACCAACGCGGTTTCGATACCCCGGGGCGAAAACGGGCTTTGCTCGGCACCGGCAAATTGCGGCAGTTCGATCGGATGTGCCACGACCTGTTGTGCCGGTTGATTCGTCGGCGTCATCGCCAGCAACGCAAAAAACTGGTTGTGCGCCGCCGCCCAGACGACATTGCCGTCGCCCGCGTGAAAATCCGGGGTCGGCGTGCGGGGAATAACGCCCAAATAGCTGGTGTTCGTGTTGAAATACGTGATCGGCGTGTCGGTGTACGTTTTGCCATCGCTCCACATCGCACCAATATACATGGCGGCCATATCGTCCACATCCATCGGCGTTGAAGTACCGACGACATATTGCTGCGCCGGCAACGCGAATGATTGACCCGACTCATTTTTCAGGCTCACGCTGGCGTTCACCAGGTAATTGGAACTCAGATGAAATTCCTTGGTGATCAGCAGTCCATTGGTCAGCAACTTCTCTGCGTGCACACCATCGCCGGTTGCCGTCAAAGTAAAATTGCCGTCACCCATCAGACTCGGATTGCCCAGCACGGCCAAAACCGGGACGGTCGCATGCAGGTTCAACGTTGCCACCCCATTGCTCGCGCTTTCATTGCCCTTCCGCCAGCGGGCGGAAATTGTTTCAGGATATTTCAACAACTCGACCAATTTCAGGCCGCCACCACGTGAAGTGAAGGTATAACGCGCGTTGGCATTCGTCAGCACGATGAGTTCTTCCGGCAGATTACTGTCGAAAGCAGGCACGCCTGCGGTGGTCGTTGCCGGTGGCGTGGAAGCAACGTTGGTGATGATCGCATTGGTCGCCGCCGCCGCCAACTCAGCGCGGTGCGCCGCGTTATAGGCCATCTGTTGCTGCAACCGTTGCTGCTCGACCTTGTTTTCGTGAAAAAACCAGACGCCCAGCAGGACGACGCAAAGTGAAATAGCTGCAATTCCTGTTTTATCCATGTGAAATTAAATACCGCACCTTTTTTGTGGGACCGGATCATGACCGCCACCCGCCCAGGGATGACATCGGCAAATCCTGCCGGCAGCCAGCGCACTGCCGGTAATCGCACCATGAGTCTGAATGGCTTCAAGGGCAAATTGGGAACACGACGGCGTGAACCGGCAACCGCCGGAGGGACCGAAAAGAAAAAGTTGCGCCGGCGAAAGGACCAGACGATAAGCGCGAATGACAAAAGTCAGGCTATGCTGAAGCGGGTTCATTTCAATTTTTCAGCAAGCTCGCGCGTTTAAGCACCGTCAAAAAATCTTTTTCCACACCGGCAAACGTTTTGCCGGCAATGGAATTTCGTGCGATCAGAATCAACTCAACCGGCTGGATGAATTCATATTGATGCAATCGGAAACTTTCCCGCAACAGGCGCCGCGCCCGGTTGCGCACCACGGCGCCGCCGATTTTTTTGCTGGTGACCACTCCGAGTTTAGGCTGCGCCCCGGCGGGCAGCTGGTTCCAATTGGCAATCAGACAGCCCAGCACAAGGCGTTGTCCGCTTTGACGGACACGCGCAAAATCGCGGTTTTGCCTGAGGCGGGATGAGCGACCCAGGCGCAGACGATTCGGCGTTTCGGCGTGCATGACGCGCGAAGTATAAAATATCAAACGGGAGTCAACCGTTTGCGGCCCACGCGACGGCGATTGGCCAATATGCCCTTGCCGCTCTTGGTGGAATTACGATTGAGAAATCCGTGCTGGCGTTTGCGGCGGATTTTCGACGGTTGATACTGGCGTTTCATAAATTCAAATCAATTTGTTCCGGCGTGAAAACCGGAGCATGAGAGGATAGCAATGAAACGCATCGAGTCAAGAAACGTTCGACAGCTCTATTTCACATTCAATTCGCGCTGGATGCCGAATTTATCAATGCGCTTGCGCAGGGTCGCGCGCGTGATGCCGAGCAGGTTGGCGGCGTGAACCTGGTTGTTGTTCGTTTCCTTGAGCGCCTGGATGACCAATTCGCGTTCGACGGCAGGGATGACCTTCAGTTTGGGATCACGCTTGGCCCATTGGAACAACTGCCGGGCGAGCGCGGCGGCATCCGTCGCGGCCGCTTCGCCGGCGACCGTGGACAGCACTGGGAGCGAGGGACTGGACGTGGAACCGGAAATCTCCGGCGGCAGGTCGGCCAGCAAAATCGCATCGCTCTTGGCCATGACGTGGGCGCGCCGGATGGCATTTTCCAATTCGCGGACATTGCCCGGCCAATGATATTTCTCCAGCGTCTTGACGACGCTCGCCGCCAGCGATTTCGGCGTGAGTTTATATTCACGCGCGAGTTTTTTGACAAAATAATTCACCAGCAACGGAATGTCCTCGCGCCGGTCACGCAACGGCGGAATATGAATCCGCACAACATTGAGGCGATAAAACAGGTCTTCGCGAAACTGGCGCGCGGCGACGGCTGCCTCCAGCGGCTTGTTGGTCGCGGCAATGACGCGCACATCCACCTGGATCGGCGTGTTGCCGCCGACGCGCTCAAACGTGCCGCTTTGCAAAACGCGCAGCATCTTCGTCTGGGTCGCCGGGGTCATGTCACCGATTTCATCGAGGAAAATCGTGCCTTTGTTGCATTGCTCAAATTTGCCGATGCGCTGGGTCGTCGCGCCGGTGAACGAGCCGCGTTCGTGGCCGAACAATTCGCTTTCCAAAAGCTGTTCCGGAATGGCGGCGCAGTTCACCGCGAGAAATGGTTTATCGTTACGATTGCTATGATGGTAAATCGCGCGGGCCACCAGTTCTTTGCCCGTACCGCTTTCGCCGGTGATCAGCGCCGTCGCATCACTGGCGGCCACCTGGCCGATGAGCTTGAATACCTGTTGCATCAGCTCGCTGCGACCAACGATACCGAGTTCATAATCTTCCGATTCCAGCAAGGGCTGGTAGGAAACGACCTGTTTCATGTCGCGCGCGGCCTTGAGCGCGTTGGCCACGATCTCCTTCAGCTTGGGAATATCAAACGGCTTGAGCAGATAATCATAGGCGCCGAGCTTCATCGCCTCGATCGCGGTTTGCGTGGTGCCGTAGGCGGTCATCAGGATGACCAGCAACTTAGGCTCGTTCACGCGAATCTTTCGCAGCGTTTCCAGGCCATTCATGCCGCCCATGCGCACATCCATCAACACCAGGTCGGGTTTGAATTTGGGGATCAGCTTTAAGCCCTCTTCACCCGAGGCGGCGGTGGCGAGTTCGATTTCCGGCGAATCAAAAATCCGCTGGATCGAATAACGCACGTCTTCCTCATCATCAATCAGCAATAGTTTGCTCATCTTGCCGGACAAGATAATCAATGGCGGTTAAACGAACAGTGAATAATGAAGCCGCCCCGCGCCGGAAAAATGAACTGAGCCATTCATAAACCCGGCACATAATCATCGTGAAATAAATGGCGTTCAATCAGGACCTTTGCAAAGATGCGGGAAATAATATCCAACATTTCTGCCACCCGGCATGACCCTGAACCGACATCAGCACCTTTCACCTGCAAGCAAACGGTTTTGCTTGCCGGGCTGGCTGGGGCTTTTTTTGCTGGTCGGAATGGCTTCGACACTCATCGCGCAAGCCGCTTCCTTGCCGGTGGCCAAGGTGATCCAGCGTTACGCCCTGACTTCGGCCAATGATTTTCCGCAGCGCGATCCGCAGGACTGGCGGTTGCTCGCATCCAACGATGGCGGCAAGACGTGGGCGACGCTGGATGTGCGCACGAACGAATTTTTTCAGGATCGCCACCAGCGGCGTATGTTTGTTTTCACCAATGACACCGCCTTCAGCCTCTACCGGTTGCAGATTGATCGCGTGCGCAACCCGGCGGCGGCCGATGCGGTGCAATTGGCCCAGATCGAACCCTTGGGCAATTCGGCGGATGATTTCAGCCCGACCCCGCTGTTTTGCGATCTGATCACGGCGCAGGGCGATAATCCGCCGACTGAAGCCAGCCATCAGGCATTTGATGATCAGATCGAAACGAAGTGGCTGGACACTTCCGTCCAACATCCCGGCACGCGCTCATCCTGGATCCAATGGCAATATCTCGACCACACCGGACTCGTCGTTACCAACATTGCCCAATTGCTTTCATTGCGCACGCGGGCGGACGAAGCGTATCCCGTCCGTATTGAAGGGGTTTTTGCCGGCCCCATCGCCAGCGTCAATCAATTATGCGTGTTGGACAATAGCGGACACTTTGAATTTGCGACGGGGACGGCAGAAAACAATTTGACACCCGGCCAGACGATATTGGTCGAAGGCATCAGCCAGTGGCAAAACGATCAGGTCATGATCAGACACTTGAAGTGGCAAGCGATCGGGCCCCAAGCGCCGGAACGGCCAAAATGGATCGCGCCCGCCGAACCGGTTGTCCTGGATAAAAAGTTTGAATGGGTGGAAACCGAGGGCCAGGTGCAATTCCCGACGCGGACCGATCACGACCTGGCTTTTGATCTGGTCGAGAATGCCCGCAGTCTTTCCGTCCACGTCTTGCAAGCGGATCCGTCGGCAATTGCGCCCGCCGCCGGCACCCGGGTCCGGTTGACCGGTCTGGCGGATGAAGTTTGGGATAAAAACGGCAATCGTGTGATCGGTTCGCTGTGGACCCCGAGTTTGGACACTGTTTCCGATGTGAGCCAGACCAGCGCACCGACCAACTCCAATTCCAGTCCGCAAACATTGACCACGAATAACTGGATGCCAATTGACCAAATCCGGCATTTCTCACCGGCCGAACTTGCGCGGCGGCCACAGGTCAAGATTCGCGGCATCGTGACGGAATTATTTGGCACCTGCGTTCAAGACGGAACGGGCGGCATTGAAATCTGGATGACCGGCCGCACCAACATCACCCCCCAAAATCTCGGCGCTTATATCGAGGTCGAGGGCGAAGCCATTTCTGCCCAAGGTCACGGCGCTGCCGGTTACGGTCCGGTCGTGCAAGTGAATCAGATTCATTTTCTGGGCAATGGCAAATTGCCGGACCCCATCCGGCCTTCGTGGAGCTTGCTGGCGAGCGGTCAAATGGACGCACAATGGGTGGAGATTGACGCCGTGGTACGCGCCACGGATGGATCGCATTTGTTGTTGGCCAGTGAAAACGGGCAATTGATGGCGACCATCCGTTCGGCTGCGGTTGCGGATGTGAAACGTTTGGTGGATGCCGGCGTGCGCATCCGCGGCATCAGCATGGCCGCCACTGACGAGCGCGGTCAGATGCAGGGAATTCAACTGGTGGTGCCGTCTCTGGAATTCATTCAAGTCCGCCAGCCGCCGGGCAGCGGTTTCGCGATGACACCGCGCAAGATCGACAGCCTGTTCCAAGTGCGCGGGCCTAATGAATTAATCCATAAAATCAAAGTCGCAGGCGTGCTGACGTATTTTGGAAATAACAATTATTTCGTCCAGGACAGTTCCGGCAGCGTCATGGCCATTGCCAAACAGGATGTCACCTTGAGTTTGCCGGCCGGCGGCTGGTGGTCGTTCTGGCAAAGCCCGAAAGTGAACACCACGCCCCAACGTGAAACGGAATTGGAAGTCGGTGACCAGGTGGAAGTGGTTGGCTTTCCTGAAATGCGCAGTTACGCACCGGCCTTGACCGAGGCGATCATCCATAAAGTTGGCGGCGCAAAACCCGTTGCCCCCGCCAAGACCACGGTCGCCGAACTGGCCAAGGGCAATCTGGATTCAGCCTTGGTATCCCTGGATGGTTTGGTGGTCGGCAGCGAGACATTGGAAACGACCTTTGTGCTGCAGATCCAGGCTGATCAAAAAATTTTCCAGGTGTTTCTGCCCGTCAAAGGCGAAGAACATTTTCAGATCGCCAGCGGCACGAAGGTCAAGCTTACCGGCATTTGCCAGATGGAACCGGCGACCCATATCGAGCTGGGAAAAAGCCCTTCGGCGTTTGCCTTGCTGTTGCGTGATGCGCACGACATCACCATTCTCGAACGTCCACCCCGGCTCACCGCGCGACAGGCATTGCTGGCCGTCGGCATTTCCATCGCCATCCTGATCGGCGCCTTCATCTGGATCCGCATGTTGCATCAACAGGTCGAAGTCCGCACCCAACAACTCAAGCGCGAGATCGCGGAGCACGAAAAAACCGAGGCGTTGCTGGACCGCAAAACGCAATTGTTGCGGCTCGAAATCGAGGAGCATAAAAAAACTGAAAGCACGCTGGCCGAAAAAACCATTTCCCTTGAACGCGAGATTGATGAACGCAAAAACGCGCAGCTGGAAGTGGAAAAAATCCACCGGCAACTGCTCACTACTTCGCGCATGGCCGGCATGGCGGATGTCGCGACCAACGTTCTGCACAATGTCGGAAATGTCTTGAACGGCGTGAATGTTCTGGCCGCCTCCATTGCAACCCAGATCCAAAAATCAAAAGTGCCCGGCGTATCGCGGCTTGCCGGGCTGCTGGCGGAACATCAGGCGGATTTGGGTCGTTTCATGACGGAAGATCCGAACGGCCAGCATGTACCCGGCCATCTCGAACGGCTCGGAACGCACCTTACAGAAGAACAAGCCAAGCTGATCGAACGCTCGAAGCTGCTCACGGAAAGCATCCATCACATCAAGGAAATCGTCGCGATGCAACAAGGTTATGCCAAGGCTTCCGGCATCTGGGAAACCTTGCCGGTTTCTGAGATCGTCGAAGATGCATTGAAGATGTGCAGTGAGGCATTTATCCGCCATAGCATCAAGCTTGTCCGCGATTACGAAGAAACACCGGCGGGGACATTCGACCGGCACAAGGTTTTGCAGATCGTTTTCAATCTGTTGGACAATGCGAAGCATGCCGTCAGTGAAATGAAGGAGTCGGCCAGACAGATCACCATAAAAATCCGCCGGCCGGGAACCGGGCGGGTACAAATTGAAGTGGCGGATAATGGCATGGGGATCAAGCCGGAAAATTTAGCGCGTATTTTCACGCAGGGATTTTCAACCCGTGCGAAAGGCCATGGCTTCGGCTTGCACAGCAGCATTCTTGCGGCGCAGGACATGGGCGGATCGTTGACCGTTGGCAGCGATGGTCCCGGAAAAGGTGCGAACTTCACTTTAGAATTGCCGTTGGCAGCGAAAAATTCAACCAGCCGGCCGGGTTAAAAAGGGTATCAAAGATGACGAACATTACAGATTTTGAATCAGGCCAGTCGCGGATATTGATCGTGGACGATAATCCACGGATTCATCGCGATTTTGAATTGGTGTTGTTGGAGGAGCCGGAAAATCCTGAATTGGCGGCCGATGAAGAACGTGTCTTCGGCGTCAAACACACGGCCAAAACCCACCAACCGGATTACATTCTGGAGCACGCGCACTCCGGCCAGGAAAGCATTGATAAAATCAAGCAAGGTCTGGCCGTCGGCCGGCTATATCAACTGGCATTCGTGGACATCCGCATGCCCGGATTGGATGGCGTCGCCACGGTGGAACAGATCTGGCGCGTGGACCCGAAAATCCAGGTCGTGATCTGCACCGCGTATGCTGACTATTCGCAGGACGATCTGGTTCAGCGCCTGGGGCGGACGGATAAATTGCTCGTGCTGAAAAAACCGTTCGACAGCATCGAGGTGACACAACTGGCGCGTACGTTGACGGAGAAATGGCATCTCGCCCGGCAGGCCGCCTTGAAATTGGAGCAAATGGAATTGCTGGTCTCGCAGCGCACCCGGAAAATTTTGGAAATGCAACGTCGCGAAGTCCAGCCGACGGGCAAATCTGAATCAGCTCCCCGTGTGGCAACTTCGAATGCCCCTGCGGCCGCCGATACGACCAAGGAAATTAATCTAATCGATCCGGCGGACGCAGAATTTCTTGGTAAAAAATCACCTTTGATTCTCGTCGTCGCCAGCAACGCCACCACCAATGTGTCGTTTGGCCAGGCATTGGCGGACGATTACGAAATCACGGAAACGCCCGGCGGCCAGATCGGCTTGGAAAAAGCGCAATCGCTCGTGCCGGACATCGTCATCGTAAGCGGGGCTACGCCGGACGACGTGGATTTTTGTCGGAAACTCAAAGCCTCGCCGTTGACCAGTCATGTGCCGGTGATTTTGTTCGGCGCCAACGTCGAAACCAGCCAGTTGAAGGCGCTGGATGCCGGCGCGGACGATTATTTCACCAAGCCGGCGGACACCGCCGCGCTGAAGCTTCATATTGAAAACCTGCTCGAATCGCAGCGGCAACTGACTGATGAACTGCGCGCAGAGACCACGCTGCAACCGCGGGATCTGGCCGCCAATCAAGCCGACGCACTTTTCCTGCAGCGCATCATCGGCGTCATCGAACAGAACATGTCTGATTTTGAATTCGACGTGGACGCGCTCGCCCGTAATGTTGCCGTGAGCCGCCGCCAGTTGTTCCGTAAATTGAAAGCCGTACTCAACACCACGCCCAAGGCGTTGATCCGATCCGTGCGTTTGAAACGCGCCGCCCAACTGTTGACAGAGTCCAATCTGACGGTCACCGAAATTACGTTCGCCGTTGGCTTTCTGGATGTGAAACATTTCCGCACCTTGTTTAAGGAACAATTTGGCGCGTTGCCCAGCGAATACATTAAAAAATCCGACGCGCCAGTGTCATAGACCTATTAGCAGCCATCGAATCTGTTTCCGTGCATTGCCCGACAGGCTGTTTTCAGTTAATTTCGCGGGCATATGGCTTTTGATTCCTTTCGTGATTTCGTCAACGCCCTTGACCGGGCGGGCGAACTCAAACGCATTTCCCAGCCCGTCGCCACCGAGCTCGAGATCACTGAGATCGCCGACCGCGAAATGAAGCTGCCCGGCGGCGGCAAAGCGTTATTGTTCGAGAAGCCGACCGTCAATGGCGTCGTCTCTCCTTTCCCCGTGGCGATCAATACGCTCGGCTCACACAAACGCATGGCCATGAGCATGGGGGCGGAGTCGGTTGAGGAAGTTGCGAACGAACTTGGCGCGCTGATGAAAGCCAAACCGCCGACAAGTTTTAAAGAGGCGATCAAGTTGCTTTCCCTCGCGCTGGATTTGCGTCACGCCAAACCGAAGACCGTAAAGACGGGTTCGTGCAAAGATGTGATCCACCTGGTCAAAAGTTCCCAGTCGAAGGCTGAAAGCTGGCCGAAAGCTCCCGATGTCAACCAACCTTCAACTTTCAATCTTCAACCTCCGACCCTGGCCAACTTGCCCATCTTGCGCTGCTGGCCGCTCGACGGCGGACGTTTCATCACCCTGCCCTGCGTCGTCACCA
Organism: Verrucomicrobiia bacterium; assembly: GCA_036498725.1. Lineage (GTDB taxonomy): Bacteria > Verrucomicrobiota > Verrucomicrobiia > Limisphaerales > UBA11358 > UBA11358. The sequence continues at coordinate 5,363 of DASYEY010000088.1, read as the reverse complement.
AAGACCCGGACACCGGCGAACGCAACGTCGGCATGTATCGCATCCAGATTTACGACGATAAAACCACCGGCATGCACTGGCAGTTGCAGAAAGTCGCCGCGCGTCATGGCCGTCGTTATTACGAAAAAGGCGAGCGCATGCCCGTCAGTATTTTCGTCGGTGGCGATCCGATGTTTCCGTTTGCCGCCACCGCACCGTTACCCGACGGATTGGATGAATTTTTGCTCGCCGGTTATCTCCGCAAAAAATCTGTCGAACTCGTGAAGTGCGAGACGAATGATCTGGAAGTTCCCGCCAACTCCGATTTCGTCATCGAAGGTTACATTGATCCGACCGAGCCGCTGCGTGACGAAGGGCCGTTCGGCGATCACACAGGTTATTACACATTGCCCGAGCCGTATCCGGTGTTTCATGTCACGGCCATTACCCATCGCAAAGATGCGGTGTATCCGGCAACGATTGTCGGGATTCCACCGATGGAAGATTTTTATATCGGCGGCGCGAGCGTGAAATTGTTCCTGCCGATCTTTAAAATGAATTTTCCGGAGATTGTGGATATTGCACTGCCGGCAGAAGGCGTGTTTCATAACCTCGTTTTCGTCAGCATCAAGAAGACCTACCCGATGCAGGCTTACAAAATCATGCATGGCCTCTGGGGCATGGGCCAGATGATGTTCACGAAATACATCGTGATCGTGGACGCCCACGTGAATGTGCATAACACCAGTGAAGTGTTGTTCCATCTGACCGCCAATACTGATCCGCAACGCGATAGCATCTTCACCAAAGGTCCCGCCGATGTGCTCGACCACGCGACGAGCGAAATCGCCATCGGCAGCAAACTCGGTATCGATGCAACGAAGAAATTGCCCGGCGAAGGTTTCAAACGCGCGTGGCCGCCGTTGATCAAAATGGATGAAGCGGTGAAGGCGAAAATTGATTCACTATTCAACGCACCGGGTACGAAATAACACTCTCTTGCGCGAAAGCGGGGATGAGGTTTAGATTATGAACGATGAAAGTCCGTTACGATCTGGCCGCAAAAGTGACGCCGGCGATGGTGCTGGAGGAAGCACTCGCGAACCAGCATCGTTACAAGGCCGAGCCGCTTTTCTCGCGCACCGGGACTGGCAGCCTGTCGTCCTCCTCAACGAGCGACTCTGCGAAAGCGGTCACGCGCAGCATGGCAAGAATTCGGAAACTCACGCAGCTTGCGAAAAAGATGGCGTGAAGGCGTCAAAACCGAACGCACACTTCTCGAAACCTTAGGCTGGCTGCGTTCGTATCATCGCAAAGCCCCGTTTCTTTTCTTCAACGGCAATACCTTTGCTGAAATTGCCCGCACACTGATCGACGCGTTCTTTGCAGAATTCCCTCATGCTCGCCGACGTCAAGCCGCCTCACTCGCGGCGCATTATGTCGCCGGGGTATTGGATGGAAAATTCATAGTTTCGGCCATCGCGTCGTTGGCTGAAAAGGGTGACCTTAAACCAGGCGACCGCATTAAAACCTTGAAAGGCTCCGTCACAGGAAAAATTGTGCGTGTACTGTCAGATGGCCGTGTGGTCTGGCGCGCCGATTCCGGCGCAGAACTCATCGCCTTGCCAGAGAGCTTGCTGAAAGTGGAGAAAAAAGATAAGGCAACGCCATGTATTACGACCGCAAGCCAGCACGCGATGAAGAAATTGCCCGGCGAAGGTTTCAAACACGCATGGTCGCCACTGATCAAGATGGATGAAGCGGTGAAGGCAAAAATTAGCGCCCTATTAAGTAAACGCACTAATTTATCAATTTAGCCATCTTCATTTTTAATGATGCGTTAAAATCTTTCTGTGGTTATTCTTTTGTACGAATGTGGAATTCGACTTCCAGAGTAAAAGAAGAAGGCACTCAATATGATTTTCCAGAATTGGATGCCATCGTTAATTTTATTGGTTACTTGATTGAGCTTGAAGAGGATTCGAGTGAGACTTCTTTAGCGAAAGATGAAGAATGCGATCTTCATTACAGCGCCTATTTGAATGGAATCACGAACGGCGAATACATTTATGCAGTTTTTGAAATTTTGAGCGAGATGTTGAGTGACGAACCTTTCAAGGAAGCGCCTTTTTATAAAGAAGCGGTACTAGCTTCACTGCTAGATGGATTGCGCGGACAATTTCTCGAATACTTAACGCATGATACCTTCCCACATGAAGACGCCCAAGATATCTGGAATTTATATGCCGCAATTCGTCAGTATAAAAAAGAACCTCTGTGGGTTAATGACGAAGGCAAAGAAATTAAGCCGCCATCTTTATCTAAAATTAGCACAGACGATTGGGAAGGCATTCTCGAAGATATTAATGACGAATTTCTTTGGGATCGTGACTGGGAATTGGGGTTTTTAGGCGGAACAAATTTCGCACTTGTCAAAGTGCAGCCATGTTTCCCCTCGTTTCAAGAATATCGGACAGCTAAAACATGGATTATGGACGCATATTCTAATACATGCCGAAATCAAAAAAGCCAAAAAGCGCCCAGTTAGTAACTTCTCGTAGTCCAAGCAAACCATGTCTCAAAACTCAGAGTTGTAAAATTTGAGCTGCCTTAGGTAAATGTCTGATAGAAGCTCCCAAGCACAATGCGGTTGCGGTTATTTAAATCGACTTGTGCGATTAAAAATAACCCAAAATAGTATTTATGCCGTCTTAACCTGTCCAAAAAAGAATTCCATATTCACCGGGGTATGCGGCTTTATCATTGTGGCGCCATTCGATTTCAGCCTTCACTGGAACTTTTAAATGAATCGCCAACCTCAGCGCATACTCCCATGCGTGATTAGCATCAACACCTTGAATTGAAATGCCAATTTGTGAGACGAAATGATAACCTTCATCTGAATAAACGCCCTTCTTGATTTGAGCGCGAGTCATCTTGCGAAGTTCCTCAAAAGTCCCTGCTTCCTTAAATGCGCAGACGTGTGCGACTCGAAGCATATCGTTCCAATTTGAAAATGATGTTGCTGCAAACTCTCCGTGTACTCTGGTATGCAGCAAATTAGGCGGACGCTTGGGATCGAATTGGCGAACATCCGATGCAATTTCCAATAGGCTGTGTTTCGCGCTCGCGGTTTTAGATTTAGTTTTGAATTCAAATTTTTGTTGGTTGTGCTGCTCATAAAAGTCAGCCCATCTTTCGATAACATTCAAAGGAGAGTCAACGAACGGGGTCGCATGTTTTTGGAGGCGCTTGAAAAGCGATTCAGGAATTTCGATTTGCATGGGTGCATCATAGCGCGATACAATAATATATCAATATGTATTTATATATTATTGTATTTTTGTATAATAAATATTTTAAAAGTCTCCGCTGGACTTAATGCCATAGCCCTTTGGGAGTGCCCGGCCATAATCGTCCGCGTAATTTGGAGAATCCCAAAGGGATTCCGTCCCAAAGCCCCGGGTTGCGAGACACGAGCTACCCGGGGTAAACATCCGTAAGAAATTTCAACCGCAACGCGGTTGTGGTCATTTCGATGCCGCCGTTTGTATGATGCTTGCCACAACCTCGTTGAGGTTGTTTCGATTGGTCACACCCTCCCAAGGTAGGCGTTGCACGCCAACACTTGGGCTGTAATACGCAATCCCTTTGGGATTGGAAAACTCCGATATGATTTGGCAACCTTCCGACATGCCACAATCTCTTTCCGCCGTTTACATTCACCTGGTCTTTTCTACCAAGGATCGACGACCCTTATTGCGCGATAAAATTACGCGCGACGCGCTGCACTCCTACCTCGGAGGGGTTTCCAAACAACTAGATTGTCCACCCATCCAAATCGGCGGCGTGGAAGATCACATCCACTTACTTGCGCGATTCGGACGTACCATTACACAAGCAGAATGGGTTAAAGAATTAAAACGTGTCTCGAATATTTGGCTGAAAGAGCGCGGACGTGATTACTCGGACTTTGAATGGCAGGGCGGCTATGCAGATTTTTCTGTGAGCCAATCAAATCTGGAACAAGTAAAACACTACATCACCGGACAGGAGGGGCATCATCATAAGGTCGGATTTCAAGATGAGTTGCGAGCATTGTTACATAAACATGAAATTGAATGGGACGAGAAATACGTTTGGGATTAAATTCCGTAATGTATGACAGACGGCTAGCTACGATTAAAAACCCATTGTTTATTAAGTGTTAAAAACATTCGCAGTTTTTCGATCGCCGCTTAACATGAGTCGCATGATGTCTTTGACAAGATACTCAATGTTGTCCAAATGGTACGTGGTAGCAGCAGCATTTTTAACCTTCTTCCTCACTGGTCCTACCGTCTTCGCCCAGATGCCCAATCCGCCCGGACAGGTGAAGCCCGGCGAGACACCGAAGAACAAGGCGTATCTGTTTGCGCATATGATGGATGGTGATTACGGACGGCTTTATTACAGTGTCAGCCTCGATGGCCTGCATTGGACGCTGCTCAACGGCGGCAAACGGGTCTTTGAAGAGTATCACGGTCATGCCGATATTTGTCGCGGACCAGACGGACGTTATTACCTTCCAGGCAATCGCGGTGATGACCGTCCGGACATCAACTTTTGGGTGTCGGACGATTTGATCACGTGGAAAAAATTTGGCGACTACGTGCCGGATCTGAAAAGCATCCCGAATTATACCAACATCATGATGCGCATCGGCGCACCGAAATTGTTCTATGATGAAGCCAGTTCGCAGTTCGTACTGACGTGGCACACGACGCATGATCTGGGCAAGACGGATTTGCCGGAACCGTACTGGGCCGGACAGCGGACGATTTATGTCACGTCGAAAGACTTGAAAACTTTCTCCGCTCCCCCACGCCGGTTGTTTGATTGGGACATGGCCACGATTGATACGATCATCCGGCGCGACGGTGAAAAATACTATGCCATCCTTAAAGACGAGCGTTATCCGACGTTGGAATGGACGACGGGCAAGACGATCCGCATTTGCAGTTCCACCAATTTGCTCGGCCCATATACCGAGCCTGGTCCGTCCATCAGTCCCGGATTTCGCGAGGCGCCGACATTGATCCCCTCGCCCGACGGCCACGCATGGTATCTCTACTACGAACAATATCCCGGCGTGTCCTATGGGCTCTCGGTTGCGTCACACTTGAGCGGACCGTGGTTCCAGGCATCAGGCGGAACATCCATCAAAGATTGGAATAAATACGAAGTGCCGACCAAGGCGCGTCATGGTTCGATGCGGACGATCACCCGGAAAGAATACGACGCGTTGGTGGAACACTTCGGCAAATAGCCTCGACCGCTTAATTTCCGTAATTAAACGGATCTGACAAAGTTGGATTCGTCACCAGATTTGTGTCAGTAAGCGT
>DASYEY010000087.1:0-12987 GCA_036498725.1 Verrucomicrobiia bacterium | reverse complement strand
GCTGATGCCCGGATAAATCTCGCTGTAAGTGCCTTCGAGGTACGTGTTCGACACCACCGCCGGACCGCCGTGGCCGGGACCGGAAACGTAGATCATGTCGAGGTCATACTTTTTAATGACGCGATTCAGGTGCGCGTAAATGAAATTCTGTCCCGGGGTCGTGCCCCAATGGCCGAGCAACATCGGTTTCACATCCGTCAACGTGAGCGGTTGCTTCAACAGCGGATTGTCGAAGAGGTAAATCTGGGCGACTGACAGATAATTGGCCGCGCGCCAGTAGGCATCCATCTTTTGCAATAAATCAGGAGTCAGCGTGTTGGTTTTCATATTTGAGTCGTTAAGTGTAGGTCCAAATTTTCACTGATCGCGCGCGCGATCATCAGTTCTTCATCCGTGCGGATGACGCGCACGGTGACCATGCTCGTTTTTGCCGAAATTACCGGCGTGCTTTCTGCGTTCCGCGTTTTATCCAATTTAATTCCAAGAAAATCTAATCCCGCACAAATGCGGGCGCGACTCGCCGAACTATTTTCACCGATGCCGCCGGCGAACACCAACGTATCCAATCCGCCCAGCGCCGCCGCGTACGCTCCGATCTGCTTCTTCGCCGTGTAACAGAACAACGCCACGGCTTCGGCCGCCCGCACGTCCTTCGCTTCACGCGCCAGTAAATCCCGCATATCTGAGCTGGTTTCGGAAACACCGAGCAGGCCAGAGGCGTGATTCACCAGCTTATCAAATTGCGCCGCCGTCAGCTTTTCGCTGCGGGCCAGAAAGGCTACGAGGCCGGGGTCCAGGTCGCCGGAGCGCGTCCCCATCACCAGACCGGCGGCCGGCGTGAACGCCATCGTGGTATCAATGCTCTGTCCCGCACGCACCGCCGCCATGCTGGCGCCGTTGCCAAGATGCGCAAGAATGACACGTCCTTTCGCCGCCGAACCATCAAGCGTTTTGAGTTCCTGCATCAAATAGGCATACGATAAACCGTGAAAACCGTAACGTTGAACGCCCTTGGCCGCATAGCGACGAGGAATGGGCAGCAGTTTTGCCACGCGCGGCATCTTTTTGTGAAACGCGGTATCAAAACAGGCGATTTGTGGCACGCGCGGAGATTTTTTAACGAAAAACTCCATTAACGCAATTTCTGCGGGCAGATGTTCGGGATCAAAAACGCGGATACGTCGTAATTCCGTCAGCATCGCCCGATCCACGCGCTGTGGCTCATGATAACGCATTCCGCCATGAACCACCCGATGGCCAACCGCCGCAAAATCGGTAACGCCGATTCCCGCGAGGTGTTTAAGTAGATAGGTCAGGCCGCGGAGATGGTTTGGTGCGGAGATGGTTGTATGTTCCGTCGGCAGATCATTGTGGTGTTTCAGCGTGAAAATGGAGGTCGAAGAGCCGATGCGTTCAATGTTGCCCGATAAAACGCGGACCAATTTCGTCCTGTGACCAAAACCAGTGAAGACAGCGAACTTCAGACTCGACGACCCGGCATTGAGAACGAGCACACGATATGTCGCGCGCTTTTTCCCGTCAACCGCGTCAGGCAGTGTCGCTGATTGTTTGAGTACTGCTTTTTTCATCGCCTTCACATCCCTGCCCTTCAAAAAATCGCCTTGGACTTCGATTGTAGCGGCGGTCTGTGACCACCACTACAACCATCGGCAACTTTTTCTGAAACCTTAACCTATCAGTCACACCCGAAATATGAGACTAAACCGCATCATTCAAATCCTTTGGTTCTGAAATCGCCCGAATCGGCTTCAAAACCTTTAAACACACATCTTTATCTTTGCATCGGCGTGGATCGCCTAAAATCACAATAAACCCTTTCGACTCCCAATCTCGCAACGCATCAAACACTGAATCAGATATTGGGTCCAACCAGGTGTGAATGTCGCTTCGGCGTACTTGATCTGAGCCAACCTCAAAGAAACCATTCAGCATCCACTGTAACATATAAAGGTCTTTGACAAGTTGTGATGTCATAAAAATCTACTGCCTAAAAACTAAGCCACCACCAACCTACAATGTCAACCACGCAAGCGAAACACAGGAGGCGGTGAAGTGAGAGAATTTTAATTTGTAGATGACGACGTGAGTCTCTGATGAAAACAAGTTGAAGGTTGCAAGTTGCGAGGTCAAATTTCGCAATCGTAAATCGCCAGTCGTAAATCGTAAATTCTTCAAGTCAGAGACTCACGTCGTCACTTACTTAGAATTGAATCATGGCCCCCTCATCCCAGCCTTCTCCCCGCTGGGGCGAAGGAGCACGATTCGCCGGACGTAGATTGCTCGCTTGCCCGCTTCGCCAACTCACCACGTGGTGGTCCTCAAACGCGGAAACCATTTCCCCCTCGCCCCGCCCAAACGGGGAGAGGGCCGGGGTGAGGGGTTCTCGGCTTTGCAGGCGACAACGTAAGTCTCTGACTTTATTAAGGTTACCAATTTTATTGGAAGCTCCTCAAGTCGTCTCCTACATGGAGTTAAATCACGACTCCGTCGAGCCCCAATTAAAAAGGCTGCCAATTGAAAATTGTGTACCCAAATAAAGTTAGGGCTCGACGGAGTCTCGCCCCACCAGAAATAAACCCATCACTCATCACTCATCACTGTCTTTCCCCTTTTTAATCGTCTTCCGGGCTTTTTTGGCGAGTTCAGAATATTTGGCGCGAATCACATCCAGCTCTTCCTCCTCCAATTCTTCCAGATCCAACAGCGCGTTGTGCGCCCCGTCAATCGCACGGATGAGTTCATCCAACTTCACCTGCACGGCCTCAGAGTCCCGGTTCTGCGTGCATTGAATGAGAAAGACCATGAGAAAGGTCACAATCGTCGTGCCGGTGTTGATGACGAGTTGCCAGGTATCGCTGAAATGAAAGAGCGGACCACTGATCGCCCAGGCAAGAATGATTACGGCGGCCAGACCGAAGGCGGCCGGACGGCCACTGGCGCGCGCCGTCTTTTGAGCGAAACAGGAAAACCATGATTTAGATTTAGTAGATTTCATAGGTTGAATGCCATCTATGACAATAAAGTCCACCCTGCTCTAATGGTCAAGGGCGGGAATACAGACAGGGAAACTCAAATTAAAAAGAATTAACCAACACGAGGATGAGGATGACGATGAGGACGAGGACGAAAATTATGCGTCAGTTTGCCGAGTAATCGTCTTCGTAAAATCGTCGGATAAAAATATCCAATTGCGATGCCTCCGCGACTCGCACCTCGATTTCACGATTCAAAATGTGGCACAAACTATCAATGGCATTTAGGTCACTTGGATCAGCCATGGCAATCGCCAATCGGCCAGAACTTTCTTGAACGGGCATGACTTGATGCTTGCGGGCAAATTCCGCCGGAACACAACTTAACAACTCTGGCGTGAACTTCACTTCTGCTAGGTTTACCCGCTCGGCGCCAAATGCCGCCGATCTATGCCAGTTATCATCCATAAAATTTGCGGAAATCCATATGATTCGCGTCTAAAAATTTATGTTCCCTTCACCGCCTTCGCGCGAAAATGTTTTCCATTTTTCGTCCGTGGCCAAAAAACTTAGACCTTATGCCGTTTCCCCTCTTTAAAAGCCTCAAATAAACCATAGCCCACCAAAGCAAGTGAGATCACCAGTTGCGGAAGCAGCCGATGCCAGACGGTCCACCAGAAAGCATGATTCACGGCGGCAGCATACTGGGCCGACGTCGGCTGCGGCCCTTCCCTGAAGCCAAAACCACCCCAAAAGTGCGCGCCGAAAAAGGTCAAAGGGATCGTGAATACAAACAGCAACAGCCCAAGCAATCCTAACCCGACGGACATGCCGCCTATATAACCTCTAATCGCGTTGTAAAATTGGAAAATCATAACTAGCCAGCTAACGATCTAGAACCGAACTGCCGGGCACGTCATCCCCGGTCAAATTCTTGCGTCTGCGTTGGGCGATCATCTCGGCAACGTATAGCAAAGCGCCCGCCACAACCATTTCGACAGCGATCATGCCGCCGCCAAAAAGACAAGCCTCTGAGCCACTCCAATGAACGAGCCGATCATGCATAAATAAGATGGCGATGACGATCGTCGCCGGTATTCCACACACGATCAACAGAGTGCCGGTGGCATACATCAAGCCCAGCCCTCGGGAAAGGCGGCCTCGGTTTGGTTGATGTGTCATAAATGACTGCTAATGATTAAAAACTGAGCCACGTCAGAACCAATGTGTCAATCGCGAAAACGGAAAGTATAGGCAGTTGATATTTTTTGTTCCAAAGGGACATTGGAAATTAACCAGCTACGCAGTGGCTGGTACGGGTCATAGCAAAAAAATAATTCGTCCTGAAGGGACGATGGAAAGGCGCAAGGACAGTTAAGATGTGAACGTTTCCACCGTCCTTTCAGGACAGGAAATATTCGGGGGACAGTGACCAGACACTGCGTGTCTGGCTAATTTCCAGTTGTGCCTCCGGCACGAATCTCAACACCAACTAGCTCATCGCCGACCAATCAACGCACGTCGGCAGACCATTCACATCTTATGATGGAAATGCTCTGTGAGCATTAAGCAGCATGGTCATCTTGCTCCAATCGTTTGCCCATGCTCACGACGTCGTCCACCACATAACCAATGCGACGATAAAACTCGATGACGTCCTGATTGGATGTGCGAACCTGTAGATTGATCTTTGGACAACCTGCTGTCTGGATCAAATGCTCAGCTTCAGCCACAATGCGACGGGCCAAGCCACGCCGTTGATGGGCCGGAGCCACGGCCAAGTAATTGAGCCAGCCACGATGTCCTTCATATCCAGCCATCACTGAAGCAACGATTTGTCCCTCCAAAATTCCTACCAGAAACAGATCCGGTCGCACGGCCAGCTTGCGTTGAATATCTTTGTGCGGGTCATTCCAAGGCCGGACCAGATCGCAACTTTGCCACAGCGCCACGACTGCGGGCTCATCTTCGGGTTGAAAGGTTCTGATTTGCATAAACATTGACCGGCTTAACTAAATGGCAGCAGCACGACTAAAGCGGGAATGGTTGGTTGGTCTCGTGATAAGTCACATCACGTGAGACCCTCTTTTCCTTTGCGACCGCCGACTCCACGCACTGGCTAACGTGGCGCCAATATACACAATTCCCCACACCATAAACCCGATCACCAGCATGGAAATCATCACTGGCGAGGTATTCAAACCCAAGGCCAATAAAATACCAAGTCCGATGAATCCAGCGATAACGAGACGCCGCAACCGCGCAACTTTAGTGGTAAGCTCAGCAACCTGTTTTTCCAATTCTGCCTCCCGATCAATCATAATTCCCTCCATATCCAAACGCTTCCAATTTCCGATCAAAGTAAGCTGCCAAATCCGGCGCGCCAGGCCAATGTGAAGCCTGAAAACATCTCAAATGCGCCCGAAGTTCTGCCAAATCATGCCGATCCCAATCAACCACCATCTTCGGAACCTCATGAACCGCCTCCATCAACTCGTTAACCATCTTGGCTGAAACTCCCGCCTGAAGTGTATGGTTGCGACAAAAGATACAAGCCCACAAAATCGTTTCATTCGCGGCTCGAAGAATTGGTTCAGGAGCAATCGTCATATTGGCTTCAACTGGATGTCAGACGTTCCCAGTTTCATTGAGGCTGGGTGTGCGCACATAATAAATGTCCCATTCATCTTCGCGGACGCGTACAAAGCCATGGCGTTGATAAAATCGATTCGCCGAACTGTCGCGCAATGCGCCGAGTTGGACGGGCATCTCCCGGGCATCAGACCAGGAAAGCAAATGACGCATCACGTGTGAACCAATGCCACCGGCCTGATGGTTCGGGTGGATATAAAGATGATCCAGATGAAAAGCCTCTTCCGTTGCTCGAAAGGTGTAGAAGCCCACCCGTTGCGTATCAAGCAGGATAAATTTGGTATGGTCGGGAAAGAATGACTTACGAAATCGCTCACGAGCACGCTCGGGATCGAAGCGGCCCACACGTTCCAGGCTGTTCCGCATTGCGGCGATGCGCAACGCCACGAGTTGATCGAAATCTGCCGATGTAACGGCTGAAAATGTGATCCGTTGCGAAAGGGCCGTTGGTTCCGGCGATGGATTAGCCCGTTCAGGTCGTAAAATACTCATTCGTCCTTTTATCTTTAAACAATGCTACCGCCAGCAAAATGGGATAACCAAGCCAAACCACCAACACCAACGAAATATCGAAAGGCGATTCCCATAAAGTTGGCCAGCTGAACTCCATCAAACACATGGATGTCCAAAATACTGACGGGATCAGTAGGCCAAGCACAGCCAATATCAAACGCGCATGGCGAACACGAACAAACGTGTAGCCGAGTCCGAGTAAACTGCAAAAGACATAGCTGGTGAAAACAACCAAACCTGACCCGGAAATAGTGTGTCGAAAACTCCAGAGCGGCCACGCAAAGAAGAGAGCGTAAATGATAAATACCACGCGCTTTAATTGAACTCCCAAAGGTGCTTTGATGAGTAGCAAAACGTTCATGGCAATTGCTGGCTGATCACTATTAAGCCATAGGTGGATTGGTCTGGCACGAATCTTTCGTCTTCGACGTCAGAGTCTTTCCGTGATACGCCGCAAATTCACGGCCAAAGCGGTACGCGATCAACGGCACGCAAACGATGACATAGGCTCCAATCAAGATCTTAATTACCAGGATTGGCACGCCGAAATATGAAAGCAAAAGTAATAATACTGCGGCCAGGCACATCAAGGCATGAGTGAACCAACACCACAGCAACAAACAGACGCCGACACCCCACTTACGCGCTAAATCAAAGAGTGTGGATTTCATAAAATGTGTCAGGCCGACTGATGACACAAATTAAACCATCAAACCACCAAGCCACCAAGGCTGAATTTTTTAGACAGGATTGACCGAATGAACAAAATCGCCCGGCCCCAAATGAATCCGGCATGATTCTGGTAATTTTGTCAAGGCTGCCAAAAAATGTTTCCCGATGGAAACCCGGGATGTCATCGCTTTGACGTATTGGCATCTACGCCCGGTGAATGCTATAACGACGCCATAAAACGCACCCTAAATTGATTTGACGCATTAAAATTCTTCGCCGCCGGTGCCGGCGTTGGCGGGCATCCCGAAAAACCATGAACTCAAAACCAAAAAGTCGGTTGTCATCCTGCTTCATTTGTTTCCTGCTGGCCTTCGTCGCCCCGACCGGTGCCCAGCCGGCAACCGCCACTAATCCCCCTAATATTGTCTATATTCTGACCGATGATCTGGGCTACGGGGATGTGCACGCCTTAAACCCCGAGCGCGGCAAAATCGCGACGCCTAATCTGGATCGCCTGTGCGCGGATGGCATCACCTTCACCGATTGCCATGCCAGCTCTTCCCTTTGCACGCCATCGCGTTACAGCCTGCTTACCGGCCGATACGATTGGCGGACACAATTGCAAAAGGGTGTTTTAGGAGGCGATGCCAGACCATTGATCGCCCCCAACCGCCTGACCGTGGCCCAACTTCTCAAGCAACACGGTTACACCACGGCAGTTATCGGCAAATGGCATTTAGGCCTGCAATTTGACCGGCATGATTTCACGCAGCCAATCACCGACGGCCCGCTGCAGCATGGGTTTGATTATTTCTTTGGCCTCACCGCCTCGCTGGACATGGCGCCTTATGTTTATGTTGAGAATAATCATTTCACCGAAGTTCCGAGCGTGCAGAAAAAATTCCCATCATTTATGTATGGGCCGAATCCCCTGCCCGGCCCCAACCGTCTGGGGCCGGCCGCACCGGATTTTGAGGCGGTGAATGTTTTGCCCGATTTCACGCGCAAGGCCGTTGACTACATCACCCAGCGGGGCGCGGATAAAGCCCCCTTCTTCCTGTATCTGGCGCTGCCTTCACCGCATACGCCGCTGGTGCCGACCAAGGAATGGCAGGGTAAAAGCGTTCTCGGACCTTATGGCGATTACGTGATGGAAACGGATTGGGCGGTGGGACAGGCGCTCAAAGCCATTGACCAGGCGGGTTTGCGCAGCAACACAATCGTCTTCTTTGCCAGTGACAATGGCGCGGCTCCTTCCATCGAGCCGGCTAAATTGGAAGCCATGGGACATTATCCCAGCGCACAGTTCCGCGGATATAAGGCGGATGTATGGGATGGCGGCCATCGCATTCCCTTTATTGTCCGCTGGCCGGGAACCATCAAGGCCGGTCGCCATAGTGAACAGATCGTGGGCCTGTTCGATCTGATGGCCACCTGCGCCGATATTCTCCATACGCAACTGCCTGATAACGCAGGCGAGGATTCGGTCAGCCTCTTGCCGGCTTTGCTCGGTACCGATACCCAGCCGTTGCACCCGGATAACGCCATCATCAATCATTCGGGAGGCAATGGCCGGTTTGCGATCCGCCAGGGCAATTGGAAATTGGAGTTATGCCCCGGCTCCGGCGGTTGGGGCCGGCCCGGAGACGATGCCGCCCTCCGGGAAGGATTGCCGGCCATGCAACTCTACAACCTGCATGATGACGTCGGTGAAAAGATCAATCTTGAGGGCAAGAATACCCAGATCGTCACCAATCTGGTGAAGTTGCTGGAACACTATGTCACCAACGGACGGAGCACGGCGGGATCTCCCCAGACGAATGACGTGCCCGTGGATATTTGGAGCAATAAAAATTCCCAGAATCAAAACGCCAATGACCAGCAGCGCAAGAAAGGCGAGCGCCGTAAAGCGGCGGATGCGTCAATTTAAAAATAAATGCCGCCAGAATTAAATGGAGTCACCTCACGTCGGCACCGACAAATTTATTACAATGATCGCCATTTCTCATCCGGTAGGAAACGAGGTGACGAGTTTCAAATTAAAAAACTGTTAAATAGGTTCTGCGCATTAAACCACCAAGGCGCCAAGCCACTAAGTCGGAATTTTTCGACAAGATTAACGGGATTAACAGAATGGAATGGATTTAAAATAAATCCTGCATGATCCGGTTAATCCCGTCTAAAATCCCCCTTCACGGTGGCACTTAAAGGATTATTTTGCATCGGCGGGTGCGGTGGTGATGAGCAATTCTTTTCCCTTCATCAACTCGTGATGCGGGATGAAATAGCCGTCCACTTTATGCCGGTCATAAGTGATGCCGGTTATTTTCAAGCCGGAATTTTTCTTGATAATGGTGAGCGTCCGGCCGTTCAACTGCATTTTAACTTTATCAAAGAGCGGCACCGTGACGATGTAATCTTCATCCGCCGGGGAATACGGATAAAGGCCGATGGCGTTGAAGACATACCATGACGACATTTCTCCGGCATCATCCATGCCGCAGAGGGTGTTGCCCCCTTCCATGCCATAAAAACGGTCCATGATCTGGTTGAGGATGGCCTGGGATTTTTCCGGTTTGCCGACCCAATAATAGAGATACGGAAAACCGTGATCCGGCTGGTTTCCGTGGCAATATTGGCCGATGAAACTATTGATGTTCATCGCAATGTAATTGGGGTTCCAGGGAATGGAAAAGAGCCGGTCAAGCTGTTGCTCAAACGCCTGCGGGCTCGGATAGAGCTTGATCAAACCGGCGGTGTCCTGCGGGGCGAAGAAGGAGGATTCCCACGCGTTCGCCTCCCGATACATGTATTCGTAATAGGGAAATTGCGGATTAAACGGCGTGACCCAGTTGCCATCGGCCAGGCGGCCGCGCATCAGGCCAGTCGAGGCGTCGAAGACGTTGGTGTAATTATGCGCGCGGCGCATCATGGTCGCGTAGTTGGTTTCGTCTTTAAGTTCACGGGCCAACAAGCCCACGGCGTAGTCATCATAGGCATATTCCAACGTCTTGGTGACGCCGGCTTTGGCTTTCGTTTCCACCGTGGGATGCGCCACATCGGGCGTGGAGACGTAACCTTTCTGGATGTATTCAGCGAGATACGGCCGGGCGCGGCGCGATTCGACGGTGGCATTTTTCAACAGCAATTTATAAGCGTTCGTCACGTCAAAACCGCGCAAACCCCGCAAATAGGAACCGGCAATGAAAGCCGCCGCATGATCGCCGTGAAAGAACGTCGGCATAAAACCCGTGCATTCTCCGCGATCCACCAAAGAACGGATCACATCCACGGTGACATCCGGCGAAAGCATCCCCAGTAGAACCAGCTTGTTCCGATAGTCATCCCACAGGGAAGGCACGGTGTAATACCGGAAGCCCTTGTTCACCACCCGGCCGTTTTCATCCGTGAATTCGCCATTCACATCACTGCGCAACACCGGCCAAAGAAAGGAGCGATACAGGCAGGAATAGAACAATCCCTTTTGCCGTTCCGTGCCGCCCGTCACCTGGATTTTACCCAGCAGCGTCTCCCAGGTTTTGTCCGCTTCGGCGCGAACCTGAGCAAAGCTTTTCCCCGTCAATTCGGCTGCCAGATTTTTCTTCGCATTGGCAACGCTGACGTAAGAGAATCCGATTTTGATCTCCAAAAGTTGATTGGTCCCATCGAAATTGACCACCGGCAGGTCGTGTTCCCGGCCTTTGAGCATCTCAATGTTTTTAATTTTCTGACTGGCAACGGCGTAGAAATAAACGGTTTCGTGCGCAGCCTGAAATCCTTTGAACGCAAAATCGCCGTCCGGCTCGATCTTCCAATCCGATACGCGCTCATTCGATACCGCCAGATTCACCACCAATTTTTTATCATCCCCATTTTTATAGGTGTACCGATGAAAGCCGCAGCGCAAGGTCGTGGTCAGTTCGGCATTGATCGCGTTGCGCTCCAGGAAAACTTGATAGTAACCGGGCGAGGCCGATTCGTTTTGATGATGGAACGTCGAACCAAAATCATCCGGGTCAACGGTGCCCGCCGCCGGAAAAATCGGGACGTAACATAGATTCCAATGGCCTTTGTTTGAATGGGCAAAGGCGTGAATGACAGGGGCCTCATATTCATAACCGGCACCGGTGCCGAACTTGGTGATGGGACTCAACTGCACCATCGCGTTGGGCAGCGATGCGCCGGGAAAAGTCAGTCCCGCCCACACGCGCCACGGCGGGACAAACCCGATGTCCGTAACATTCGTCAACGGCCCGGTGCCCAGAAATGGATTCACATACGCCGTCAGCGGTTTTTCCGCTTTCGCCCAAACGACTGCGCTCAGTAACAATGCGAGCCCAAGAATCTTTGTTTTCATACGTTCATCAGAAATTAAATTTACCGGCAAACCATGGCCAATGGTTTCTGTCAGGCTTGGTGAAGTCAAAAGTTTAAACGAAGACCGGATAAAATTCTATAGTCCGTAATGAGGAGGGAATGCCCCGCCGGCGGAGTCTTCGCAAAACAAACATTTAACATTCAACACCGAACATTCAACCTCCAAGGAAACGGCACCTCGTTCTTTCGATGTTGGGTGTTAAATGCGCTCCGTCGAAACATTTTTTGACAGAATTTATCGAAGGAACCGAATGGGAATGGATTAAAGCAGGCATAATTCTGTAAAACCACCCCTCACGCCTGCCCGCTCCCGCAAGGGAGAACCGATTTAGAACTAACATTCAACACTCAACATTCAACATTGAACTCCGAAGGTGGTGGGCCACGCGTACTTGGGCATTGAATGTTAAATGTTGAGCGCTGAAGGTTTTTTTAATTAGCGACTCGTCACCTCGTCGCCTACAAAACGACATCAACTCCGGGTAGGTGCCGACGTGAGGAGGCTCCAATGAAAATTTAAACAGGATTTATAGAATTATGCAGGATTCGTTTAATCTGATTGATTCGCAAATCCTGTCTGCTCTTTTTGGGATATCAAAATCAAATCAGAGCCGACTCACGTCGGCTGCTACAATATAAAAACTCACTTATTGACCGGCGTAGGCGATGGGAGTGAGACGTTGACGGGCTTGATTGAGGGCGAGTTCGCCGGCGGCGCGGGCGGCTCCGTCGGGAAGCGTGGCCAGCCAGCGGGTGGCGGCGGCATCGTCGGTCATGGCCCACACGCCGATGAGATTTTGCACCGCTTCGCTCTGAAGCGAACCTTCTGGAAAACTCCCCACCCAGGCCGCGGCGGCGCCGGGATCGCGTTGGGTCCATTTATAGATAACCGCGATGGCGGTCTGATCTTGAACTTCACCGGCAGCGATTTCCGTAGCCACCAGTTGCGCCGCTGCCTCGGGTGTTTGCTCGGCCAGACTCACAGCGACCCGCCCGACCAGATGTTCACGCTCGATTTCATCCGGAGTTTGTCGCGCCCAATTCAGTGCTGCCGTCGGGTCGGAGGCAGCCCACTTCATCACCAAGTTTTCGATCAGGCTGGATTTTTGATCACCCAAATTCAATGACAACGCGGTGGTCAAGGCCGCTGCCGGATCGGTTTCAGCCTGTTGCGAACAAAGTGAGCAGAGCGTGTTCTGTTGCAGGTCGGTATCGGTCAAACTTTGCGCCCAGGCGAGCGCCGCCGCTGGATCTACCCTGCCCCACATCAGCGCAATTTTCACGATGGCCTCGACGCGAGCGGTTGGATTCGTCAGTTGTAGGGCGAGCGCGGCGGCAGCTTGAGGATCAGTCTTCGCGAGTTCGAGCAGTTCTGCGATCGAAAGTTCGTGAGCAGCTTGAACGGGGAAAAATTGAGAATCCCTTTGAGTGCTATAATCCAGTCGCAATGTGGGAGAGCGAGGCGCGGGGCACGGGGCGATCGGCGGAACCGGATCGGGTGAATGAAAGTGAACGGTCATCCCCCATAACATGGTGGCCAGCAATAATACAAGCGTCACGCGATGCGTCCAATTCATATGAGTTATCTCCACTTCATGGTAGGGCGGAGCTGCCGCTCCGCCCCATAATCAAGCCATCATCGTTTCACGACCGGGCAAAGCGGCAGCTTTGCCCTACCCTTTAGGCAAGCAGCCTATTGCGTGAAGGACCATTGCTGGTTGTTGCCGCCGGTCGGAGTCCACTGTTCGATATAAGCCCCGGGCGAGGTCGAACCGCTCGT
>DASYEY010000086.1:0-3957 GCA_036498725.1 Verrucomicrobiia bacterium | reverse complement strand
GTTCCGTCAGGGGCATCGCTGCGTAGCCATGTGCGGAAGAGATAAGCGCTGAAAGCATCTAAGTGCCAAGCTCCTCCCAAGATAATATTTCCCGGAGCGCAAGCTCCCTAAAGACCACGGGCAGACCACCCGTTTGATAGGTCAGGAATGTAAGCACTGCGAAGTGTTCAGTTGACTGATACTAATCGGTCGTGCGGCTTGATTGCTTATTCCATTTTTTGGAGTAAGAATTTTAAGGCTCGCGAATTGTAAGCCCTAGGTCTTCTATATGTAGTTTTCAAAGAATTGCCGAAAATCCGGTACGATCTTTATAAAGTTTTGCACGTCTAAAATCGTGCGCAACAATTTGGTGGTAATACCGCAGTGGTCCGACCCGTTCCCATTCCGAACACGGCCGTCAAACACTGCATGGCCGATGGTAGTGGTTGTATAGCTTCCGCGAGAGTAGGTAGCCGCCAGTCTTTCAAAAAACCCGAAGAATTGATTTTCTTCGGGTTTTTTATTTTCTCACGTCTCACTCGTTTCCCACGAGATGGCAAAGTAACTGCTTTCTCGCTGGCATGAACTTCCTTGGAGCAAAGCACATCCTTGTCTTTGCATTCTTATTCCGCTTGTTTTCCAATGCGGAATTGAAGGCGTTTCATATTCCACTCCCTGTACCCTCACCATTAAAGGTCTGGCATGTCCTAAATAAAGCCACGGCTATGGCGGCCGGCGTGGGTGACCGGATGGGAAAAGATTTGGTTTTATGTCCTCTGAATACGGTTGTGACTCATGTGCCGATAGCCGGACCACTGGCAAAAGGGGTGGCAACTAAAATTATTATTCCGGGCAGTCAACTGGCTATCCACGGTATAGTGGGAGCTGATAATCTAGCCGGCCATGCTGTCAGTAGCGGGGAAAAAGTGGTGACGGTATCGCTGGCCATTGGCAAACCTGTTATTTCGGGAGTTGGTTGGGTCGCTGATAATGTCGGGATGAAGGTGATTGATCTGCGGTTTGCGACGGCGCAAACCAAACTCATGGAAGCAAACCAGATGGAAAAAGCCGGTCGAATAATGACCGAAGTTCAAGTCGCCGGTGGATTTGCGAGTCAAACCATGGACGATATCGGCAATGCCCGCCTTGGCCATGCCGTGCAAGATCTTACAGAATTAGTTATTAGCGGATTGGCGGATGTCTCCAAGGGCCGGATTCAGCAGACCGAAACGGTTTTTTCCAATACCAGAAGCGCTCTCGCGGCAAACTTGGAAGCAATTGGCTGTATGCGTCAAGGCCAGTGGACTCAGGCCACTGTTGCCATGGGACGAGGAATGGCGGCGGCTGGCAATATTGTGACTTTAGCTGGCCATACTGAGATGGGGGTGGCGATAGTGCAAGGCGGACAAGCGATCGAAGCGGAAGCCCCGTACGTCGGACATGTGGTGCAGGTTTTATCGCACGTAAAAGTTTATCGCGCTTCCAGCATAGACCTGGAAAACCATCCTGATCCTAAAAAGACTGCCTTGGTGTTAAGCCAGGCGGCGGTGGCGAGTGCCAAAGCCGGAAAATTTCAGGAGGCTTTATTGCAGGCAACCATGGTGGTTGCGCTTATTTCCGGAACCAAAACTGTACCCAATGGCCAAGTTACCGACGCGGCGATTTTATCGGCTCAAACCGCCTTGGCGGCCATGAAAGATGGCCGGCCTTGCCTTGCTGATGGCAAAGCGGCTGATGCGCTGGGGGCTGCGGGAAAGTTGATCGGTGAATCCGACCCACAAACGGGACGTGAATTGATCAATGCCGCCGTGAATCTTCATAGCTACATGAACGGCACCCAATCAGACATTGCCCGGGCGCAACAGTGATAGAATATTTTCCTCAAAGAGGAGATTATACCCCAATGTCTTCGTTCCAAAGTTCGGGACGGGCTTTGATGAAATCTTCCATCAATTTGATGCACGTTGGGTCATTCAAGATTTTAACCTGAACACCTTGAGAGCGAACGTATTGTTCGGGACCTTGAAAAGTAACGTTTTCACCGACAATAATATTCGGGATTTTGTAAAGCAACGCGGCACCGCTGCACATGGGGCAAGGGGAAAGAGTAGAGTAGAGGGTGCATTGTTGATAAACCGAGGCTTTGAGCCGTCCGGCATTTTCCAGACAATTCATCTCGGCGTGATGGATCACACTGCCATGCTGGACGCGTTGATTATGTCCGCGGCCGATGATCTTGCCATCGAGCACCAGCACGGAACCGATGGGGATTCCGCCGCTGGCCAGCCCCTTTTTAGCCTCTTCAATTGCGGCTTCGAGAAAAATATCCATGCCTGCTTTTAACTGCTTTGATTGGCCGACGCCAGATTTTTTTCTTGAACCAATTTGTAATTCCGCGAGCTTTAAGGGGTTAAATGAATTTCCGGCCCAGCCATTCTTCCACCTCCGGTTCTGTTTTCACGGAAAGTCCGCTGCGTGATCTGGAGGCGATCATTCGCTCGCGCACGCCGTTGATCACGATGGAAACCACCGAGGAACCACAAATCGTTCGCATGGCCCGACAAATTGCGCAACGCCAGCAACTCAAGGCGTTTCGCTGGTCGGTGACGGAAGGGATGCAAGCGCTTGATCCGGCGGATCAACCGTTGCTGGCGGTTGAAAAGTCCCAAGATGTTTTAAATCACATCAAAAACTCGGCGTCGAACGCGTTGTTTATTTTGTTGGATTTTCATCCGTATCTACAGGATGCGGTGCATATCCGCTTGCTTAAGGACATCGCGCTGAACTGTTCCCGGAAATATATCACCGTCATGCTGGTCGGATTCGCCCTGAAAATGCCGGAAGAATTGCTTCCGTTCACCGCACAATTTCGTGTGCCGTTGCCATCGGCGGACGAAGTGCGGGGTATTGTCTTTGATGTTGCCGGCGAATGGGGTGCGGAACATGGTCAACGGGACGTGCAGACGACAAACAAAGTGATTGATATGCTGGTGCGTAATCTCGTTGGCCTTTCGGCCATGGACGTGCGCCGGCTTGCCCTCAAAGCCATCAGGGATGACGGGGTGATTTCGGAATTGGAATTGCCTGAAGTCATGCGCGCCAAGTATGAATTGCTCAATCGTGATGGCGTCCTGTCGTTTGAGTATGAAACGGCGAAATTTACCGAGATCGGCGGTATGCGGCGGCTGCGGCGCTGGCTGGAAGTCCGCAAGGAATTTTTTCTTGAAGAAGCCAGCGCGGAACTGGATCCACCGCGCGGCGTGCTCCTGCTCGGCGTGCAAGGCTGCGGTAAAAGTCTCGTCGCCAAAGCCACGGCCGCCATTTTTCATGCTCCGCTGTTGCGGCTCGATTTTGGGGTGCTTTACAACAAATACTACGGTGAAACGGAGCGCAATCTGCGCAAAGCCTTTGAGACTGCCGAAGTCATGTCGCCCTGTGTTTTGTGGATGGACGAGATTGAAAAAGGGGTCGCGGTACAAAATGATGATGACGGATTATCACGCCGGATTCTCGGAACGTTTCTGACCTGGATGTCCGAGCGCAAAAAACCGGTGTTCATTGTCGCCACCGCCAACGACATCATGCGCCTGCCGCCCGAACTCATCCGCAAGGGCCGGTTTGATGAAATCTTTTTTGTCGATCTCCCGTCGCCGGAAAATCGCCATGACATCCTGCTCATACATCTGCGCAAACGCGCGCTTGATCCCAAGGGATTTGACCTCGACGCCATCGTTCAGGTTACCAACGGTTTTTCCGGTTCGGAAATTGAGCAGGCCATTGTTTCGGCGATGTACACTGCGCATGCCAAACATACGCGATTGACGCAGGACGATCTGCTTTCGGAAATCCAGCAAACGCGCCCATTGTCCGTGGTCATGGCCGAAAAAGTTGCCGAAGTGCGTGACTGGGCTTCTACGCGAACCGTGCCGTGTGATTGAGGCTTATTATTTGCGAATGTTTGCGCGATCATCTTAAACA
>DASYEY010000085.1:0-4852 GCA_036498725.1 Verrucomicrobiia bacterium | reverse complement strand
TTTAGCTTCAATTCACATGAAAGAACATCAACTCATCATTGAAGAAGGCATTGTGGCCGGCAACGCCTACAATAAGTACGGCACGAAAAACCCCCTGGCCCGGGCCATGATGAATGGTTTCAAAAAATCATTGCTGGAATTGGTGCGGGCAACCGGGGCACGCGAAGTTCACGAAATCGGCTGCGGTGAAGGCCATTTGAGCGTGTTTTTGTCCCAAGCCGGCCTGCAAATTCGTGGCAGTGATTTTTCCACACAAGTCATCGCCCAGGCACGGAAAAATATTCACAGCGCCAAGCTGAATGTCCCGCTGGAAATTGCAAGCATCTACGATTTGCGGCCGCCGGCGGCGGCGGCCGAATTAATTATTTGTTGCGAAGTGCTGGAACATCTGTCCGAACCGGAACGCGCCCTGGATGTTTTGGCTTCGCTCGCGCGTCCGCATTTGATTGTCAGCGTGCCGCACGAACCGGTCTGGCGGGTGCTCAACATGGCTCGCGGCAAATATTGGCCTCACTGGGGCAATACGCCCGGCCACTTGAATCATTGGTCACGCGACGCCTTTTTGAAATTTCTCAGCCAGCGTTTGGAAATCGTCGAATGCCGTTCACCATTTCCCTGGACCATGGTTCATTGCCGGGCGCGGCAAACCTGAGAATTTTGATTCGTCTGCGAAACAGTTCCGGTACTGCCAACGCGGCGATAAAGCGTCCAAGTCTCTGCACCGCAGGAAAGTTTACAGGTATATTGATGACTGAGGGCCGCTTCATATTCGCGGGACGTTTTCAGGTAATTGTAAATTTCCGGATAAAAAAACTCGGCCATGGGACCGACAATGAGATAATCAACGCGCAGCGCTTTCAAATCTTGCAACGTAATGTGCGGCGGCGGCAGCTCGATTCGCCGGTTTAAGTTATAGGGGCGAAATAGTGGCAACAATGGTTTGTCTTCCCCAATCAACGCGGCGATGGCCTGGCTGTTCGGCGGGATGGCATTCAGTAAATCTTCGCCGCTGTGCGCGCGTTCTGGAACCAGAAGATAAGACTTCAACCCCCTGTCCACCGGCGCCAGCGCGGGCCACTTGGCGATGACCCGTTCCGCCGTGGTAACCGGCCACAATGGTTTGCTCGGGTCAAAAATTAACGCCAGCACGCTGCTCGCCAGCGAAAAATAAAGACCGTAACGCAATGCCCTGGGACTAAACAAATTCCAGCCGGTCATCGCCAGCGGTATCGCCAGAAACACAAATCCATAGTAAGCCCGGCCAGCGGCACCAGAAACAAAGTGGGTTAGCGTCAGTACTGTGGCAAAAAGCGCACCCGTCGCCACTACCACCGGCCAACTGGTCTTTTGCGGTCGGCCTTTGAATGCCAAAACCAAGCCAGCGATAAGCAAGGCGACGGTGACCAAGCCAAATGAAGCATTGTCCACCATTTGAACCGTGGGGATTTTCAAGACGAAACGCGGCACATATTTTTTAATATTCCAAGTTTCAGTCGCATGCAGCAGTGGCGGATTGATAAAGGGTGCCAATGGATTGATTGGCGGCTGCACGGACTGCCAGAAAATCATCACCGAGCCAGACGCAACATTTAAAAACGAATTATCGCCTTTCATGGAATAATCTTGTCCCGGTCCAGCCCATGTGCCGAAATGCTTTTGGTTCAACGCAAAACCCGGCACGGCAGAGCATGCCAGCCACAGCGCCAGCAGCGCTGGTGACCATAGCCAATGAAACGCCCGCCACGGCTTGGAGGGCGACGCGAAAAACCAGATGATCAATACAACTCCCATCACTGCAAAGTGCGGCTTGATATTCGTCGCCAGACAAAAACTTAATATCGCCCAGTTGATTTCCTTCCATTGCCGCGTTTTTTCAAAGCGCAGAATGAAATGCAGCGCCAGTGCGACCATCGTCGTCCCCACCAAATCTGTCGCCGATGAGCGCGCTTGCAACACGGCGAAGCTTGAGGCCACCGCAATGAACGCCATGTAACGCGCCTTTTTTTGGTCGCCACTCAATTTAAACGCCCATTCATAGGCGACTAAATAAAGCATTACCCAGCTCACAAAACTCCACAGCCAGACAAATTTATCGCCGGTCAGCTGAATCAATGGCAGCGTCGCCAACTCCCAGCCTTGTGGCATATAATCCAACCGCGCATCGGCGCAGTGAATGTAATTCACATAGCCGCTTTGTTCCCATAGCCACATGCGCGGCAGGCGATAAGTCAGCGAATCCAACATCGTCGGCGGATATGTTAGCGCTGTGATGAACAGCAAGGTGGCGAGCAAAAGAAATGGCCAGAACGCAGCGGGTTCGGCGACTCCGCGAGCTATGCCACCAAAAGAACCACCCCAGTTTTTAAGCAGGAAAATGGTTGCGATCACGCCCACAATCGCAAAAATGAAGCTCCAGTTCAGTGCATGAAAACAACTCAAAATCCAACTGGTGACAATCAGAAAGGAAAAAAGAAAAAGGTAAGCGCGGAAGAGCGCAGCGCGGCCAGTTTCTGCAATTTCTGGTTGATTTTCCATGCTAATAATTATCCATTGATTTCACTGTTACAATTCCGTGTTTTTTAAAACTAAAAGTATTACACCATGCATCAGCAATCCATTCGCCAAACAACAACGTTGCAGTTAGAAAATTTCCGAGCGATTTCCATCATTGCGCGCGGGGTTGTCGTGCCGGATAATTTGAACGTAGATAGTGCCTGCAGATATGAACGCTCAAACAAAATATCCTAACAGTATGCGGACTATGGTATAACCGCCCCTCATTACAATAATTGGGGGGGGAAACATCGTCAATCACGGAATGAAATATTCGAAAGGTTTTTAATAACCATGAAATTTTTATCGATTGGAAATCATTTAGTGGAACGGCAAAAAATGACCGCCGAGGCCCGGGCGCGACGCAACGGCCGCCCCGGCGTGGTGGTTTGGCTGACGGGGTTGAGCGGCGCGGGCAAGAGCACCATCGCAGTGGAGTTGGAATGGCAGTTGGTCAATCTTGGATTCCCCGCTTGTTTATTGGATGGCGATAATATCCGCAATGGACTTTGCAAAGACCTTTCATTTTCCACCGATGACCGTCACGAAAATATCCGCCGGATTGGCGAGGTCGCCAAATTGCTGGCTGATACGGAGCTGATTTGCATTGTCGCCTTCATCTCACCATTCCGACGCGACCGCCTGGCGGCGCGTAATCTATTGCCGCCGGGACGATTTTTAGAGGTGTTCATTAATGCGCCGTTGACCATCTGCGAACAACGCGATCCCAAAGGACTTTATGCCAAGGCTCGCCAGGGCAAAATTGCTGAATTTACCGGCCTTACGTCACCTTACGAAGCGCCGGAAAATCCGGAAATCGAATTGCGCACGGATCAATTGACCGTAGATGAAAGTGTGCGTATCGTCCTCGCCCGTCTGGAATCCCGACTATTCATGGTTACACCCGATAATTATACTATTTGATGCAATGGTGATGTTATTTGACACCAGCATTCAATTTGAACACTCTCTCAGATTAGAAATCAGCTGAAAATAAAGGAATCAACCAATTATTTTTTCACCTCGGGAATGAAATTTTCAATCATCACACCCAGCTTCCGCAATTCAAGCTGGTTGAAACTCTGTATCGCTTCGGTCACGGATCAAAAAGACGTCGAATTGGAACATATCGTACAAGATTCCTGTTCCGATGATGGCACTCAGGATTGGTTACCAAAAGATCCCCGCGTCAAAGCCTTTATCGAAAAAGACAGTGGCATGTATGATGCCGTCAACCATGGCTATCGTCGCGCTACCGGTGATATTCTTGCCTATCTAAATTGCGACGAACAATACCTGCCCGGCGCTCTCGCCGCCGTCCAACAATTTTTTAAAAACCATCCGGACATCGAAGTCTTACTGGCCGGCACCATCGTCACCGACGGTGACGGCAAATATATCTGCCATCGGCACGCGCTCACACCCGACCCCCAGCAAGTCTGGTTTCGCTTCCCGATGCTTACCAGTTCCATCTTCATCCGCCGCCGCGTCATCAGTGAACGCCAGATATTTTTTGATACTCGTTGGCGCGATCTCGGTGATTTTCATTGGATTCAAGCCTTGATGAAGGCTGAAGTGCCCATGGCAGCCAAAGACATCTTCACTTCCACCTTTGCCGACACCGGTGAAAACATGAACTTGAAGCCGAATGCCATCCGGGAAACCAAGGAAACCAACGCCATGATTCCGTCTTGGATGATGCGCTTAAAGCCATTCTGGATCATGGGTCATCGGCTGCGCCGGTTGCTGGCCGGGCACTTTAACCTCAAGCCCACCAGTTACGCGATTTACACCAAGGAAAGTCCCACCAACCGGGTGATGATTGACGTACCCAAACCGACGGCAATCTGGCGAAACCGGCTTTAAAGTATTCCAAAAAAACCGCCACGCCGTACTAATTCTTTTCTGCCAAATGCTCTAAGTAATTTAGCAAGGCATGCGTACGGTCAGTTTTTCCGGGTTATCGTCCGATAGACCGCATTAACGGTATTACGATAGTTTTGTTCGGCAGAATAAGCCGCCACACGCTCGGAAGCCTTTGCGCCTTTTTCAGCGATGATTTTTCGGTTGCGATCAATCGTCACGATGATGTTCGCGATTTCATCCGCCATCTGATTTTGAGTGGTGACCGGAATTTTATACCCGCAATCCTCGGTCACCGTGAGCCGCGGGCCGCCATTATCAGCCACAATCGGCACGCAACCCGCAAGCATGGCTTCCAACATGGTCAATCCGACCGTTTCCCGCATGCTGGGCAATAAGAAGAGATGCGTTCGCCCCAACTCTTGTTGATATTCTT
>DASYEY010000084.1:0-3861 GCA_036498725.1 Verrucomicrobiia bacterium | reverse complement strand
AAAAAAACGACCGTCGCGATGGCACCCGCACTCACCAGCAGAACCCAGCGGCGCCATGACCAGTTCTGTTTCAGGATCAACATGCAAGCTGCCACGAGTCCAGCCACCATGAAAAACGGCAGTTTGGAAACGGCGCACAGGCACGCGAGTAACACCAGCGGCGGCCACCAGCGTAGTTGACCGGTTTGAATCATCCGGTCAGCGAAGTAATGAAACCAAATCACCACCACCAGACAGAACCCATCTGTCGCGGCCTTTCCGGCGTAGATGACAATCAGGGGTTCGGCGAGAAAAAAGGCCAGCGCCCATCCGGCAGCCCGCTTGCCCATCTGCCGGCAGGCGAGTTGATAAAATGGCCACAAGGCGGTGGCAAAGAACAGCAATGAAACCAGATTTGCCCAGCCATACCAGGTGGAGCCGGCCAGTTTGAAGGCCAGACCTGCCGCCGCCTGCCACACGGGAAATTCCAGCGGCGTGGGAGTGCCATTCGCATTAAACCCCGAAATCACCGGCTGCCACAGGTTGATGGAGCCGTGCGCATACTCAAGGGCTGTGCTCAAATGCTGCGGCCGATACAAGGACTTTCCCGTCAGGGCATTTCCCAAGTGATACGCAACCGTCAGTGCAAAGAGAATCGCGATCAGGACAGGTAAATTCAATGGCCTTGGTTCCTTGGTTTGCATCGGTCTTGGCTATCGCATGACCCATTGCGTGTCAAGGTGAACCGCCGGCTATGACCGCCGGCGATTTCCGTGTTAAATTAGCATTGCCGCCGCCCGCCGGGTCAGGCAGTTTGACGGCCTCATGCCACTGAGCAACAGCGCCACCAGATTCCCTCCCAGCCCCGGCAATCTTGGACTGGAAAAAACCGTTGCCAACCACTCCCAGGAATCCTAATGCAAACCCGCCTTGTAACCAGATCATCGGGTATCGTTGGCTTGGAATGCTGGATGAAATCGCACGGCACGTGAAACAACACCCGGACTGGCTGGAAATTTCAAACGCGTAAATCAACCAACATATCATGTCTGAAAATGCCCAAGAATTACAGCGCATCTACCGGCAACGTTTCAGCGGGACCTCCGCCTACCGGAACCGTGTCTGGCAGGTGCTCACCAACACTTTTTTTTGCCGCTGGATTCCATCTAGTGCCGCCGTTTTGGATCTCGGCTGCGGATATGGCGAGTTCATAAACAACATCGCGGCCGGGGAAAAATATGCGATGGATTTGAATCCGGACGCCCCGAAGCATCTGTTGCCCGCCGTCCATTTTCTGGAACAAGATTGTTCCACTCAGTGGCCGTTGCCCGAAGACAGGCTCGATGCGGTTTTCACCAGCAATTTTTTTGAACACCTGCCCGACAAGGAATGCCTCAAGCGAACCCTACGTCAGGCTTTCCGCTGTTTGAAACCGGGTGGGAGCTTGATTGCGATGGGGCCAAACATCAAATATCTGCCGGGCCTATATTGGGATTTTTTTGACCATCACACTATTTTAACCGAAGCGTCGCTGGGCGAGGTCTTGGAAATGGAAGGATTCGTGCTGAAGCAGGTGACGCCTCGTTTTCTGCCCTACACTTTGGTTAACGCCCCGGAGTATCCCCTGATTTTTTTACGCCTGTATCTGGCCATGCCATGGCTCTGGTGGATGAAGGGCCGACAGTTTCTGGTGATCGCAACCAAACCTTGTTGATCCATGTCCCGGAACCCGCCCAATCCATCCGCTCCGCCGCTGAAATTATTCTCTGTGATCATCCCTGCACGCGACGAGGAAGGTGCCCTGCCCGCGACCATCGAGCACTTGCATGTGGAATTCAACTTGCACCAAGTGCCGCATGAAATCGTGGTCGTGGACGACGGCAGCCAGGACACCACTTGGGAGGTATTGCAGATATTGAAGAAAAAAATTCCCACGTTGCACCCGATCCAGAACTCCGGGGAACACGGTTTTGGCCGCGCCATCACCTTCGGCCTGCGCAACTGTCGCGGGGACGCCGTCGTCATCATGATGGCCGACGAGTCGGACGACGCGCGTGACGCAGTGCGCTATTGGAAGCTGTTGAACGAGGGCTGGGACTGCGTTTTTGGAAGCCGCTTCGTCAAGGGCGGCGGCGTGATTGATTATCCCCGTTTGAAGCTGTTGGTGAATCGGCTCGCGAATTATTTCATCCGCCTCATTTTTCGGATTCCGCTCAACGACACCACGAACGCATTCAAGGCCTATCGTCGAACGGTGATCCAAGGTTGCGAGCCGCTCATCGCGCCGCACTTCAACCTGACAGTGGAAATTCCGCTCAAGGCCGTCGTGCGCGGCTATTCGTGGACGGTGGTGCCGATCACTTGGCGTAACCGGCAATTCGGTCAGGCCAAATTGAAAATCAAGGAAATGGGCAGCCGGTATCTATTCATCTGTGCATACGTCTGGCTGGAAAAATATTTTAGTTGCGGGGATTACAAAAAACGGTGAGTTTTCGGCTGGAGCATTTTTGAAATCATGTTCCCGACTGCTGGCGGGCGTGAGGTTACTTCCCGCAACATCATGGCAGAAATGAAAACCTTGCTATCCTTAAGCTTTATCCGTTTGCGAACTTCTTAGCCAACTGAAGCCCAGAACGAGTGTGAGCAATCCCACACCGCAAAGGCAGAGCAGTTTGCCGCTTTGACTGACGCCCACGATAAGAGGGGTCAACCGGCCCGATTCAAAGGGTTCGCCGAATGCGATCCACTGTTTCGGTCCGGCGGCATGTGACTCGATCCGATATTCATCCCCCGGCGTCACCCTGGCATAAACCAATTCCCAATCCCGAAGCACATACGGGAACGTATGGGCCAGCTGCGGCAATAATTCATCCCGCCGACCCGTGGTCTCATCCACGAGAGTCAACTGCACGCCATCCAGACGGTAGTTGCTGAACCGTGACTTCTTATCCACCAGCAGATCAGTTCGCCTGGGGCTTAAACGGTCCGGAAAGAAACCATTTATCGGTTGCCGCCGGGTTTTGGGGATCGAAACTTCCCCAATAAAGCTGAGTTGGGCGTGGCTGGTAAAAGGGGTAATAGCCATCAATGATATATGTGCCACGGCTTCCTGCCTGGAGCGGAAAGCCAGTAACCATGGGAATCGTCATGGCTGGCAGTGGCTTTTTGTCTCGGACAATTTCAAGCAACAAGTCGGTTAGGCCAACGTCCTCCGAGTATTTCGGAGCGGAAGAGATGTCCGTCGTGCCCCGAATCAGATCGCGAAATTGGACCTGCTTGTAAGCTTGGCTCCATTCACCCGACTCCCGCGCCATGAACGGAATCACACGATAAAATATATGAATTGAAAATCCGAGAATCTGAAGGCAAACCCAAGCATAAGCAAAAATTCCCCAGCCGACCCGGTAACTTCCTGTGCAACCGCGATAAAGCAAACAGATAGCCACCGCGCAGATGAGGGGCACCATGATAAACAAATCCGTGTAGCGGCCGGAGGGCATGCCGTTGTTGTTATTATCCCCCCGGAAGGCACCTGTCGCAACGGCGATCAGGAAAATCAGCCCTCCTGCACCGGTGATAAATGCGACATTCTTCTGACGAAAAGAGGGTGGAAAATCTGCGCTGCAACCAGTCCCGCCAGTGGCACAAGCGTCAGCACGCCGATGCCCGGAATGAAGACCACCGGCCAAGCCAGCGCCTTGAGAAAGGCATTGAGACCTTCTAGAAAACCCGCCTTAGCGCTGCCTGGCAGAGTCAGATACTCGGCGAGAAAGATCGCGAGGCAAATAATTGACACGACCACGTCTTGACTGGTAAGTCGCCGTGCCAGGGTCGCGCGGAACAGCGTCAGTGCCGCAACCATGAAACCCGCCAGACATCCTA
>DASYEY010000083.1:0-91221 GCA_036498725.1 Verrucomicrobiia bacterium | reverse complement strand
GGGCTCGTCGGCAATGAAATGCACGATGCCCTTTTCATCGGCGATGAGCGATTGTTCCTTGCCCGTTGGCAAATAGGCCGTGACTTTCACGCCGGCAACGGCTTTGCCCCGAAAAAACACCTGATACTCGCCGGGGTTGCTGGTCGGAACGATATCGAGATTCATCGCCGGCTTGGTGGCGCCGGCACCGGCGGGTTGCCAGCGCGCGTAGAAGATTGGTTTGCGCGACGGTGTATTGGTAGGCACGGGTGCGCCCTCCGCCCGCATTGCTTCCGGCGTCATCACTTGAAACCCGGCTTCCAGCGCAGCGATGTTTTTTGCTTCGGCACCTGGGAGCTGGATTTGATCGGTGGTTTTTTTGAACTGGCAATAAACCGGCTGGCCATTCGTGCCGATTTGCCAGGCGATGGGCGGATCAACTTCGTCCAAATGTCCGGGTGACACTTCATATTCATCCGGCCATTCGGCGAAGCGCATGGTCAGACCATGTTCCGGGGTGTCTTCGAGCCAAAGATTATGTGCGCCAGCTGAAGGCGTTAGATATAGCCACGTCGTCAACAGCGTCGTGAGCAGGCAAACGGATTTAGTTCTCATGGATTTTTGGCCGTGGATTGGTTTAGGGAAATGATTTCGATGTTGCGCAATTTGCCTTCATCGCTTTCGCCGCCCAACGCGAGAATTTGGTGATCGGCCCCCGGAACCAGGCGATGAAAAAAACGGGGTGCCGCCAATTTTCCGGCTTCTTCCCAGCCGTCAGCCTGGACATTGAGTCGCCAGACGATGCCGCTCATCCCGCTGACATAAAGTTTTCCAGCCACGACGCACGCTGAATTTCCAAAGCCTTTCAATTTGCCGGCGGGCAGGGGCGGGCCGTCCGACCATTTTCCGGTTTCAGTATCGAGCACGCTTACCGCCAGCGTGGGTGACGCGTCACTGTCCATGCCGCCAATGGCATACAGTTTCTTGCCCAAGGCTGCCACGCAGAGTCCGCGCCGTTGGAACGGTTGCGGAATTTCCTGCCATTGTGCATTCAGCGAATGCAGGTCCAGCATCAGGGCGTTTGTCGCCCAGATCGCGGCCGATTCATCACCGCACAAGTTCCAGCCGCCGATGACGTAAAGTTTGCCGTCCACGATCCAGCCGTCGTGACTGGATCGCGCCGCCGGCAGCTTGGGCAACGGCAGCCATTCCCGGGTGCGTAAATCAAACCGCGCGGCTGTGTCATGCGACCAGACATCGTTTGGCTGGCCTTCGGGATTACGCGCCGCCATGCCGCCAATGCGGTAGATAAAATTTGCGTCGGCAACGAATACGGGACTTTGCGCCGGCGCGGCGGCGGGCAGGGCTTCCCACGTTTTTCCATCGGCCAGATTTAAACGCACAAACGCGCCAGAAACTTCGTTGGAAGAATACTCGTGTCGCTTGCCTTTGTGCCCGCCATAAACATAGAGCCAGCCCGACTGTGTGACTGCGCCAAAACTGGTGATGGCCACCGGCATTGGCGCGTAGGTGCCGGCGGCAGATGAATTAAAAGTGTTCAGCGCGAGGGTGCCGGCGACCAGCGGTGGGCATAAAAAATATTTCAACATGAGCGAAGCCTAGCGGACGACTGGTTGCTTTGCTTCCGGCAGTTTGCCGAAGATTGGCGTCAGTTTGCGCAAGCGTCCGCTAAAGAAGCGCAATGCACCGGAAGCAGACGGCAAAAGATTCAGGCAACGTGTCTGCATGTTGGAGATTATTCGGCCGGGAAAATCAAGGCAGTCAGTGCAGGCATGCAACCGCAACTTTTCACCGCAGCCGTAATTTGTGTCAGCGGTAAAAAAAATCAAGGGCCGGTCAAATTGGCGCGATGCCGCAATTGCGGCCCGTCCGTCGTTTGCCGAAGCGCCCGCGTGGAAAACGATCGGCAACGGCTGGCGCCCGCTGTTCGGCAGTCATCATGATCTGGGATTTAGTTTCGAGTGGCATGAATTTACCGCCCTGCAAGAATTTGATTGGGCGCGCAGTTTTCATCCGGGCAGTGTCGAGTTATGCCTGAATCTCGCCGGTACCGGCAAATTATCCGACGGCCAGCAAAGCATCGAATTGTTGCCGCAAACCCTGGCCTTTTATTTTCAGGGTGCGCCGCCGTTGATGGCCACACGACCGGCCGGTGTGGAGCACCGCTTTATCACGATCGAATTTTCGCCGGCCTTCCTGGTGGAACACTTTCGCGGTCACGTTGACAACGTGCACCCACTTGTCCGTGATCTGGTGCGGGGCCGGGCGGTGGATTCAGTCGTGGCACCCCCGGAACGGCTGGCGATTACCTTGCAACAACTGGTGGAAAGTTTGCGGCATTGCCCCGTGTTCAACCCGGCGCAGGAAATGTGGTTCCGTTCCAAGGCTCTCGAAGTCGCGGCCCATCTTTTCTTTCGCCCGGCCAATGGCGAATTATTGTGCACGCGCACCCAGCGGCTCGCGCGCGAACGCGTTGAGAAAGCCAAGTTGATCTTGAAAGAGCGGATGCAAGAACCGCCGTCGCTGGAAGAACTCGCGCGCATGAGCGGTTGCAGCCCGTTCTATCTGAGCCGCCAATTCGCGCAGTCTGGCGGCCTGACGATGCAACAATATCTGCGCCAGATCCGGATGGAACGGGCGGCGGAATTATTGCGCACCGGCAAATGCAACGTCACCGAAGCCGCGTTTGAAGTAGGCTACAACAGCCTGAGCCATTTCAGCAGCACGTTCCATGAAACGTTCGGCTGCTGCCCGGGATTATATCCGCTGCGCACCGGCACGCAGCAGGCAACCCCGTCGGATGGAGGACGGTCTTGAGGATCATTGCGGTAAAACCCAATCTGCGCGATCCGCATGATTGCACCAGTGGCGCATGTCCTGCATCGCGAGCAGATTGAAATTTTCCACGTGCCCATCCAGCAGGGCGGCGACGGTGTGATGGTTATTGAACCGCGGTGCGACGAAACCCCATTGCGCCGGGGTTAGCGCGGATGAATAACCCGCCGGCCATTGGCGCGTTTTCAGATATGGCGGCGTCACTTGATAATAGCCCTGGGCGTTGCTGCCGCTGACCGCCGAGCGGGCGGACATGAACGCCATCAACTCACTGGGCCGTTGCACCTCGGCCATTCGAGTGACCACGGTTCCGCTGCCGAACACGGCATTGGCGCTCGCGGCGGGAAATTCCGTTTCGTTGCCGCCGATGAAATACGAATTGATCCCGAGTGACGGGAAAACGCTTGCGGAATAAACATAATCACTGTGGTTTCCGCCCTGTAATTGAAGCAGTTTGGCGCGGTTCTCGCCGGAATAGATCAAAGGCATCGAACCGGACAAATATGGCACGATGCGCCACGGATAGCGGGCGTTTTCCGGGAAAAATAACGATTGATTTTGATCGTCTACCGCGCTGGTATCCGTGGCGTAACCGGGAAAAACTGCATTCGCATGGTCATCCCCATACATTTGGACCGCCAGCATGAGTTGCCGTCCGGCGGAAGTTTCCTCGATCATGCGCGCCCGATTTTTAGCCTTGGCCAGGCACGGCAACAACATTGCGGCCAGAATGGAGATGATGGCGATGACCACCAGCAATTCAATGAGCGTGAACGCGCGGCGCGGATTTGAATGATGGTTCATCACGGATTTCATTGGACGCTGACGCGGTAGAACCGTTGGGGGCCCGGCGCGTTGGTGTCACGCCACACCGAATAGACCAGTGCGGGATAAGCCAGGTTCGTGCCCGTTTTGGCCAGCCACGCCGAAGAATAATTCAATAGTGGGTTGGTGATGGCCTGCCAATTTTTCAGATCCGTTGACCATTGGATGCCGTATTGGCGGCTCGGCGCCGTGGTGAAATGCAGTTCTGTCGCACTGGGTTGGTGCTGGAGGGAGAGCACCCGGAATTCACCGGCGGCGTTCGTCGGGTTGGTGCCGGCGATATATTTGGCCAGATTATTGATATTGTCGCCGGTTAAACTATTGCTGGCACTATTGGCGAGTGAACCGAAGTAGAAATTCTCCCAGTCGTCCGGCAAGCCGTCGGCATCATTGTCCACGTTCGTGCGGACAACTTCACCGTCAATGGCGAGCAACGGAAATTGATTCGCCAAGGCGATGGGGCTGAAGATTGTGTAAAAGTTTGGATAATTTGGCGGACCAGTCATGCTGGCGTTGATCAAAGAACTGATCATGAAACTCAGGTTGCCATCGTTCAGTCCTTGCTGCACATAACGGTAAATCAACGGATCATCCAGGTTCAGGTCGAAGGTAAGCTGGCTGTTGAGCGGCATGATTTGTCCGGGCGCGACATTGGTGTTTTGGCCGACGGCAAAGGGGGCGACTTCAAACGGGCTGCTAATTTCATCGGTGCCATCATCGCCGACGTTATTGGACACATCCACTAACACGCCGTTGGTGTCGAAACCTGCCGCGTAAACGGCGCGATTGGTGTAGGTGCCGGCATTGGGATCTGCCGCCCAAGGGCCGTCTTGCGGATAGGTGATTGAAGTAAAGCCGGCGCGAAAGCCGGTGCCAAAAAGTTCAACCGGGCTGCCCGTGGTGGCGGACAGCACATAGCGTGGATCGTTGGTTGGAAAATAACTACGGTAATCGCGCAAGGTTCCAGTGTAGGCATATTGTGCGGAAGCGATGGTGAGTGTCACCCGGGCATGACGGATGAGATAATTTTTGATGCCCTGTCCTGCCGGAATGCGATTGGTGGTGTTCCAACCGAGCAGAAATTGCGCATCGCGTGAATCAAAGTCAGGTGTTGATCCCAGCGCGCCAAACACGCTGGCGGTCGGGCGATTGGCGGGGCTGGCATTGAAAGGATACATCCAGCGCGCCAGGTTGGCCGGCGTGGCTGGCAACACAAATGGCTGCTGTGGAAATGCCGCGCCGAATTGGGCGGCGGTGTCCAGGGTCATCGCGTCAAAACTCAGGCTCGAGCCAGCGGCGGCAAAAGTGACGTTGTAAGTGCTGACGCCAAGCCCCGTCAAATCCCATTGCCACAACGACGAGACGCCGCCGGCACTGCGGTCCAGCTCGTAACGAAAGATCGGCGCGAGCGTGTGCGGGCCGTTGTCATCGGTATAGTTTAAGACAACCGAGCCATAATTGATCTCCGCGCCGACCGTGTGGGTCTGTAGTACCACGGTGCCCAGCGTGTACGGAGATGTGTCAGACACGACAAAGGCATTGGCATCCGTGAAATTATAAATGTTGGCGGTGCCGGTGAGAAAACCATTGGGGTTGGTTTGCACCAACACGGCTGTGGTTGTGGCGTCGGGTTGATCCGGCGAATTGCCGGGTAATCCGTAAGGCACGGTGAAATTTTCCCAATAACCCGATTGGCTGTCAGCCGAGCCGCAAAAGGTGGGAACGACAAAACCGTTGGTTGCTGCCAAAAGCATTGAAGGGGTGGCCAGGGTCGTAACGACAATGACTCTGAGTAATGCCAAAAAGTTGCGATGTATTTTCATTAGCGTGGTTTTAAAGTGTCCGGCTGTCTTTAGCCGTAACGTAAGTCACGCTAACAAATGGTTTCCACCCTTGCTCCCGCCTGGTTGTCGAAGATTTGCGGGCGCTTGCACATGAGATTGAAGGCAATAAAGAGCCGTACACGGACTGTTTAGAGCGGTTCAAGAAATACTGTGGCCGTTCGGAGCGAAGATTTTTGGGTTTTGGCGAGGCTTCGGCGAAGGAGCAGGTTTGAAAAAACCTGTGACGGAGCCGAAACGACGCCAAAACCCAAAAAGACCGCAGCTGTTCTTTTCTTCCCGAATGGCTACAGTATTTCTTGAACCGCTCTAGGGGGAAACAATTTGATGCGCCTCCTTGGTCATCCTCCTCGAGTTATAGAAGATTTTTCGAGGACGACGATGATGACGATGAGGAAGAGCAGAAATCGCCGCTGATTTCTTTTCGGACAAGTTCTAAATAACCATGGCAAAACACAGCCACCTTGGCCCAGTTGGTGGCTTTGGCTGCGCTGCGGCCAAAGTCGTCGCCGAGCGCAGCGCCAGGCGACGAAATAGAGCGCCCCACTACAAAAGCATGCCACCAAGTGCCTGTGGCACAGGCAAAATCAGTCGCAGCGCGACCGATTTCACCCATGGCAGCTATGTGCCAATGCCATGATCAAACGCTAAAAAGCGGCTGATGATTGTTTAGCTTTTCGCCAAAGGTGCAGCACCGCATAACTTCGCCATGGACGCCAGTCTTTCGCCAACTCTTCGGCTTGTTTGGCCGTAACGCCACCAAGCTCCCGGCGCACGATAATGTCCTCCTTGGGGAAAGCATCCGGCCAGCGCAAGGCTCGCATGGCAATATAATGCGCGGTCCACTGACCGATACCGGGCAAAGTCACCAGGTGTCGAATAATCTCTTCGGGATCGGAATGGGTGTCATCGTCCAGCGATGCTTCTCCGGATTTTTGTGCTTTGGCCAATGCGATCAAACTTTGGCAACGGGCCTTCACGATACCCAGCTTGGCCACACTATCCACGCTGGCTTTTGCAATGCGCCCGGCCGACGGTGTCAGTCGGTTGAGTTCTGGATAGGGCGTGGTGATCGGTTCACCAAAAGCGGTTGCCATCCGCCCGGCGATGGTTGTGGCCGCTTTCACGGTGATCTGCTGGCCGAGGATGGCGCGCAATCCGAGTTCAAAGCCATGGAAGGCACCAGGTACGCGCAGTCCGGGATTGGCTTTGATGATCGAAGCCAGATGTTGGTCATGCTCGAAATGTTTGGCGATGACGTCTGGTCGTGCGTCCAGATCAAACAAATCCCGCACCCGTCGTAACAGTGCTGGCAAACCGGCGATCAAATTATGCGTGAATTCCAATAGTAACGCATTTTTCTTTGGTGCCAGCGTGACTTTGATCCAACCCCGCTGCTCGCCAAGCTGCACTGTGCGGGCATAAAAATGTTCCGTCACCCACTCAACGCCTTTCAATTCGCGCGTCTTGAGAAAAGCCAGCACGCCCGGCCAATCGTACGGCGGACGATACGCCAGTTGCAGGGTGATGGTATCCGTGCTGGCCATTGGCCCGTCGTTCGCGGCGGCGGAGCGGCGCAAGCGGGTAGGCGGCATGCCATAGCGCCGGTTGAACGCATCGTTAAAGCGGCGCAAACTGGCGAAGCCGCTGGCAAAGGCGATCTCGATGACCGGCAATTTTGTTTCGGTCAATAATTGCTTGGCCAATAACAACCGGCGGGTGAGCAATAACCGGATCGGCGCCACGCCTAATTCTTTTTGAATGATGCGCCGGATTTGCCGCGAACTTAATTTGAATTCGTCGGCAACCGCTTCCAGCGCCGCCTTTTCTTCGAGATTGCCGGCTTCAATGCGTTGGACAATCCGATGAGCGATCCGTTTGGAATTATCCACGGGAGCATTGCCCGGCGCCAGTTCGGGGCGGCATCGGAGGCAGGGACGAAATCCCGCCGATTCAGCTTCCGGAGCGTGTTCATAAAACCGGCAGTTTACGAGCTTGGGCGGTTTTACCGGGCAGATCGGCCGGCAATAAATGCCGGTGGAAGTAACCCCGGTAAAAAAGGTGCCGTCAAAACGCGTGTCCCGCGCGAGCAGCGCTTGGTAAAGGATTTTTGGATCGAGTTGCATGATGGATTTTGTAACCCTTTATGCTGGCAGCATCTGGCCATTTTCGGACATCAAAATGATTTTGTCTTCATGTCCGAAAATGGCCAGCAATCTTTTTGATTCCAGCTATGGTGGAAACATGAAAGCAAAATTGAAGACGAAACCGGCCCGGACCGATGGAGCGAGAAGGGAAAATTATTATGTGATTGTACCGAGTCCGGTGGGCGACCTGATGTTGGTGGCCGATGCGGCGGCGTTAAAGGGAGTTTATTTTGTCGGCTGCAAACATTTGCCAGCCGCAAGCAAACAATGGGAACCGAAGGCGGAACATCCCATTTTGCAATCGGCCAGGAAACAATTGCAGGAATATTTTGCGGGCCGCCGGAAAATTTTCTCATTGCCGCTCAGCCCGATTGGCACGGATTTTCAAACAGCCGTCTGGAAAAATATTGCGGTCATACCTTACGGAAAAACTGTCAGTTACAGCGATCTGGCTCAACAAGCCGGCCAGCCTGAGGCCATCCGCGCTGCCGGGACCAGCACCGGGCGCAATCCCATTTCCA
Organism: Verrucomicrobiia bacterium; assembly: GCA_036498725.1. Taxonomy (GTDB): domain Bacteria; phylum Verrucomicrobiota; class Verrucomicrobiia; order Limisphaerales; family UBA11358; genus UBA11358. Next base: position 83,052 of record DASYEY010000083.1, on the reverse strand, counting down.
TCATCATTCCCTGTCATCGGGTCGTGGGGAAAAACGGTGGCTTGCATGGTTTTGCTGGTGGGCTGGAACGGAAGCGCCAGCTATTGAATCTCGAAAATCCCGAGCTGGAATTGATGGCAGCAAAAGCCCGGCATTGATTTATCCGGCGTGTTGAAGCGATTTATGCAGGCTCACTGTGTCGCCGTCGTCGTCTTTTAATTCACGAAAAATCAGGGTGGAAAGAATCGTCAATCCGCCCAAAACCAAAAACGTTTTGTGAACCCCTTGAATCATGGCGGGTGCACTGGTGTGAAGGTGATCAGGAATAAAAAACGCCGTGATCAGTGATGCCGTCGCGATGCCGAAACTGATGGACATCTGTTGCACTGTGCTCGTGATGGTGCCGGCACTGCTGGTTTGTTCCGCAGCGACATCCGCATAAACCAAAGTGTTCATACTGGTATATTGCAATGACGTGAAAAACCCGAAGATAAACACCTGGGAGACAATGACCCAAACCGGAGTGTTGGGTCCGATGGTCGCAAAGGAGGCGATCAGCAAGCCCAGAACGATTGTGTTGGAGATCAACACCCGCCGATAACCAAAGCGCTTTAATATTTTTGGTGTCGCCAATTTTAAGCTCATGGCGGCGAGGGCTTGCGGCATCATGAGCAAGCCAGATTGGATGGGCGTGAATCCGAAGCCGACTTGGTATAGCAGGGGAAAGAGAAAGGGAATCCCGCCGATGCCAAGCCGGGTCAGGAAATTGCCACTGACGGAGGCGCGAAAGGTGCGAATGCGAAAGAGTGGCAATCGGAGCAGGGGAAATTGGATGCGGGTTGCGCGCAGTCCATAACCCGTCAGACACGCGGCGGAAATGGCCAGTAGAATCAGCAAGTCCTGGGCGCTTAAAGTATGTTCGCCAAAGATTTCCAACACATACGCCAGCAAGCCAATGCCAATGCCGAATAGAATCAGGCCGGCGAGATCAAGCGGCTTGGATTGGGCTTCACGATAATCCGGCAAATGTCGATAGACCATGAATAAGCCAATCAAACCAATAGGCAGGTTGAGGAAGAAAATGGCGCGCCAATGAAAATAACCCACGATCAATCCCCCGGCGATGGGGCCGAGCATGGGGCCGATCAGGGCGGGCATGGCAACGAAGCTCATGGTGCGGATGAGTTCGGTCTTGGGAAAAGTGCGCACCAAAGTCATGCGCCCCACGGGCACCATCATCGCCCCGCCCGCACCCTGTAAAATCCGACAGGCAACCAATACATGAATATTGCTTGAGATGCCGCTGAGAAATGATCCCAAGGTGAAGAGACCAATGGCTGAGGAGAATACCCGGCGGGTACCAAAACGATCTGCCATCCAACCGCTGATCGGAATGAACACGGCCAAACTCAAGGTATAGCTGGAAAGGACCGCCTTCATGTTCAGCGGCGTGACGCCGAGCGCCTGGGCGATTGTCGGTACTGCTGTATTCAGAATCGTCGTATCGAGCGATTCCATGAAGAAGGCGACGGCCACAAGCCAGGGCAAGAGACGTTTTGCGGCGTCGCTTGCGATATCGGTCTTTACCTCAGGTTTATCAGTCATGCTGGGCAATCAAGAGAATGCCTCGGTCGCTGGATGTGGTTGATACAGTTCTTCCAGTTGTTTGATTTCTGTTTCCGAAAGTTTGATGGAAAGCGCTGCGACCGCATCTTCGAGATGATGCGGTTTGGTTGCGCCCACAATCGGTGAAGTGACCACCGGCTTGTGCAGCAACCACGCCAGCGCGATTTGCGAGGGTGGCAATCCTCGTTTTTGCGCGATCTCATTGACGCGATCAACGACCGGCTTATCAATGTCGGTCGTTTTGGTGTACAACGTCTTGGCGAAATTATCAGTCTTGGCGCGTTCGGTGGGTGGTTCGTCAGTCCACGGGCGGGCCAGACGGCCACGCGCCAGCGGTGACCAGGGAGTCACTCCGATGCCTTCCGCCAGACATAAACGCAGCATTTCACGTTCTTCCTCGCGATAGAGCAGATTGTAATAATTTTGCATGGAGACAAAGGGCGCCCACCGATTTGCCCGCTGAATGCCGAGGGCCTTCATCATTTGCCAGGCATACATTGACGAGGCTCCGAGATAACGCGCTTTGCCGGACCGGACGACATCGTTGAGGGCTTCCAAAGTTTCTTCGAGCGGAGTTTGATAATCGAACCGATGAATGATGTAGAGATCAATGTAGTCCGTGCCCAGTCGTTTCAAGCTCTGGTCAACTTCCGTCAAAATCGCTTTGCGTGACAGACCGCGACCATTGACATCCGGTCGAACTGCACCATTGACCTTGGTGGCGATAACGAGCTCATCACGGCGGGCAAAATCGCGGATGGCGCGCCCCAAGACGGCTTCGCTTTCGCCAATGGAATAGACATTGGCGGTATCGAAGAAATTCACGCCTAATTCCAAAGCACGTTTGATGAATGGACGGCTATCCGCTTCATTTAAGGTCCAGGCCCAATTGAGCATGCCGGGCCAGGGAGTCACTTTGGTCTGGCCATAGCTCATGCAGCCCAGGCAAACGCGCGATACTTGGAGGCCCGTATTTCCCAACTTTACATAATTCATAAAATATTTCTTTGGTTGTTTAACCGGCAACTTTGCAGACGAAGTATGTCTCTCGCTTCACAATGGAACAAAATCAGAAAAATTCCAGCCCGCTCCTCATTTGTTTCCGGTTCGTGTCTGTTCCTGACGTGGTGGCGGGGAGAAATTGAAACTGGAATGACAGCAAGTCCACATTCGCTGTTGATCCAGTTGGCAGAGGAAATAAAAAATCGACGGCTGCGGTTCTGAAGAACCGTTAGCAGAATTAAATTCGATAGAACGGAACGGAGGGTCCAGGGCGTGTCTTTAAGCTATTTTTTTGAGAATAGCCCAGTGTTTTAACACTGGGATAATTATCGTCTAGAAAATGAAAGTCCCAGGGGGACGAAAGAATTTTTCTGCCGTCCCTACGGGACTTTTTATTGAGCCATCATGTAAACCCACCTTAAAAGGTGGGGCTAGTATCAAGAAATCCCTTTCGTTGCCAATGGAATGCCATTTTGAAGACAAATTCTAGAATGGGTGGAATAGGTCGCGCCGCGGCCTATTATGACTGCGCAGCAGTCACTTTGTGGCGTGGTCAGTTACTGGACGTGTTCTTTTCGTCGCCTGACGCTACGCTCGGCCACGACTTTGGCCGCAGCGCAGCCAAAGCCACCCATTGGCTATGTGTCAAAAGCATCTCGACGACACGCCCTAAGCATTAAACTTAATTTGAACCGGCTACGGTATTTTTAAAACTCAATTTGATAATCGTGGCGTAAGGGTCGATCACGGCCGGTCGGGTGATTTTGATTTGAGTGATATTTCCGATGATCTGCTGGCTGAATGGGGGTGTCGGTAAAGAATGATCAAGCAATTCTATTTTTACCAAATCAGTACGTTTGATGCCGAGGGTTAAATCGTTGCCATCAGACGGCCACGAAGTGACGTGGAGGTAAATGTTTTTACCCTGCTTGGTGGCATAGTATTGCGCACCATTTTGCGAACTGGGCTGGCATTCCGGGGCGGGCACTGCGCCGTAAATGGCCTCGCCATTGGTGGCCAGCCATTTTCCCATGACTTTTAAGATCGCTTGATGTTCAGTTGAAAATTCGCCGGTGGCGGTCGGGCCGACATTGAGCACAAAATTGCCGCCCTTGCTGGTGCTATCAATCAAGTTATGGATCAAATCGCCGGGATTGCGGTAGTTCGTTGCGCCTTTGACCCAGCCCCAGTTGTCATCAGCCGTATCCGTCATGACCACTTCGAAATAACGGTTTTGCCGCGATCCGGCCAACTGGTTTTCCGGTGTCGCATAATCCCCGTCCGTCGAACTGGCGCCGCGACCGCAACGATCGTTGATCAATACATTCGGGTTGAGCGAATGAATATAAGCATAGAGCTCCCTGGCGTGGCTCTCATCGTTGGTCCACTGATTGTCCACGTACCAGTAATTATCCAGCCAGATCATTTTTATATTATGATAATTATCCAGCAATTCCTTCAATTGCGCGCGCATGTAAGCCGGGTACGTTTTGTACTGGCGCGACATCACATCGGCGGCACACCAATCGCCAATGGAATAATAAACGCAAAACACGATCCCCTGTTTTTCGCATTCATCCGCAAGCTCCCGGATGACATCGCGACGAAACGGAGTTTTTGACATGATGTTATGATCCGTAGTTTTGGTGGGATACATGCAAAATCCATCATGGTGTTTGGTCGTGATGATCAAATATTTTTGCCCGGCGTCTTTGATCATCCGGACCCATTCATGGGCATTAAAATTGGCGGGATTAAATTGGGCCGCGACGGCATCATACTGCGGCAAGGGAATGGCCAGATGATGGTCGCCCAACCCTAAAATCTGTTCGGCTGGATCATACAGTTTGCCCTGCCAATAGCCTCCCAGTTCTGAATAAACGCCGAAATGAATGAACGCGCCAAATTTCGCAGCCCGAAACCATTGTCCCCGCTCATCATTGACGCAACCGCGAGCTTGCCAGTCGGCTTCCTGAACCGCCTGGTTGGTCCAGGAATCATTTTCTGCATGCACGCCTTGGGCGCGAACTAGAAATAATAATCCGATAAGAAGCCATCCAAATTTGAAATAGTTGCGGGTTGGTGTAAGCATAGTGTTTGAGGTAAAAATAAATGCGGAGTCAGTTTTTGGTCCAGTTGCTGAGGGGATGATTGGCGGTACGCCAGGCAGTGAAGCCTCCCAGCAGCGGACGGACATGGGCAAATCCACGTTTTCGGAGATGCAAGGCGGTTTTGGCACTGGTGATTTCGTTGGGACAGTCGCAGTAGGTGATGATTTCGCAGTCGCGGGGAAATTCCTGGCAACGCTTTTCAACTTCATCAAACGCAAGATGAATGGCCCCAAGGATGACTACCGGATCTTTTTCGAGCTCGGTCTGGGAACGGAGGTCCAGGATCCAGGGCTTGGGCTCGCCATCGATCAGTTTACGCAGTTCGGTCACATCGATTTTAACCATGCGCAGCTCGCGCAGAAGTCGCTGGCGTTGCCAGTATTTCCAAATAATGTAGATAGCGATCACGATCAAACCGGCCCGCAGTATATTTCCTCCGATGTGCGTAAAGGCGGCCCCGAATTGGGCGATCTGATCGCTGAAGAGCCAGCCGAGCGAGAGATAAACCCCACAGTAAAGCAATGCACCAAGGGCATCGAAAAATAAAAATCGCGTGGCATTGGTTCCGCTCATGCCGGCCAGCGGAGGGGTGATGGTACTCATGCCGGGAATGAATTTTGCAATCAGAATACCGCGCCAACCGTAACGCTCGAAGACATTGACGGTGCGACGAACGCAGGAATCCGGTTCCAGTGAAAACTTGCAAAGCAGGCTGAGCACCCGTGCGCCATGGAATTTGCCGATATAAAACCAAACCGTATCGGCGATCAGGCAAGCGAGGGTGGCCAGCAATAGCCCGGCGACGGCGTTGAAATGGCCGGCAGCAGCCAGGGCCCCGGCGGCCAGGAACCAGGGGGCGGCGGGAATGGGGATGCCAATTTGTTCGAGCAAAACGATGCCGAATAAAATGGGCAGCCCATGCTGGATGAGAAATTCATTGGTCCCGGACATTTTTGATTCCCTGCGGCAGGACAATGACAAAATATATTAAAGGCTGCCAGTGTATTTTTAGCCGTCCACGATCCATTGACTTTACTGGCGAAATATTCTGGTGAGAATCAACGGTGAGTGCCAAGAACGCGATCAAACCAGCGCAGGTAGCATTGCGTAAAGTTTAAAATCAATATGGCGGAAGGGAGAGGATTCGAACCTCCGGTACGGTTACCCGTACTTCTGATTTCGAGTCAGATGCCTTTAACCACTCAGCCACCCTTCCAACCAGTTGATTCGATTGCTTAAAATGCTGGTTTTCACATTTTGCAATCCACGTTTCCTGTCAGTGACGAATTTAATGCGCCACCCAATCAGGAAATTATTATGCTCGAATTCAGGTTTGCGGCAAGCTGATTTGGAAGTCGCTCAAAACCGGTCGAATCACCGTTGCCAATTGCACTTTTTTCGAGAAGCGTTGCCGTGGAGGGCGGTTGAAGGATTTTTCGCCCATTACAAGCATGAACGGAATCTCCAAGCGTTAAGAATCCCAATCCTCCAACTGGAGACAATGGTCTTTTCGATTGTAGAAAACTTTGCCGGCGGCGTTTGCCGGCGGAAGCGACTTCGAGGTCTGCTCAATTATTACTGGCGCGAGGCTGCCGTGTGCATAAATTCAAATTTTTGGATTATGGGTGATTCATCTCACTGGCGTCAGCTTATACAACATTACCCCATGGGGAGAGATGGTGAACGAAAATCCATCCTTCGCTGTGTTTACCATCGCAACATTTTTTTGTCGCCACAAGTCGCGGATGTTAATATTGCCGGCTAATTTTAGCGCCTTAAATTCGTGAAAAGTTAAACTCAACTTTGCTGTTCCCACGTTGAAGAAACCCACGGCACGACTGCCATCCTCCAGTTTCTTTTCATAAACACGCAAGTCGCCATCATGAATTACACAGGTTGCCTGCCCGCCCAGCACGTCTTGATCCACGGCCAGAACTTCATCGTTGTTCAACAGGTTTAGCGTGAAGGCGTCCAGCTTTTCCATGTCGCAACCAATCAGCAATGGCGCCGACAGCAGGCACCAAAGGCTGATATGGGCATATTGTTCATCAGGGTTTAGACGTGAGGGATGTGGATTTCCCCAGCCAACCTGCCCGACGATCAGCATGTCTGGATCATTCCAGTTTCCTGGCTGGGCATAGGGAGCGGCCTGGTCCTGATTGAAACCAATAACGTCCAAACCACCGCCTGCACCGCCATCTTTCCAGCCATGGGTTGCCACTCCCCAGCGTTCATTAATATCATCGGTGGTCCGCCAACAATTGCCTCCGACCGAAGCGCCCCATTTCCACACGTCAGCCATCCCGTATTCGCACAGACTGTAAATAATATCTCGTGGTTGTTCCCGAAGATATTTGCCCATTAAGCCATAGGGATACTCAACTACAGCTTCATTGTTGGTCTCGCCCCAATGGGGAACGTTTTTGCCTTCGGGATCCTGGCCGTCGGCAACATTGAAATAGCTGCACCAGTCATACTTCAAATAATCAAATCCCCACTTGGCATAAGTCTCTGCATCCTGTCGCTCGTGCTTCCAGCTCCCGGTGCATCCGCCACAGGTCCAGGGTCCGGGCGAAGAATACAAACCCGCTTTCAAGCCAAGTGAATGAAGGTACTCCGCCAGGCCTTTCATGTCAGGAAAACGTGAGTTCGGAATGATAAAACCGCTGGTGTCGCGATACGGACCACGCAGGGTTGGGTCGCTTGAATCGCGCTGATTTTGCCAGAAATCGTCCACGTTGATATATGTCCAGCCATGGTTAATCAGGCCGCTCTTGACCATGGCATCCGCCGCGCTTTTAACCTTATCCTCCGAAACGGCACCGGCAAAACAATTCCAACTGTTCCACCCCATCGGCGGCGTCAAGGCAATCTGGTTGCTGCAAATGATGCGAAATTTTTCTGTGGCCACTCCCAGCGCATTTTCCGCGCGCAAAGTCACGACATATTTTCCCATTTTCTCCAACTTGCCAGTAATGCGACCCGTCTTGGCATCCAAATGCAAGCCCGCCTGCAGTCCGTCGGCGAAGAAAGTCATGGGACGTTTGCCCGTTGCCGGAATGGTGAATAAAAACGGCGAGCCAGGCCGAACACCAAAAATATCGGCACCATTGATTCGCGGGGTCGATGGCGGAGGCGGGGTCAGGATGTAGGGAGCTACGGGATCGAGAATTTCGCTGCCACTGGCGACAAATGTCGTCGCCCCTTTGGATTCTATTTCGGCATCCGCCCAATCCGCATGGTCATAAGCTATGCCATTACCACCTTCGCCAACTTTCAGGAGCAAGGTTTTGACACCGGTAAGATCCACCGTACAACGCCGGGATGGCTCTCCCGCATGCATGACGCCGCTTTGCCAGAGAATTTTGCCATCGCCGATGACGAAGAATTCCACGCTGGCGTCTGGCTGGCTGCCGACTTCATCGTCAATGCCGACATTGGCCGCGAAATTCAGCGCCTCGCGATTGAGTGCGAGATACAGCATGCTTTCTGCGTGCGTGCCCAACCCGCGCTTGAACTGCTTGCCGCCAATCGTAAGCGTATGTCCTTCAACCGATTGGTTCTTATGTGGCTCGCCCCAGCCTTGCGTAGCGGTGGAGATATTCAGGCTGTCAAGCCAGACTGGCTGGGCGGAAAATGCTTCCATTAAAGCCACGTTTAACAGCAAACACCCGGCGATTATTTTAGCAGGATTCATTTAATGGTTACGGAATGGGTTCTTAATCAAACGGTCGGGCTTTATTGGCAGTTTTACTGCATTTGGGGGATCGAATAAAAAATGCCGGCAGTCTCGCTGCAAGCACTGGCTTTGGCTTTTTTCATGTATTTCCTCGAATGAATAACCTTATCAATTATCCGCCGGAATGTTTCTGCCGGCACCTTGTCCCGCACATGCTTTTGTGAGTCATAAACTCAGCTTGGCGGTTAGTTGAAATTTCCAGCCGTATTCCATTTGCCGTGAGAATAACAACGAAATAGATAGGTTGCCTCTGAACAGCGCCATTTCTTTAAAATAAAAAATCCTTATGTTTAAGCTAACGTTTCTTCGGGTGAAGGCAATAGGTCAATTGGACTGTCTCCCAGATGCTGTAAATTAAAGGGCAGCACATCCTTCCGGTGGCTTGCCGGTGCCATTTTAACGGCTGTGATGGGGCGTTATTGATGTCCTCTCGAATGGAATGATGGCGGCGAGCTAAGTCGATTGGCCCGGCGGTGATTCCGTCGAAATCGCCGGCGTTGCCCAAGAAACTCTTTAAGACTATCGGTTGCCCTGAATCGCTCTGGCGACAGCTTCGCTCCGTCCGTGGACATGCAGTTTCTCGTAAATCTTACGTAAGTGGGCGCGCACGGTGTAATAACTGATGTTTAATTTTATTCCAATCTCCTTGTTGCCCAGCCCTTTTGATACGAGAAGAAGGATTTCATTTTCGCGTTCGGAAAGCCCCGGCTCTCCTTGTCTCTTGGTTGCCGGCCCGTGGAAGGTTTCGATGACCATGCGCGCAATTTCCCCCGTCATGGGGGCGCCGCCCGACAGGACTTCAGCAATGGCATTCAACACGTCGGCTGGCTTGGAACGCTTTAGTAGATAGCCGCTAGCGCCGGCATTGAGTGCCTGAAATAGCAAGTCGCGATCCCGATACACGGTTAGAACAATCACTTGCAAGTCAGGTAACAGGCTCTTCAAGAGCGAGGTGCAGACTATGCCGGATTCGTCTGGCAGGCGAATGTCCATCAACACCACATCCGGTTTTAATCGTGGTATTTGTGCCAGGGCGGTTTTTGAATTCGGGCACGCACAAACGCACTCATAGCCGGGAGCGGCATTGATCCATTCGGTCAGGGACTGGCGAATATCTGGGTTGTCTTCGACTATGGCGATCTTCGTCATAATGTGATCGAAGGTTTGCTGGTTGCAATGGTTCTGTTAAATGAACATGGTCTGGCGATTAGGCAGCATAAAATTTACCTCGCACATCTCAAGCCAATTCGCGAAAATCACACGCCTCAAAAACATGAAACCCTTTCCACCTGCAACCGCAAGCACGGTGAACCAGATCGGTCGGAATCATGCGATCATGCGGGCAAATTTCGTGTGCAGCTGCGCCGCTTGGATCACGGCCTTGACGGTTCTCATCCTGATGGCATCCGTTAACCTCATATTTGCGCAGACCGAGATCACCTCGCGTTCTTCGGACGTTTCACAGATCACCAACCTGTTGCAGTTGCAGGCAGCCACGTTAAGCCGGCCTGGGGCTGTCATGTCGTTTAATTTGGCGGGAACGGTTTTGGGAGGCAATCCTGATCGGGGTATCATTGTGCTTCAAGATGAAACTGGGACGGAGCTTTTGGAAACAACACGGCGGGACCAAACGTTTAAACCCGGTCAGCGAATTCGCCTGCGTGGCAATACTTTTGTCGTTGCCACCAGCCTGGGCGTTAGTCTGGGGCAGACGCCGGTTATTGAAAATGACGGTTTGCACTCTGAATCCGAAATTTCGAGCAGTATTTATCTTAAACAGGGGCTGCATCCCATCCAGGTGGAGTGGTTTAACTATACTTCCTATGGGCTTCTGGGCTTGGACTACTCTGGCCCTGGTTTTGGGCGGATGACGGTTCCTGATGCAGTTTTGTTTCAGGCCGCAGCGGTTGGGGCAAACGGACAGGCCAAACCTGAGCCTGGTTTAATTTATCGTTGTTATGAAGGCGATTGGCATAGCATCCCCAATTTTGAAACCATGGTTCCAATCAAGTCCGGTGTCAGCATGAATTTGGATTTAAGGGCTGAAACCCGCGCTGAATATGTAGGGCTGGACTACAACGGTTTCATCCAGATAGATACAAACGGGCTTTACACGTTTTACTTGAGGTCAGATGACGGTAGCCGGCTTTACATCGACAAACTCCCAATCCAGTTTGACGTTCTTGGAGAAGGAAGGGCTAGGCGGGCCATTTCGTTGGATTTTAGGCGCCAAACATCCGCCGCTGCCGGGCCATTTTGGTCAGAAGCAGAAGGCACCATCACATTTATCGGCGAAACTGTTGACGGTATTGAACTGGAATTGACAACTGACCAGTCCCGGTTACGTGTCATAATCTGTGATGCCAGTTCCCAGTTGCCCCGCTATTTGATGGGAAGTCGTATCCGGGTACGCGGAGTCTGTCTGGACACTCATGATATACAAATGCATCGCTCGTTCAACACGGTCATTGTTCCAGACTGTTCAGACGTCCAGGTTCAAGATGTGCCGGATTCGAGTTGGTCGAGTGCCAAATCATTTTCGACGGTCACAGAATGCAGGCACTCAGTTAATCCGAACGCTTCAGAGTCGGTGGTTTTACGCGGGCAAATCCGCACAGACGGAAAGGCGCAGGCGATATTCTTGGAGGACAAGACCGGGTCTGTTCCGGTTGAAATACTTAACCCGACATTGCCGCAGGCCAATGAAGAGGTGGAATGCCTTGGCAGCTGGGTTGGAGCTGCCGCGAGCGACAAATTGCGTTGGGGTTTTTGGCGTAGCGTGACAAACGGCTCATCTGGGACCTTGGCCAAAGGTATCTTGCTGACAAGCGCTGCCCAGGTGCAACAACTGACACGGGCTGAGGCTCGGCTCGGCTACCCCGCCAAGATTCGCGGAGTGGTCACCTGGGTATCTAGTAAAAAAAACGGCGTGGTCATCCAAGATTCGATCCAAAATGTTTACGCCGCGCGAGGTGTTTCGGTTGGCCTCACACCGCCTTGGAACAGCAATCCGCCCATGGTCGGCGAAATTTTTGAGGTCGAGGGAACCACCATCGCCGGCGATTTTTCTCCGATTTTGATTCTCTCCAACGCCATGCGAATTGGCATGGGGGAGCTACCCGATCCCAAACATCCTACCTACGACGAATTACTTAATGGCAGCATGGATTCTCAATGCGTGGAAATCCAAGGCTACGTTTCGGGCGCTTGGGATCGTCACCTGATGCTCTTGATGCCGGGTGGCAGAGTGGATGTAGAATTTGATCCCAACCCGGCGGATGATTTAAAATCATTAATCCACTCTGTAGTGAGGATACGCGGCTGCATGTTTGCCAAATGGGATGCTTCGACTTTATTGGTTACGACCGACCATCCGCTATGGTTCGGCAATGCCGTAATTTGTGTTGAGGTTCCTGCTCCAGCCAATCCATTTGATGCACCTCAAATGCACGCAAGGGAATTAATGCAGTTTGATGCCCGGGCCAATTTTTTCCAGCGCGTGAAAGTTTTTGGGCAGGTTCTCGCAGATGATCAAGGGATATATTACTGTGCCGACGACGGGTTTGGCTTCCGCTTTAAGCCGGAACAATCCGTAAAAATTGAGCCGGGCAATATAGTTGAAGTTGCCGGATTGGTAGAGTTGGGGCGTTCTTCCCCGCTAATTCGCGAAGCATATACTCGAAAAACCGGCCAAGCACCATTGCCCGAACCGCATCCTTATGTATTTGGAGGAACCAACACACTTCGCGACTCAACCAGGATTTCAGTGCAAGGATTGCTGATTGAGGTAAAAAATATTGGAGCCGAAGAGGTGCTGCAAATGCAAAGTGGCATGCGAACATTTGAGGCGCGGTTGAGGCTGGTCCAACCTGTAAAAAGTCAGTGGAAAATAGGTGGTACCCTGAAGCTAACCGGGGTTTTTTCTGGTTCGGAAGGAGCGGAAAACTCTGAAAGAGGCAACCCCGTCGAGTTGATAGTCAACTCTCCCGGTGATGTGATTGTATTGGCGCAACCACCGTGGTGGACCCTGGATCGGTTGTTGGCTATTGCCGGGGTTATGTCTGCCGGACTTGCGCTGGCCTTTTTGTGGATCAAGCTTTTGAGGCGTCAGGTCAAACTAAAAACTGCCGAGTTAAAACATGAAGTTAACGAGCGCCAGAAAATTGAACAAGCGCGCGCGATTGAACTGGAGCGCGCGCGTATTGCGCAAGATTTACACGATGATTTGGGGAGTCGCACTACGGCGATCAGCATGCTGGCAGTAGCTGGCATAGGTCACGATTTCGAAGTGGCAGCCAGCAAAGAGCGGTTTGGAATGATTTTGGAACGGTCTCGATCACTGGTCGCCGCGTTGGACGAATTGGTTTGGGCGGCCAATCCCAAGTACGACACGATCGGTGCGTTGGTGGAGTATCTTGCAGGCATTGCGGAAGAACTTTTGACCGAGACCGGAATTGCGCGGCGAATGGAATTGCCTGCAAATATTCCCGAGGGAAGGATCCCCGCTGAAATTCGTCATAATGTACTTCTTGCCGCTAAAGAGGCTCTAAACAACGCAATCCGCCATGGTCACCCGACCGAAGTGTTGCTGGAATTGAAACTAGTCGGCGGTCAACTCGAAATACTGATTCGAGATAACGGCTGCGGTTTTGATCCAGACCGGCAGGTAGCTGGCAACGGGCTGGTTAACATCCAGCAACGCATAAAGAAAATTGGTGGACAATATCGCATCGAATCCGAGCCAGACAAAGGGACCAGTGTTCACCTCATATTCCCATTGTTGTAAACAGATCCCTTCGCACAGGTCGCCGCTTTAAATGGAAGATTTTTGGTTAGGCTCAGCACAGCCATCTTACCCCGCATCGTGCGTCTTCAACCGGAAGCCGCCCAATGCGTCCATTAACCGTAAAATGGCTGGTCTTCCCGAAATGAGGCAGCCACAGACTAAAAAATCCCCCAGTCAATACCCGAGCACGAGACGGTAAAATTTCTCCGATTGCAGGTGATCGACTGGAACTTGGACCGCATGGCGGATGAAGCCGGTGGCCACGCCGCTCTGGCTTGGAGCAACCGGCCACGCAAGCGGGCTCCAACTGACCAGGTCGCCCGAATCCTCGATAACGACCGTGAGGTTGGTATCGTTGCGGATATCAGCGAAAACGTCGAGGCCGGTGAAATTATTCACGATGGTCGCAATCAGGCCATCAGGATTGCCATAGGAAACGCCGTTACTGGCAATGGCATTGGTCGGGGTATCATCAAAAGCTGTTTCGGGCGCGCCCGGAGTCATGTCAATACTTTGAAGCCACGCGGTATAAGAATCGTTAGTTGTGAGATTAAGACTCGTTGCGATGGCATCAGCCCAGAATTTCCCAAGGACGATGGCTCCGGCAGCGTTGGGGTGGAGATAAAAAGTTCCTTCCACCCCGGACTCGGGTGTCAGGTCGGTAAAATAATTGGTCGAGAAGTAATCGAACGCCAACGCGTCTCCCTTAAAGATCCGGCCGGGATGGGTGATGCCACCATTGGTAATCAACTGATCAATTTCGGGGAAATAAGTCTGCAGGCGCGCCAGTCCGGGGGCGTCGTAGACAGCGCCATTGTGAGTATTGGTCGAATACCAGGTGGGATAGTGAATGAAAACATAGGCGTTGGGATAATCGGCCAGGAACTGGCTAACAATCGATTGCAAGTTCGTGAGAAAATTGGCAGGAGAGACCGGCGCACCGTCCGTTCCACTTTGCGCACTGTCATTGGCTCCCAGCATGATGGAAAAAACCAATTGTCCGGGCTGATTCGACTCCAGCATATCTGCAGCCGCCATGGCCCCTTGGAAATAGGCGGATGGAGGTAGCCAGTCGACGGTGGTCGCGCCGCTGTGTCCTTGGTTGGACATCCGCACTGCCATATTGAAGCGGGTGCCCAAGCTTTGCCTGCATTGCACTGAGGCCGCCTGAGTAGTAGGGTCAGCCAATGTGGCCCCGTAGGTAATGCTATCCCCCACAAAGACAATGTTGTAAACCGGAGAGGTCGGTGGAACAACCTCCTCCGCCTCCGCCGGGGTGACAATCTGAACGGCGTCAATAAATGAGGTGCGATCCGACACCGTATAAGGAACCGTTCCGGCAAAGGCGACGACATGGATCCCGGCGGTTACACTGAAGGGGAGCGATGTATAAAGCGTCCACTGCGTCGTCAATGGAGTAAAAGTTCCCACGACATTGCCATCCACCGAAACCGCAATGGTCTCGGCGCCTGCCCCCGTGCTGCTCTGTCCTTCGGCCTGAAAGCGGATAACATTCGTTCCTGCAGATTTGAAGGTCACCGCCTGCGAGAACTGGCCAGTGCCTTGGATGAAGGCCGCCTGCCAGCATTGGGGAATATACTTGGGTGTGCCAAAAAGAAGGCCGGATTCTGTAACGATGCCCGAATAGGAATCACCTCCGGAAGAGCCGAATTGCCAGCCGGGGACTCCGGTCTGGGGATTAATGGTTCCGTAGCCGGTGGTATATGCGTCCCCGGGCTGCTGGCCATCCTCAAAGCTTGGATTAATGACGGTGACCGCGGCCCGGGGTGAACCAGCGGGAAGCTTTGCCGACACCGTCAAGGTGGCAACTGTGCTATTGGTCGTTCCACCTGCATTGGCCACAGATACCAGGTAGTTGGTCGAATCACCTGTCCTCAGATTGCTGATGATCAAAGTGGCGTTGGTGACTCCTGAAAACCGTCCGCCATTGGTCAGGCTGATATATATTCCATTGGTTTCAATCTGCCATTGATAGAAAAGAGGAGCGGTGCCAGTAGTTTGGACGGTGAATTGCGCGCTTTGCCCCACATAGAGCGTTTGTTGCGGAGCAGGCTCGGAAATAATTGTTGGCCCCGGAATTGACGCGATAGACAGGATCGAGATGTTATCAATGAAAGTTGTGTGATCGCTGGGTGGGTTGTAAGGCGATGTCGTTTGGAAGACCAGGGCATAGTTGCCGTTACTCGGTGCGATAAATGAAAAGATATAATTTTGCCAGTCACTCAACATATTTTGCGACGTATTGCCAGGCGTCACCAACTGAGATAGAATGTTTCCCACGGATACTACGACCGGGTTTGCGCTGCCCGTGTCCGAGCGCCCCATGGCCCAGAAGGATAGATTGTAGGATCCCGCCGTCAGCGTGACGTTTTGGACCATGCTGCCGCCCTGCAAGAAGGCCGCGTTCGTGCCGTCTTCAATATTTCCCGAATTAAGACCACCATTGCTGGCGACCAGACCATCGTAAACGCCAGGAATAGTGCCTGTGGATAAACCAAAGGCCCAATGCGGCACGCCGTTGGTGGCCAGGCTGCCAAAGTTAACGGTGTAATCGCCATTGAGAATTCCAGGCTGCTCAAAACTGCCGTTGGCCACCAAATTCTGGGAGTTGGCCGCCAGCGGTACCCAACCAATCATTATCAAGGCGGCAAATATTGGCAGCAGAAGCGGGTTGGATGGAACCTTGATCTTTGAATCTAATCTCATAAAAATAAATTCTGCCGGTCAAACTAAGGGCAACGATCAGTCCGGCAGTTATCCGGTATAACTGATCTTCAGCAGTACAAGGCCACCTTAGTCTGAACTCGTTCTCCCACTCTCATTATGTCAAAAACGGGCAGTCAGAATTTCCTCGTGACTGCCCGTTACGATTTTTCCACCAAATGAGGCTATTGGACCAGCACTCGGTAAAACATTTGCGGCGCTGAAGGTGTCACCTGGTACGGCGGCGTGGCAGCTGAATTCGTTGTCCATGGGCCCGTAAGACTGGGGGCCTGGAGAAGTTGCCCACTGCCATTCCAATTCAAAATTACCTGCCCATCGCTCAAAACCGCGCTGAGCGTGACTGTTAGGGCTATGCCGGAAGCAGTATCATACAATGCCGCAATCTGATTCGCACTCAACGCTTGACCGAAGATCGCCACGTGATCCATCAAGCCGTTGTAATTATATGTTGAATCTCCGATTCCGGGGAAGAAACCAAATTGGGTCGTTGATGAAAACGGTTCCACAGCGTGGCCTCCGACGGGGGTGTTGGTCGCAGATAAAGTGCCGTTGGTGTTCATAATAGAGACGATTGCGTTGGTCGGAGTGATGACCAACGACACTAACGACCACTGGCCGGGCGGGGGCGCGATGCCGGAATCCCACCTGAAAGTATTTAAGTCGTAATTCCAACTATAGCCCAAGTCCTGATTGCCGCTGGCGTTCGTGGCACCCGGCGGACAGAAGTTAAAACCCAAGCCATCTGCGCCAATGACATAGATCAAGCCGGCGTAACCCGTCTGCAACCCGGTCGGATTAATCCAGGCAGTGAAGGTGACTGTATTGGTGTTTAGTTGCCATGGAGTCAAGGTGATTGCTGAATTTGAGTCGGCGTTGCCAGTATTGATAAAACTTGCCGCCGCATTATTGGTTGGAAATTTCGGAAAACCTTCCGAAGGCAGCGGGCCGAACACACCGTTAAAGCCATTTTGCACGTCCGTGCCATAAACACCGTTATATCCGCCGACATAATCATAGGCCACAGCCTGTCCGCCACTTGGGTCATTGGTCTCAGATAACTCGTAATAGGCACGCGCATTCAAAGCCATGACAGCACTGGCATAGCTGCCAGCTGGCGGCGGGGGCATCACAGTCAATGACACGATGGAGCTGTTGGTCGAACCGTAGGTGTTGCTGGCATTCAGAAGGTAATTGCCGGCATCCCCGGCCGCTAAATTACTGATTGTGAGCGTCGAGCTTGTGGTGCCAGAAATCCGGTCGCTGTCGTTCAAATCGACAAAGATGCCGTTGGATTCTATCTGCCATTGATAGGCGGGTGTCGGTATGCCAGCTGCCTGGGCCGAAAGGCGTACAGTTTCACCGGCATAGAGAGTTTCTGCCTGGGGTGTAGGCTGGGTGGTAAAGTAGGGTGGAACCGGCGGCGCGGTTCCGGCGGCGGCGGCGTAAAGGTCCGCAATCTGAAGCCCGCTTAACGCCTGGCCGAAGATGGCCACATGGTTCATGGAGCCATTAAATGCGTCATTGTTTGGCTGGCCAGGAAAGAATCCAAATTGAGGCGCTGCTGAAAACGGCTCGACCGGATGGCTATGGTTTTGACTCGCAATTAAAACGCCGCTGGTATTGAAGATATAGAGGGTCACATTGCTGGGCGTGACAACCAATGCGACGAACGACCACTGGAATTGAGGAGGTGCGATGCCGGAATTCCAACCATAAGTGCCTCCGTCATAATTCCAAGTATAGCCCAAGGTGCTGTTTCCGTTGACGTCCACGTTCCCGTTTGCGTCAAAATTAAATCCCGATCCGTCCGAACCACCCACAATGTAAAGCAGGCCGGCAGATGGGTTCTGCACCCCGATAGGATATATCCAGGCAGTGAAAGTGACTGTATTGGTATTCAGCTCCCAGGGAGCCAGGGTAATTTCTCCGCTCGGAGAAGGAAAGAGCGCGGCAGAGTCGGTGGTCGAAAAACCCGAAAATCCATCCGAAGGCATGGGGCCAACTATGCCGTCGAAGCCGTTTAGCATGGAACCGCCATAGATACCATTGAATCCACTGGCAAAATCGAATGCCACCGCCGTTCCAGAACTCGGGTCAGTGGTCTCGTTCAACAGATAATAGGCCGCAGGGTTGTCGGCCAAGACGGCGCCGTCATAACTGCCGTCAGCCGGCGCAGGCAACACTACCAATTGCGCCATGGAACTATTCGTCGAACTGGACGTATTAGACGCCTGTAAAATGTAGTTGGTGGCATCCTCCGGGACCAGATTGTTGATCGTGAGTGTCTCATTGGTGGCACCCGAAATTCGGCTGCTATTATTCAAATTGACGAGGACGCCGTTGGATTCGACCTGCCATTGATAGGACGGTGTCGGTGAACCAGTGACCTGAGCGGAGAAGTGCGCGGTTCCACCAGCGTAAATCATTTCTTCGGGAGTTGGCTGGCTGATAAAGGAGGGCGGAATGCCCCCGGCAGTGATCGAAACATTGTCTATGAAAGTTGTGTGATCACCACTGGGGCCATACGGTAGCATCGCCTTGAATGTTAGCTGGTAGCTGCCATTGCTTGGCGCGTTAAAATTAAAGAGATATTGAATCCAGTCGGCCAACACTTTTTGGCCCGTATTGCCCGGGGCCACGGTGTTGGAAAAAATATTTCCAGCGGCGGTTCCCACTGTCACCGCAACCGGGTTCGCCGCGCCCGTGTCGGTGCGTCCCATGGCCCAGAAGGATAGCGTGTAGGAACCCGTGCTTAAGGTGACGATCGTTGCCGCATTGCCTCCCTGTAAATAGATGCAATTTGTGCCGTCCTCAATATTCCCATCGTTAAGGCTGGGATTGTCAGTGGCGCAAATGCCATCGTAAGCATTTCCATTTCCATACGCCGCACCAGAAGTTCCCAAAACCCAACCAGTTATGTAGTCCGTTGGTAACGTTCCAAACGTCACGGTATAATTGCCAGTCGCACTCCCCGGTAGTTCAAAACTCCCGTTGGTAACAATTTGAGAGCGACCGGCATTCGCCATCCCCAGCACCCCAGCCAAAGCCAGGAGATAAGGGAAGATATGGGCTGCCATGCCCGGGACATTTGATTTTAATTTCATAGAGAGAGGAGTTTGATGGGTTGCAGGTTGTGATGAGTTCATTTTCAGGGGCCTTTTGTTTGCCAAGGATTTGCGATGGTCCCGGGCCAGCCCTTGCACCAATAAACAGTTTTGACGTCCTCCAACTTGAGTGTGCTGGCATGACCATCAACGTAGGACATTTCAATTTGGCCTGGGATCGGTTGGTTATAGATCGTCCTGCCAGGTTTCAGTGGATGACGCGCAATAAGCAAACGGTCGTATTCATTCTGATTCGGCGGGAGATCCACCCCGGGCGAACCACTGATGAGGTCAAGATTAATGCTTGGTAAATCCGTCACGGAAGGCCATGCGTCCACCCAGATACTGTCAAAGAATGCAGGCGTGAGGGATGGGGATGTAACGGCTGCTTCCTTCACAAAATACCCCGCCGGATTCACCGTCGTAGTCCCTCCGGAAATGGGCGAATCACCATAAAGCCATCCATTGATTGAATAACTTCCATAGTCGTAGTTGATATCGTTGGCCGTCCACTGCCAAGTGGATTTGGCGTCGCCCTTGGATGTCGTCAAATTATTGCGGGTCGGCGCGGTTGGACAAAATACGATTTGATGC
The DNA here is from genome assembly GCA_036498725.1 of Verrucomicrobiia bacterium. GTDB lineage: Bacteria > Verrucomicrobiota > Verrucomicrobiia > Limisphaerales > UBA11358 > UBA11358. Next base: position 63,366 of record DASYEY010000083.1, on the reverse strand, counting down.
GCCGCGCCATAGTAAGAGGAAAGTGATCCCATCCATAAGGCATTGTGTCCATTAGCATCGAAGTAATCTACCCCGTTTCCCTTGAAGTCATCCTGGTACATACGATAGGCAAGATTTAGTTGTTTAAGATTGTTTAGGCAGCCCGCCTTTTGAGCCTGTAGCTTGGCTTTCGCCAAAGCGGGGAGAAGCAAGGCGGCCAGTATGGCGATGATGGCGATGACTACCAGTAGTTCGATCAATGTAAATGCCCGGTGCTTTTTACAACTCTGCCACGATAAATTCTGGATGAATGACATCATTTATTTCTTTATTTGTTGGGATCACATCAGACGCGAAAATCGATTGATTTGTCCTTGGCGGTTTTAAGTTGGAATAACCGTTCCATCGTCAATCCTGAACGGATCACGCTCGTTTGGGCGAGACTGCACGTATCTGAGCGTCCATCTTTGGGTGGGATTCATGCCAAGCCCGATATGATTTCACAATGCAGCATCACTGTCTTGATATGGTTGAGCCAAGGCCGCGCCATGGAATGGCGCTGCGTAACGCACTATTTAGATAGTAGTAAGCTCCGATCAACCTCACAATCGGTCAATTGGACTATATTATGAGGCCTTTGCAAAAGTTGTAATGCCGCCGCCAAACCTTGTTCAGCAAGACTCAAAACATGTATTTCCAAGCAAGCAGTGTTTTGCGGAATAATTAATATGGTTCAATAACCATGGTAAAGCACTCTGCAATATCAAAGACCATCCATTAGTGGTTGCAATGATACCGTCCAAGTCGTCTAAGTTTCGCTTGATTAGATAATCTAAACGCATAAAGGTCCATTCATTGGGTAACGCAGGTTCTTGTTGAGGGGTATCAATGGCGAATCCTAATGCGCCCCACAATTAGATTAGGTGTGTGGAAAACCGAATGCCGCGGAGAGTTACTGTAACTGCAAACGATAAAACTGCTGTAATGTTCCCGGCAGGATACTATTGGTAACAGAGAAATTGCCGTTCGTATCCATGATGTTGGTGGCTTTCATGGTCCAAAGACCTGAAGTCAGATTGGTCGAGGACATTAGATAATAGGTGTCTCCCGGAAATCCATTTGTCCCGGAGAAGATGAAATTGCTGCCACTAGTCGAGATCTGTTGGATGATCGGCGGCTGTTCTCCAAGACCGGCGCTGAAGGCAACTTGATCCAGAACCACTGGTGCGGTGTAATTATAAAAAGCCACCGTGCTGGGTGTTGATTGGCCGCTGACCGGAGCGTCATTGACCCAGTCGGTCAATCCCAAGACTTGGTGGTTTAATTCCATGGAGTTGGCATCGCTGGCGTAGATATTCAGCTGCGGAGTATCGGACGAATAATCGCCAACCAGGCGCAGGCGGTAAACATTCAACGTGTCGCCCGGATCGTTGTAATAACTATTACCGTTATTATCCACGGAGAAGGTCACCATTCCTAATTGGGGCAGAACAGTAAAACTGCCGCCATTATAGATTCCAAAGCGCCCTAAATTGTCCACGCCGACAGAAATTTTGCCACCGGTGATGTCGTTGTGAAATAAATCAATTTTGAATTTAACGCCGCTGCCAGTAAAGCCAGAGCCGATTGCGAACAGGCAATCCATGGTCCATTGCGTTGCCGGATGGCCGATCCATTGGTAGATGGATTGACTGCCGGTCTTGTTAAAGAGCATCGCGTTGCTCGTTCCGTTAAAACCTGGATGCCAGAGGATGCTGGCGTACTTGGGATTGCATAGCCACGTGCGAAACAAGCATTCATTGGGAGTGCTCGAATCCACCGGCATTTTCAGGAGTCCGATCCGGTCGAAGTCGGCGTTGCGCAACATCGGTGAGGCTAATAATGCACCGCTGGCGTCCGGCACATCCGAAATATCAATGGTTCCCGTCCAACCATTCTGCGGCGCGCCGGTGGCACTGCTCGAATAATTGTAGGTATAGGCCACGTGATAGCTCACCCGCGAGTTGAAGGTGTTACCAAACATTTTGATGCCCGACGCAATGATGCCCAGGTTCGTTTGCAGAAACGATTGCTTGAAGCTGGTGCTGCCATTGCTCAACTGGCTGGCTTGTGTCGGCGTCAGCGCGCAATCGTAGCCTTGCGGATCGTAGCCGGTGTCGCTGAATTGCAGCGCGGCCCGTATGCCAGCCGAGACATTGTATGCGAATGAATTGCTGGTGATCTGGAAATAGGTTCCGAAAAATTCGTCGCCCGGACCCGGGTCAATGGAATTGAACAATGGCGACGTGATGAACGGAAAGGTCGTGGCGCTGATGGTAGAGAGAAACGTGCAATTGCTGATTGTGCAATATTCCGAATCGTCCCTGAATCGCACATAATCCGCCCGGCAATCGGCAAACGAACTGTTTAACACCTGAACACCTACGATGTCGTGTGAGCCATAGATGAAGTGGGCGGTGCCGCTGGTGCCGTAACCCAGGTTGGTAAAAGTACAATTATTGAATGTGACATCTCGGGTGCCGTTCAGCAATCCAATGGCGCCATAGTAGGCATTGGTTAAGTCTTGAAATTTACAATTGGAAATGCCGAGATTGCGGGTGGGTTGCCAGATGTCTGGCTGGCAGAGAATCCCCCAATACGGAGTCTTGCCAGTGAATACAAAACCGTCCAACCCGATATTCTGGGTGCCGGTTAATTCGAGAATATCGTTGCTGCTGGGGGACAAAATCGCCCCATACCGATTGGCGGCTTGGAGGGTCAACCGATGCAGTGGATCGCCCATGTCCGCCAGGACCAGATTTCCTGCGTTGTATGTGCCATTGACAAAATTAACGATGACCTGGACGCCATTAAGCTGGCTCTGAACGCCCGTCCAAAAGCTGGCAGTCCGATAGCTCGCCGCATTGGCGGCAGAAGAACCATCACCACTGCCAATGGCGGTTGGGGCTACCCAATAGCTATTGGTAAGGTTTGGCACTTGCGTGACCGAAAGCGACCAATAGTTCCATTGGATTCCGGTGGTGGACAAGTTGGCGAAAGTGGTTTGGCCGATGCCGGCAAATCCAATGTTTGGAGTCGTGCCATACACGATATTGGTGCCGATTTGCGTGCCGCCAATCACGTTCGTACCGGTGACGATGCCATTGACGTAGGCTGCTGCCGTCCATTTAATGCCCAATGTATTCAGGACAATTTCCAATGTATATGTCCCTGCGCCGGGGAGGGCATTGATCAGCGGGGTTGCGCCGACCTGGGTTTTTGGTCCGCCAAATAATTGATCATTGCTGCCGGTCCGCGCACTGCTCCAGGCATAGCCGTTGGGCGTGTCTGTGAATCGCGCATAACCCGGATTATTCGTCTGACCAGCATTTTGGGAAAAGCCCATGGCGACCCAGTTGCCCATGCCGGCAGGAACAGTGAGCGAAGCTGTCATCAGGTAGATACAGCCTGCCCGCGGGGTAAAGGGCAGCAGGGCGCACCCTGCGTTGGTGGCCACGGTACCATCGGCCAGGATAGTGCCATCCACACCGTTGGTTAACGTGCAAATCCAATGTGCGGAGCCGCTGCCGCCTGCGATGTTTTTAGCCACCGTGGGGGACGTTCCGTTAAGCGTTATTGCTCCGCCGTCAAAGATGTTGGAATAGACGATTTGCGCCTCAGCTGAGGTGCTCATGTACGCCGCTAAAATACCTGCCAACAGCAAATTTCTAATTGTTTTCAAATCAGTTGAGCCAGAGATTTGCAGCGGACGCCACCTTGATTGGCATCGGAATATCAATTCCAGAGATTAAATCCTCATTGCAACATTGTAATCGGGCAGAAATCAATGCAACTCAAGTTTATTGCCGGAATAATAAGCGTCCATACCCGCAATTGAGGGTAGTCGTAAGCCGTGATAAGGATTACCGGGCCGGAGAATCGGCCGGAAACAGCCAGATAGCCTCACCGCGTGAAGCATCCAAAACCATGGTCAAGGTCGCCGTGGAATCCACCGCCAAACGTTCGATGTGGACATGCGTGCGCGTTGGCACCGATGGGTCCTGTGAATAAATGTTCGCGGTGTATTTCAGTCCGGGCGGCAAAAAGTTTAGCGGCACACTAAAAGTGCGCGTCGTGCCTGCGTTCATGGCGCCGATGAACCATTGCGTGCCGGTGCGCCGGGCGATGATGGCGTATTGGCCAATGCTGCCTTGCAATACCCGGGTTTCATCCCAAACGCTCGGCAAATGATCATAAAACTCCATTTCCGGCACCTCCGTGATCATCGCATTGCCGCCGCTGGTATAGCCATAGGAATTAGGCGGACGGTCGTACCAATAAAGATATTGCCACGGACTGTAGAAGCAGACGGCCTTGGCCAATTGATAGGCATAACTCCATTTGTTGGTGACCCGGGATTCAAAGTAGCAAACGGTATGGTCGGCGCCGCCGACTAACATGCGGGAAAAGAGCAGGGTCAAGTCCTGAGTTGTGGTCGGCTTGGTTTCATCGCCACTGACACCTTCCACTGACATGAAGTTAGGGTAGGTCCGCGTGTAGCCGGATGGACGAAATTCATCATGCACTTCCATCATCATCTGGTTGCTGGCGCAGATACGCGCGGCAGCGTTCACAACGGCGGTATCCCATTGCGGGCCGACGCTTACGAACCCATACTTGATGCCTTTCACACCCCAGCTACGGTAAAGCGGCGGTAGCAGGGATAATTCATTGGTCATGGCCTTCCAGTTGACGTACAGGATTACGCCGATGTGGTTTGATGTGGCATAGTGGATGACGCTCGGCAGATCCAGCGAAGCAATGGCGTTGGTGGCGGTAAGCGTTTTATTTTCCGGCCCATACCAGCCAGCGTCATACTCAATGTATTGAATATTATGTTTGACGGCAAAATCAACACATGCCTTGCCGCTGGCGGTTTTCAAGGTCGTTTCACGAATCACGTTGCCCGGCTTAATCCATGTTGTGTTGGTCAGGGCGCACGGAGCGTTTAGATTCAGGACGAAGAAATCATTTTCCAGAAGTTGACCAGGATGGTCGGCGGCCATGATGAATCGCCACGGCGTGGTTAGAGGCAAAGAAGCAGCGACCGGGCCGTCAAGCAAGCTCACCAGAGAGTGCGGCCTTTTCGGGAGCGGAGCGAATTTCATCCGGGCATAATCCACCAATCCAGCTTCGCCGAGCGCTACATATAGGTTCGTCGCCAGTTGGACTGTCAACGGGCGTTCACAGCCACTGGCGATGTGATTGATGGTGGTTTTGGCATATACGCCTTGGGCCGTGTAAGTGGCCCACGCTGGATGATCGGCGTCAAAGCGAAATTCTGTCTGCTCCATCAGATTGGTTACGTCCCCCATTCCGGCCTGCGCTGGAATAGTGTAGTTGAAAGCTACGCCTTCATTGTAAGCGCGAAAGGTTAGCTGTAACAAACGTTGGGGCGGCGCAAGCTCCCGCAAATTCACGACCAGTTGATGGTAATTGTCACGAATCTGGCTTTTCTCGGCATACACCGGTTGCCAGAGACTATCGTTAGCCCTGGTGCTCACACTCAAAACGGCCAAATGATTTTGCAACGAGCCGCTGTTGCCAAACGTCAGGCCCAACTTTGAAGTGGAGATGAGCGTTTGTCCGTTCCGAGTCAGGCAATAGACCGGGCAATTCGCTGAACCATCAAAATTACTAACGGCGAACGTCAAAACCAAGCGGCCATCAGGCGAGGTCAATTGGCTGGCCGGGTTGGCTTTGGCCGGGCCGCCTTCAAACGCATGGGAATTAATAATTTGCGCCCCAGCCGGGGTGCATGCCATCAAGATGCCTGCCAACAATATTTTTTTAACCATTTTTCAAATCGTTTTTTGAGCCGCGTGCTCGATGCAAATATTTACACATTTTTTTGCCAACGGAACTTCCGTTGACCACGATCACGAATCCAATAAAATTTTCCGCCAGGAACCTCGAAAGATTGCTAATCTGTTTTTTGCTGAAATACACTATTTTTGTTTCCGCCGGAACCTATAAACACCAACCAGTCCCAGCCCCGTCAAGGCCAGCGTGGAGGGTTCAGGCGTTTCTGCGAGCAGATCCAAAGAGTTCCAGTGAACCCCGCTGCCACTCGTCAAGGTGTTTTGACCATAGCCAACGGCAACGATCGTTGGGTTGGCGCTATAGGTAAAGTTTGTTCCCAGCTGAAGGCCATTGATAAACGAAGATATCTCCCATTTAGGACCCATCGTATCCAGCTCCACGCTTATCGTATAAGTTCCCAATCCATTCATTAGATTCTGGCTGCCAATGCCGGCGGCTGGCGTCGTTTTGGGTCCGGCAAAAAACTGCTCATTGGCGGTGGCGGGATTGGCGATCATCCAATCAATGCCATTTACCGAGCTGTCAGCGAATCGCGCTGAGGTTTGATTGACTGGATTGGCGCCCGCAAAACCCATGCTGACCCAGCTTCCCGGGCTGCTGGTAAAAGTCACGGAAGCGATCAATTTATAGATGTAACCGGATTGCGGTGAGAACGGTAACAGGACGGTGTTTTGCGAGGTGTCAACGGTGCCGTTAGCCAATGAGGCATTCAAATCGTGGGTTCCCGTCACGCTGTTCCAAACTGCCGAACTGGAGCCGCCGGCATAAGCGTTGGCCAACGTAGGCGCCGTTCCGTTAATGTTTATCGCGGCTCCCAGGCTGAAGTTATTAGAATAGACAATTTGGGCGTTCACCGTTGAACAGGTGAACGCGGCAGCGATTCCGGTCAGGAATATTTTCAAGGTAAGTTTCATCGGAGGTTATTTTTGATTGGGTTTTGATCTGATATGGCTGATTTCATTTTTAACCAATGGAACCAGTGAATATTCAATTTTTAGCTGTGCGAAGTAATATTGTACATACCCGCAAACGAGGGTATTAGACCTTGATGTGTGGGCCGGCCGCTCATGGTGGCAGGGCTGGCGACAGGTTAATTTAACTACACCCGTTTGCGGGGATGGGCAATTTCAGGCGAGCAGTAAATACTGTGGCAATGAACTCGTTTTGGTTGCTTTGCATACTCAGTTTGACCTTGTCGTCGCTTTCCCGCGCCGCCAATTCGCCGACTGGTTTGCTCTGTGATTTATTAGAGCATCCGGAAGAAACCGTTATCACAAACACAGCGCCTAGATTCGGTTGGATTTACGAGCCATCTTTCCGCAATGATGCGCAAAGCGGTTACCGCATCATCGTCGCGTCGAGTCAAACCCTGGCCGAGGCCGGGGTGGGTGATGTTTGGGATTCGGGCTGGACCAGCCATTCTACTTCCATCAATGCGACTTATTCCGGCCGGCCGCTGGCCATCGGCGCAGATTTTTTTTGGCGGGTGCAAACAGCGGATAGTGCCGGGCAAATCAGCCCGTTTTCAGCGATACAACATTTCATCACCGGGTCGGCGACCAACGCTTTTGCCGGCCGCTATCCGTTAAATTTTATCGCCGCCGCCCCGGTGTTGGTTACCAATACCGCCCCGGGCCGATGGTTTGTAGATTTTGGGCAGGACGCTTTTGGTTATGCGCAGGTGCATATGAACGGTGCCTTTAATCCCATCACCGTCGAAGTGCGTTTTGGAGAAATGTCCAACGGTTTGGCTGTCAGCCAGACGCCGCCGCCCGGCAGCATGGTGCGATACACGAATACCACGTTCAATGTGGCGGAAGGCAATACCACGTATGCCATCCGTCCGCCGGAACTTTCATATTCGGCCGAAGCCATCCAGCCAGCCGGTTGCGGCGCAATCATGCCCTTCCGATATCTTGAATTCATTAATTTTCCGGGCGTGATCACTTCCGCGGATGTCAGGCAAATGCGGCTGCTTTCTTGTTTCAACACCAATGCGGCAAGTTTCCACAGCTCAAGCACAGCCCTAAATCAGATTTGGAACCTGTGTCGCAACTCGATGCAGATGCTTACTTTTGACGGCATTTACGTGGACGGTGAACGTGAGCGCAAACCATACGAGGCGGATTCCTACATTCACCAGTTGAGTTCGTATGCGGTGGATCGGGAATTTACATTGCCGCGCCACAGTGCTGAATATCTGTTGCAACATCCGACCTGGCCCACCGAATGGAAATTTCACACTGTTTTCATGGCGTGGGCCGATTATCTCCAGACGGGCGATACCAATCTGATCAGCCAGTATTACCCGCGTCTGCAAACAAACTCGTTTACCTGGGCGGCGACCGGCAGTGGTTTGATGAGGGGCTTTCCAGGCTTTCCCCAAACCAGCAATTCCGACGTCGTAGACTGGCCCTTTAACGACCGCGACGGTTTCGTGATCAAAAGCGGGAGTTATCGGAACTGGACCAATTCCGTCAACAACGCTTTTTATTATCGCAGTTTGCAGATCATGGCCCAAATCGCCACCGCGCTTGGCCGGACGCAGGACGCGGCAGCTTATACCGCTGATGCCGGACGGGTTTATACTGCTTATAACGCGACGTTTTGGGATGCCGCCAGGCAATGTTACCGGGACGGCGTGGGCACGGATCACGCGTCCGCGCATGGAAATTTTTTCCCGCTCGCCTTCGGCCTCGTGCCCGCGAACCGGCAAGCCGCAGTCGTCAATTTTCTTCACTCGCGCATCGCCGCCAATGACGGCATGCCCTGCAGTGTCTATGGCGCCCAGTATTTAGTGGAAGCATTGTTTAATGCCGGCGATGCCGACAGCGCCCTGGCGCTGATGACTAGCGATGGTCCGCGCAGCTGGCTGAACATCATCAATCTCGGCTCGACGCTTACGGCCGAAGCCTGGAATTTTACCGACAAACCAAATATGGATTGGAACCATGCCTGGGGCGCCGCGCCGGGCAATTTAATTTCACGCTTCATTCTGGGGCTGCGGCCGCTCAACGCCGGCTTTGGGCAAATTCTCATCCAACCACAGCTGGGCAAGACTTTGACTCACGCGGCAGGCATGGTGCCGACGATTCGCGGACCTGTAGGAATTTCAGTAAACAACGCGCCGGGAAATTTTCAACTGCTGTTGAATATCCCCGGCAATGTTACCGCGACGGTGATGTTGCCAACGCTTGGTTCGGCAAATCCGGTGGCATTGGTGGACGGTACGGTTTTTCCGGGAACGATTTCGAACAATTGTCTTGTCGTCACCAATGTCGGGGCGGGGCAGCACGCGATTTGGTTGAGCACAACTAATTCGCCTTCGCCCGCGACGCTTTACGCGAACTGGGCCGCCGGCTGGTTTGGCACCAACGCGGCGAATCTGGCCGTCGCCGGTCCGGCGGCAGATGCGAATGGCGATGGCGAGAGTAATTATGCGGAGTTTATCGCCGGCACCGACCCCTTGGAAGTGGACAACCGGTTTCGCACCCCGCCAACCCGCCACACCGTTGAGGCGCGAAAGGCGAGCCCCGGTAATCAGGCGATTCAGTTGCGCCATATTGTGCCGGCTCACTCGACGGAAATATCCCCAAGCCCGATGGCGGGTTATCCGTAAAAATCGCGGCCCATTGGAAATTGCAGGTTGACGCCAATTAGGCAGCGAACTAACGTAAATTTGAAACAATTCCCCGCCTGTGAATTTGCACTTTCCAAAACCCGCCGGAGCACGTGAGAAATTCCGCCAATGCGTGGCTGGGCTCCTGTTTTGTCTGGTAATAAGTTTTGTCCCGGCCCGGGCCGACGAAAATTCAACCGTCGTCGTCAGCAATTATCCCACAATTTACGTGGCAAAATCTGAGCCAGAAGTGACCAATGGTTTGGGCATCTGGATTTGGGACAAGGTCACGCTCAACAAACAAACCGTCCGGTTATGGGATAACTTTATCATTCCCAAAACAAATCCGGTGGTTCGCGCCGAATTGCGCATCGCCGGGGACAATGCGTTCAAAATCTGGCTGGATGGTCAGGAACTCGGTGGCGGCAGTGATTGGCGGACGTTGAGCATTTATCATTTGCAAGGCACCTTGCGTCCGGGCACGCATGTGCTGGCGGTGGAAGGTTTTAATGACAACGAACAGGCGGGCATCATCCTGGGCCTGCGCCTGGAGATGGCCGACGGTCAGTTGATGCAGATCCGTTCCGATACGACCTGGCGCGTGGTGCCCAATTCGGACAATAATTGGGAAACCGCCCGGCACCCGGCCGCTGACTGGCCGGATGCCTCGGTCGCCGCCAATTTTGGGAGGGTGCCGTGGTGGGCGGTTCCGACGTCGGTGCTCCATATCCGCGAGGAGCTTCCGCAACCGATTCCAGTCTGGCTAAGCCGTGATTTTCAAATCGGCCTGATGGTTGGTTGCGGTATTTTTGTTCTCATTTGCATTTATCTTTTGATCCAGCTTTTGAGCCAGTCGAAAGCCCATCACCTGGTGCAAGCCGAGCGCGACCGGATTGCGCGCGATATTCACGATGATCTCGGCTCCAAGCTGACGCAATTGCTGTTGACCGGTGAAGTGGCGCAAATTGAATCCGTACCCGGCACGACGCTGTCACAAATGTGCGATAGCGCGCGCAACATCCTGGCGACGATTGACGAAGTGGTCTGGATCGTCAATTCGCAACATGACAACGTGGAGGATTTTGTCATCTATGCCTGCAAATACGCGCAACATTTTCTGGAATCCTCGCCGATCCGTTGCCGGTTCAAAATACCGCGGGAGTTGCCGGCAAAAACTTTGAGCGAGTTCACGCGCCGCAATCTGTTTCTGGCAATAAAAGAAGCCCTCAACAACGCGGTGAAACACTCGGAAGCCACCGAACTAACCGTGCAAATTGAGCTGAACGGTTCCCGGTTGAATGTCATCGTGGCTGATAATGGCCGCGGTTTTGTTGCCGCTCAGGCGAGCCAGGAGCGGAATGGTTTGACCAATATGAAACTGCGGATGGCGGAAATTGGCGGCGATTGCCGGGTGATCAGCCAGCCGGGCGAAGGCTGCCGCGTCGCCTTTCAAGTGCCATTGAGACAACCGTCATTCTTTAGGTCGCTGTTTCAGGCGCGAAATCAGGATCGTTCCCCGGCCAGCTTTGCCAGCCGCAGCGACGCGGTTACTTCACCTGAGAAGATAATTGGATGATCATTTTATCGAATTTCCGCTCCAAACTGTCATAGCGCATGAAATCGCTTTCGAAAAACATTCCCGTCAAATCTGACGCTGCGGTCACGATCAGTGTGGCCTTGGTGGAGGATCAAAAAGATTTATGTCAAAGTTGGGTGCAAATCATCGAATCATTCGAGGGATTCAAGTGCACCTGCACGTGTGCGTCAGCCGAGGAAGCGGTGGCTGCCATACCCGAAGCGCGGCCGGATGTGATCTTGATGGATATCCGTCTGCCACGCATGTCAGGCATTGAGTGCACCTCGCGGCTAAAGGAATTATTGCCGACGACGCCCATTATCATTCTAACCGTATTAGATGACGATGAATTGATTTTTCGCGCGTTGGAGGCTGGCGCAGACGGGTATTTGCTCAAGCGTTCAAAACCGGTGGATCTGCGGACGGCTCTCGTGGATGTGCTGGACGGTGGCGCGCCGATGAGCAGCGCCATCGCCTGGCGTGTGGTACGTTCATTCCGCCGGCCGCCGGCCAATCCACGCAATCAGGCGCATTTATCCACGCGCGAAATTGAGGTGCTGGATTTGTTGTCGCGCGGCTTATCAAACAAGGAGATTGCCGACCAGATGCGTCTGAGTATCGAAACTGTGCGCAGCTACCTGAAAACGGTCTATGAAAAACTGCATGTCCACTGTCGCACGGAAGCGGTCATGCGCTACACCGCAAACCGTTCGGCCGGTTCCGTATCGGAGGTCGATAACACGCGGGAAAAAATTGCCAGCGGCGGAGCATAGTAACGAGGTTGGGTGGAATCAGTTGCGCGGCGGCTCGCGACAGCTCGTTTTATCCGCGCGGAACAAATTCTCAACGGAGCGCCGGTCAGACGATTGAGGCTTTGGCGTAAACGACGGATAGTCAACCCACCAAATCAGAGCATTTGCCGCCGGTTCCCGCGCTCTGGAAAATTACCTTCAACCCGGCAAGGTTAAGTCCGCCGCTTTCCAGTTGCCTCATTTCACGTGCTGGACCTGACGAGGCCACTCCTCAAAAATACCCTCATTTGAGGGTATTTACGGAGCCGGCAGGTGAAGCTAAGGTACTGACAAATCCAAACAAATTCACAGCCACCTATTTACATCTGAAAAGTTAGATGGGATAAACCGGCCAAAAATCCAGATCAAAAGCAACCAAATGAAAACGACTGTAACCTTGTTAGCGGCGGTAATGATGACGGCGTTCTCCTGTTTTGTTGGCCACGCGCAAATCATCTATTCCAATAATTTCAGTCTGGGGGCGGCAGTGAATATTTCCAACACGCCGCCGACGCTGGCCAGCAGCTTTGCGGGCGGCACCAACACCGCGAAATGGACCGACGTATTGGGGATCAATAACCCGGGAGCCTTGCTGGCAAACGGCAGCGAGGCCGCGACCACAACGTTCGGCGACAGCTTCCTTTTGCCGTTTGTGCCGCAGGCTGGTCATGTTTACCTCTTGGAAGCTAGTGTGACCTTCACTGGCAATCCCGGCAACTGGGTCGGGTTTGGTTTTGCGCAAAACGATACGAATAATGTGGCCAATGGCTTCGCGCGCTTTTCCGACAATCAAGCCGGAGGGATCACTTCACCCAGAGGAAGTGATTGGATGATTTTGACTGAATCCAGTGGCAACGTGCAATATTTTGCGGGGCCAGGCGGAGCCCCGGTCATCTTCAATGCGAATGGCGCTTTCACTCCCGGTCCCGGAACCCATATCGGGCAGGTGATACTGAACACGATGGTCAGTCCCTGGGCAATCGCTGGTTATGTTGATGGGGTTCCGCTGGGGACAAATTTTACCTACGCCAGCAATCCGAGCATCAAGGGGGTTGGACTGACCCAAAACGCCCTGACTGCGCCCGCTGCGGTCCAGTGGAATTACTTGACGGTTTCCGCCTCGCAACAGCCCTTTGTTACCCAGCAACCAAAATCGCAGAGCGTGAGCGCGGGCGCCGCCTACACTAACTCGGTGACGGTGACCGTTGCCACCAACAGCGGGACACTCTTCTACCAATGGTATGCCAACGGCATTCCCCTCACTAACAGTGCCATAATTAGCGGGGCCAATACCAATGTCCTGGTTATCAACCCGGTTTCGATCAACGACGGCAGCACCAATTATTACGTCATCATCACAAACGCTTACGGTGCCGCCACGAGCGCAGCGTCCACGCTGACGATTTATACCAATCCGATCATCACCGGCCAATTTCCGGTCGCTTACACCAACCCTTTCACCTTGTTTGGCGGGGCAAATATAGGCGGAACCAATTATATCGGTGCAACACCCACCTTCTCGATTTCATTGTTGGGTGCCCAACCGATGGGGTTTCAATGGTTGACGAATGGCGTGGTGGTTGACGGGGCGACCAATGCCAGCTTCACGTTTGAAAATTGCCAGTTGAACGGTCCGACAAACTTTACCTGTGTGGCGGCAAATAGTTTTGGCAGTGCGAGCAATACCTGGTTGGCGACTTATCTACCGACTCCGCAGGCGGCCTACCCGCAAGCCGTCTTGAGCGATCAACCGATTGCTTTCTGGCGATTGGGTGAACTGGATAATGGGAGTGGCAATCAGGGAGTCATTTGTGGTGATTATCAAGGAGCCAACAATGGTATTTACACCAATGTCACTTTGAGCCAATCGGGATATGATCCGTCCGAGCCAGCGGAAACTTCCGCAGCCTTTGGGCTGGGTGGCATCACCAATAGTCACGTGGCCCAGATTCAAGGGGTGGATTTTGCGGCGGCCAATGGCGCGAGCGCGGAATTTACTGTGGAAGCATGGGCCAATTGCTTCTCGGGCGGCAGTGGTGGTGGTGCCCCGATTATTACCAAAGGCACCTATCAAGTGAACGACGCCTTCGCCCTTGGAGTGGACACAAATTCAACCTCCCAGCATTACCAATTCTATGTTCGTGGCGCCAACGGAACGATTTACAAGGCTGACTCTTCCATTCCCGCGACAGATCTCACCTGGCATCACTTGGTGGGGGTTTGCGATGAAGCGAATGGCAAGGTGTTACTCTACGTGGACGGTATATTGGCGGCCACGACCGCCATTCCGATCAATGCGGGAGCCTACGAAGTTGCCGCGCCGGTATCCATTGGCGCCGGAATTAAGTCTGGTGCCACGGGTTATGGGGTACAATTTGCCGGTTATATTGGCGATGTGGCGGCCTACAACTATGCGCTTTCCGCCGGGCAGGTGATCGAACACTATGCCTCGTTCGGAAACCAGGTTCCATTGGCTTTCGTTCCGCCCCTGCCCCTGGCTAATACCGTCTATCAAGCAAACCAGACACTGACGATTCCGGTGACAGTTTCCGGTACGGGGCCGTTCGGTTACTACTGGACCAACTTAACCACCGGCGGTGTGCTCGGTTCAGGCGTCATGAGCGCCTCTGGAAGTCTGGACGCAACCTTAACCATTCCAAACGCCTCCGCCAGCCTGAGCGGTGATCAGTTGGAACTGGTTGCCACCAACGCTACTGGCCCCATCAATCTGTTTGTCAATTTGTTCAGTCCGGCACCGCCGGTAACGTTGAGTTACACCGACCCGATTCTCTATTCCAACAATTTCAACGGGGGGACGTGGTCCATTGCCGGGATGCCGATGACCGCAGCCAACAGTCTGGTCGGCGGCACCAATACCACATGGGTTGATGCATTGGGAACCAATGACTCTGGCCGCATGCAGGCCAGCGGCGTTAGTGCGACCTCGGCGCAAGATAGCTGGGTAGTGCCTTTTACGCCGCACGCCGGTTACGTTTACACCGTGACCGCTTCGCTGACTTTCAGCGGTGATCCGGGCAGTTGGGTTGGTTTGGGTTTTGCCCAAAATGCCCCGATAAATGCCGCAACTGGCTACGGACGGTTCAGCGATAGCGGGACCACCCCGCCCCAGCAGGGACCCAATGGATATGATTGGCTGATCCTGACTGAGGCCAATGGCAATGTGCAGTATTTTGCGGGACCAAACAGTGGTGTCGGAATCACCAATAAGACGTCCTTTTTTGCCGCTGGCGTCGGCACCCACACGGTACAGATCGTATTGGATACGACGAGTACTCAATGGAAAGCCTATGCTTATGTGGATGGTGTTTCAGCGGGAACAAATAATTATAGCAGCAACCCGCTAATTGGTGCGGTTGGGCTCACCCAAAATACCTTGACCGCTCCCGGTAATATCCAATGGAACTCCTTCGCGCTGTCTCAAGTGGCGCCCGGCGGCGTTCCGCCTTATCTCCTTAACCCATTGCCGCCAACCAATAGCATCGTGCTGACCAACGGGACGGTGGCAATTTCCGCGACGGCCTTTGGTTCGGCCCCTCTCGGCTTTTACTGGAGCAATAATTCCACGGTGGTCGCGACCGGTTCGACCGGCACTCTGGCCCCGCTCCCCGCCGATCTTAACATTTCCAGCAGCAGCTTAAGCGCTGGTCAATTGCAATTGGTAGCGACCAATGCCTATGGCACTAATATCACCCTTATTACGTTGATTAGTCCAATCAACCAAAATCCAGGTCCGGTTCAATATTCAGTGGCCGGCAACGTATTGACCTTAAGTTGGCCAACCAATCTCGGTTGGACGTTGCAAGCCCAGACCAACAGCCTGTCGGTGGGGCTCAGCACCAACTGGGTGAATGTGGCCAATTCAAGTGCCACCAATCAAATGGTGATTCCCATGAATCCAACGAATGGCAGCGTATTCTACCGGTTGACTCTCCCATAAACGAAAGAAAATCTATAATGAGTAGGACAAATGTACAACGGAGCGGTTTTACGCTGATTGAGTTGTTGGTGGTGATTGCGATTATAGCCATTTTGGCGGCCATGCTGTTGCCGGCTTTAGCCCGGGCCAAAGAACACGCCAAACGCATTCTTTGTGTAAGCAACCTAAGGCAGATTGGCGTTGCGGCGTTGGTCTATGCCACTGACAACAAGGACTATGTGCCGCCAGCCAGTAAGAATCTCTTCCCGCTGCAAGTGAACACAAATGATATTTCCGTTGATATCTGGAACAGTTTGGGGCTCTCCATTTCGCAATCTAATTCCGCCAGCATCTGGACTTGTCCTGATCGCACGGCTATTCCGAATTTTCCGAATAATAATCCCGGCAATCAATATTACATTGGCTACCAGTACTATGGCGGAATAACGACCTGGTATAATAACGCATTTCCAGCGGGTGTTAAGTCTGCCAGCCCGGTCAAGACATCGCTGTCAAATCCCACTTGGATGCTGGCGGCTGATTTGGTGGCGAAAGTTAATAACAGTTGGAGCCATCCCGTGGACGCTTCCGGCTGGTCCAGTCTGCCGGCGCATAAAGATGCGGGAAATTTTCCGGCCGGCGGCAACGAAGTGTTCATTGATGGTTCAGCGCGGTGGATCAAGACCAAAGGGGTGATGATGTATCTGCATATCTGGGGAGCAATGCCAGACAACACAGAACAATTATATTTTTGGCAACAGGATCTTGGGGTGATCACCGCAGCCCAGCAGAGTTTTTTGACGAAAGCCAATTGGTAAGCTGATCTGTGGCGATTATCAGCCGATTGAGCGGGCAATCGAGGCTTCGCACTTCACACCTTCAAAAATGAAATTAATTTATTCAATCATGCTGGTTTCCGGCTTGTTCTGGAGCGAATCGCGGGCGGAAAATTCTTCGATGCCGGCATCGCCGTCGGTTTTCAATTTGTCAGCTGACCGTCCTGGCAAACTCACTTTTTTTGGTTCGCCAACGGCCGATTTATTCACCAAAGAGGTGAACGAATCATTTAAGGGTGCGCTCGCGCTCGATTTCGTTTCAGAATCGGATGGCAAATTTCCCGCAGGCTTTCTCAATGCTTCGCCAGCCGGGCAACCGTGGTATGGAACCATGTGGACGCGCGACGCGGGCACCTGCATGCGCGAGTTGGTTTATTGGGGTTATTATGAACACGCCTGTCTCGTGGCGCAATGTGTCATGGATTATGTTGGAACAAACAGCGACGGTTTCATTGCTTTTCCCCGGTATTTAGATCCGCAAGCCGGACGGCAGAGCGGGTCTGAAATGGATGGTCAAGCGGCGACCATCATTGCGATGGTGGCATTGTGGCAACGGTTGCCCGCAGAAAATCCTTTTCGCGCCCGTCTGTATGAGTTTCTTCATCAACCGGCTTCACCGGTGCGCGAGATTCACCATTTTTTGGAACATCAACCGCTGGTTCCCGGTTCTGGTGAGTTTGGCGGTGGCAAAGCTGACGCTTATAACGTTGTCCAAAATAATTTGTGTGCGCTGGCTTTGTTAAGTGCGGCCAACCTGGAGGATGAAACGGGCGACCATGCCACGGCTAAACAATGGCGCAAGGATGCCAAAACCTTGTTCCGCAATATCCCGAAATATCTGATCAATGATAAAGGTTCCTGGATTTGGAACATTGATCTGACAACATTGAAACCAAACCATACGGACACAGACAGTGCCACTTTTGGGGGCAGCGGCGGTTTGAACGGTGTCGTCTCCATGTCGGCAGACGTGCTGGGATTTGACCCGTCTACCTGGCCATGGCCGGGCGCCGTGACTTATGGTAAAAAAACGTTTAATGAGCTTTTTGCGTTTCCTCCGCGCAAAGAGCAGTTCGAAAAATACGGCATCTGGCCGCAAATGAACTATACTCACAAGGGGCTGCTTACCAGTCCATCTTATGGCCAGGGTTATGCCCTGCAAACCATGCTGCTCTTGGATAAACCGAAGATGGCAGATCATGGACTGGAATTTTTAGCGCAAAGCACTTTTCAAGCTTCCAATATAGTTCTCAGTCTGGATTTCGGGCACAAACTATATAGTTACGGACGACTTTCGCCTTACTACTTCTACGAACGGATGTATTCGCCCGAAGCAAAGGGGCAGATGCCAATGACGGCCGGTTGCGGCCCGCTTAATTTGGTCAATGTTTCGGAACCGCTCAAGGTCGCGCGCTTGATCGCCGGTGTGGACGATACCTCATTGGATCAAGTTCAAATCATTCCCCGGATTCCGCCATCGTGGTCAGGATATCATCTGGAAGATTGGCCGATCTTGACGAGCCACGGTGTGGTGCGAGCTGATATTTCCTTCGAAAGAAAAGATGGAGTGATCCATTTCGTCCTTAAAGTTAAATCAGGTCAGGTAATCCCTAAACTGGCGGTTGGCTTGCCAGGAACGGATAAACTGGTCTGGAAGCGCCAAAAAAACGTGACTGAATTTAGCTTCACTTCTTCCGTAATAAAATAGGAATCATTTTTGTTTCAGACGTAAAACCAGCAGTGACGGCAAGTGAACGCAAAGGGAGTGCAGGCTTTAAATCTTTTAGACAATCTATGAACAAATTTATTTTTTTGGTCGTGTGCCTGGCTTTGACGGCCAAGGGCGTCGATATGCCGACGGAAACACAGCATTATATTGATGTCATCCGGCAAAACATTTTTAAGGACTACAAAGGGATGCTTAAGCCGGCCAAAGGAAATTTGAAGCATCCTTTTATCACGCCGGGCAATAGTGCCTATCAAGACCAGCTTTGGGACTGGGATTCATGGCTGACCGATATCGCCTTGCGGCAGATCTTTCTGGAAAACGGTTCCGATGCCGACCGGCAATCGGCATTCAAATATGAGCAGGGATGTATTCTAAATTTTCTCGATAGCGTCAATGGCGGTTATATCCCCGTGGTGATCAGCCCCAACAACAAAAACATCATGGATACGGGTGGCCCCAACGGCGGGACAAATTTCATTCAATGGCAGCACAACATGCACAAGCCGTGCCTCGCCCAGCATGCTGCTTTCATGGTTAAATTAAATGGCGGCGATGCTGAATGGCTGCGCGACGAATTCCCGAAAATGCAGGCTTTTGTGAATTGTTATTACAATCACTATCGCAACAAAGACACGGGATTATATTTTTGGGAGACGGATGAATGCATCGGTGTGGACAATGATCCCAGCACATTTTTTCGTCCTTATGGCAGCTCCGGTTCCATCTTGTTGAATTGTTTCATGTACAAAGAATTGACCGCCATGGTCTACCTGGCCGGACGCTTGAACCAGGCTGAAATTGGAGACAGTTATCAAAAAGAGGCGGATGCGCTGTTGAAATCCATTCGCGAACACTGCTGGGATCCCAAGGACGGTTTTTATTACAGCGTGGATTTGAATCTTCGTCCGGTGACACAACCGCTTGATAAGGCCTGGCAATTTCACATGGGCCAACCGAGGAATTGGGATTGCCTGATTCAGCGGTTAGGTGTTTGGTCGGGCTTTTTGGCCATGTGGTCAGGAGTGGCGACGCCGGAACAAGCGAAGCAAATGGTTGATAAGAATTTGAAAGATACCAATACTTTCGACGCGCCGTATGGCATTCGCTCGCTTTCTAAAATGGAGAAGATGTATGACGTGCGTGCCACCGGTAATCCTTCCAACTGGCTGGGACCCATCTGGGTGAATGCCAACTATCTGGTGTTTCGCGGTCTCATCAAATACGGCTACAAAGAGGAGGCGCGGACGTTGGCCGAAAAAACCATCAAATTGATCGGCATGGATTATGAAAAGCACGGGGTATTGCACGAATTCTATTTGCCCGACAATGGCGAGCCCGTGATGAATCAGGGTTTTCAAGATTGGAACCTGCTCGTTTTGAACATGATCGCCTGGTATGAAGGCAAACCTTCCGTCGAAGAGTTTTGATCGGATTATGTGTAAAGATATTTTGGTACATTTGCTGTGGGCTGGCCTTTTGACCGCCGGGATAAATCTTCATGCCGAAGACTCGGATCGTCGCGCGCGCGAGTTGGTCAGCAAAATGACCTTGGCGGAAAAAATCGAACAGCTTCATGGCATACAGGATGCCGTGTATTACCGGTATGTGCCGCCAAATACCCGGTTGGGCATTCCGGCCTTTCATATCGCCAACGGTCCGGCGGGCGTCGGTCCGGCGGGCGATAATCCACAGAAACCGGCGACCGCCCTGCCAGCGCCGATTTCTTTGGCGGCGAGTTGGGATGTTGCGCTGGCAAAACGTTATGGTGTTATCATCGGCGAGGAATCGAAAGATCTGGAGGAAGACTTGATCGAATCTCCTGATATCAACATTGCGCGTGTGCCGCAAAATGGCCGCACTTTTGAGGCATTTGGCGAGGATCCATATCTGGTTTCGCGGATGGCGGTTAATGAGATCCAAGGCATCCAAAGTCAGGGCGTCATCGCCAACGTCAAACATTATGCCGCCAATAATCAAGAAACTGCCCGTTCCAAGGTCAATGTCATCGTGGATGAACGTACGTTGCGCGAGATCTATCTGCCTGCGTTTGAAGCCTCAGTAAAAGAGGCGGGTGTGGCTTCGGTGATGGCTGCCTATAATAAAGTCAATGGCGCTTATTGCTGTGAGAATGTCGTGCTATTACAGCAGATCCTTAAAAATGAATGGGGCTTCAAAGGATTTATCACTTCGGATTTCGGCGCGGTTCACAGCACCGCGCCCTCGGCGTTGGCCGGATTGGATTTGGAAATGCCGACCGGAAAATTCTTCGGCACTAATTTGGCAACGGCGGTTGAATCTGGCCGGGTGCCGATCTCGGTCATTGATGACAAACTCATCCGGCGCTTTCGCGTCATGATGGACTACGGCCTTTTTGATCACCAAACCCAACCACAGCCGATTGCCGCCAAAAAGAATGGCTTGGAAGCGCGACAGTTTGCGGAAGACGGCATGGTTTTGCTCAAGAACAATGAGAACGAATTACCGCTTAATCCCAAAGGCTTGCGTCGTATCGCCGTAATCGGTTCATTTGCCGCCCAAGCCATTACGGGTGGTGGTGGCAGTTCGCATGTTGAGCCGCTTTATACGGTTACCCCGGTGGCGGGCATTCAGGAACGGGTTGGTTCAAAAGTATCGGTTGCTTTTGCCGACGGTAAAGATGTGACCAACGCGGTGGCGGTGGCGAAATCGTCTGATGCCGCCATTGTCATGGTGGGCGATATGGAGACCGAAGGGCGGGATCATTCATTGACCTTGGACGGAAATCAAGATGCGTTGGTGGCGGCGGTTGTCGCGGCCAATCCACATACAATCGTAGTATTGAAAACTGGTTCAATTGTATTCATGCCGTGGGCGGACAAAGTGCCGGCGATTTTGGAGGCTTGGTATCCAGGGGAAGAAGACGGCCATGCAGTGGCGGCGGTTCTCTTTGGCGATGTCAATCCTTCAGGGAAATTACCCATCACTTTTCCCCAAATCCTGGCGGATCTGCCAGCGAATACGCCGGAACAGTATCCCGGAGTTCACGGTGCGGCGCGTTATTCCGAAGGAGTCTTTGCCGGCTACCGGCATTTTGACGCGCAGAAGATCAAGCCGCTTTACCCGTTTGGCTACGGTTTGTCCTACACCACTTTTGCCTGTAAAAATCTTGCGGTCGCGCCGCAGAATTTTTTAAGTAATGCCGATTCAGGACAAACCGTAGATGTTGATTTGGATGTAGCCAACACTGGTGAAAAGTTTGGCAAGACCGTCGTGGAACTGTACGTTGGATTTCCGTCAACAACGGCGATTCCGCAACCGCCCGCGCAGTTGAAGGGCTTTGAGAAAGTGGCTTTGAAGCCGGGTCAAACCCGGCATGTTCGATTGAAGCTTGATGCGCGTTCGTTTGCTTATTGGGACACAAACACGCATGGTTGGAAGATCATGCCGGGAACATATCAAATCATGGCCGGGTCATCTTCCCGCGACCTCCCATTGCAAACCAGTGTGACAATTAATTAAAAAGGTTATGCCGGGCAACAGGATCAAAATTAATTCGCTGGTCGGATGCTTGATTTTAAGCGGGTTGTATTTCGCCTGCACCGGTGCGCCGCCGGTTTCTGCCGCTGATGTAACTTTGGAAGATGATTCGTTGCGGGTGGTCTTTGACTCTCGTTCCGGCGCGTTGACGCAACTGGAAAACAAAAGAACCCATTGGGTAATGGAGCGGCGGCCTGAGCTGGGGGTTTCATTTCGATTATTTGCGCCGCTTCCGGAACGTCGTTGGAATCCAGTTCTGGGAACGAACCAAGTGGCGACGGAAGTTAAAAAGATTTCCGATCACGAAATTCATCTTCAGTGGAAAAATCTGGATAGTGAAAATGGTGGAGTTTTGCCAATGGCACTAAGCGCTGCCGTGACGTTGACCAATGGTGTATTGACTTTCAACGCCACGCTGGAAAACAATTCGGCGCTGACGGTCGAAAGTATTGATTATCCTTATTTCGGCGATCTCAATGCGCCGAAGCGCGCCACGCCGTTGACGGTGCGGGTGATGACCAACAACGCGCCGGGTAAGTTTAAATCGGATGAAATTTATCCTCACTTTGCCAACGAGAAAGGTTATTGGGGTGTTTTCTGGCCGTTGAAAACCCGTGAAGTGCAGGCGAGTCGTTTCTGCCTGATTACCGCCGCGAATGAAGGGTTGTTGATTGGCATCACCGATCCGTCGGCACCTTATCGGATGCAATATACTTTTGAACAACATCCTGGCTTGATTTCATCCATCAATAATCTCGTTCCGGCGGAAGATGAAATTGCCGGCACGCCGGTGCATTTGGAATTTCGCATCTGCCATTTTATTTTCGCGGCTCCCCATACCACAACGAATCTGGCGCCGATTCTTCTGCGCAGTTATCAAGGCGACTGGCATTCCGGCATTGGCCTCGATAAATAATTCCATGAAAAAGCATTTTCTTTTCGCGATGGGAGCGCTGGCTGCCTTGGTTTTTTTTGCCGCTCAAGTTTCCGCTGTCGCCAGCGAAGTAGTATTGCAGGATGACAAGTTGTCGGTTGCTTTTGATGGTGATTCAGGCGCACTGACGCGGTTGGAAAATAAATCCACTCATTGGGTCATTGAACGTCGGCCGGAACTGGGTGTTTCGTTCCAATTAAATGCGCTGCTGCCGAATCACCGGAATAATGTGGTTCGCGGCCAAAAACAACATGCCGCTGAAATGGTAAAAGTTTCCGGCCAGGAAGTCCGCCTGCAATGGAAGGATCTGGTCAGTGATCAGGGTGAGGTTTTGCCCATGACGTTGACCGCGCTTGTGACTTTGACCAATGGCGTGCTGACCTTTGCCACGACATTGGAAAATGATTCCTCATTGATGGTGGGGTCCATTGATTATCCCTATTTTGGCGACTTGAACGAAACCTCGAACGGTATGCCGTTGGTGGCCCGGTATATGTGGTATGGTGATTTGAAATCGGCCGATATTGCGTCAGCCTACGCGGTTGAGTCCAAACAAAGTCTTTTCTGCCTCATTCAATCCACGAATGAGGGCTTATATGTGGCGATGCACGATGCCACGCAGCCATATTTATTGAGATTTGCCTTCAATCAACGCGGCCCGACCAAGACAGAGACAAATCCGCGGCATGAAGAATTCCGCCTGTCGCACGTCGCTTATGTTCATCCGCATTCGACCGCAAAACTCGCCCCCATCGTATTGCAAAGTTATGTCGGTGATTGGCATGCAGGCGTGGACATTTACAAAAAGTGGCGCGCGACCTGGTTCAAGCCGGCGCATCTGGCAACGTGGATTCAAGACGTGAATTCCTGGCAACAGTTGCAGATTGATTCGCCGGAACAGGACTTCCGCGTGGCTTACACTAATCTTTTGGCCTATGGCGAGGAATGTGCCAGCAACGGGGTGGGCGCCATTCAGTTGGTTGGCTGGAATCACTGGGGACAGGACGGTGGCGATCCGGCGCAGGACATTGAACCGGGTCTCGGCACCTGGCAGGAACTGCGCGACGCCATCACGCAGATTCAGTCCCGGGGAGTAAAAATTATTTTGTTCGCCAAACTGAACTGGGCCGATCTGACCATGCCGTGGTACACCAATGAACTTTATAAATATGAATGCGTTGATCCCGACGGCAAACGGTATGAACAAGGCGGTTATCAATATTTTACCCCGACTCAATTGGCAGGTATCGGGGTTCACCGCCGCGCCGTGATGGATTTTCAAGATCCTGCCTATCGTGACGTCGCCACTCGGGAATTTGAAAAAATCCTCGCTTTGGGTTCTGCCGGCTGGCTTTGGGATGAGGTTTGTCATCATGCCAGTGTTTACTACAACTTCGCCGCCAATCACGGTTACACTCCGCCCGGTTACCTCTATGGCGGTGACCTGCCGCTGGGTGCGCAGTTGCGCGCCGCCGCCGACAAAAAGGACCCTGACTTTCTTTTTTCCGGCGAAGGACCGGAAGATTGGTTGTTGCAATATTTCCCATGCTCCTATTTCCGCATCAATACTGGTTCGACGCCGGTTTGTCGCTATCTTGATCCGCAAGCGCCATTGATGGTGGCGGTGACCGGATTTGACGATCGTGAAATGTTGAACCTGATTTTGTTGGATCGGTACATCATCAGCTATGAGCCCTATAATTTTAAGGGTCACTTGACCGACTATCCATTGACGCTGGCATATGGCAAAAAAATTGATGCTTTGCGCCGCCAGTATAAATCATATCTCTGGGACGCCACCTTTCGCGACACGCTGGGTGCGAACGTGACCAGTGCTGGCAATTTTCGTTACTCGGTTTTTATGACGGCCACCGGCAAACGTGCAGTGGTGGTGATCAACTTGGACTTTTCACAGGCCATCACCGCGAAAGTAGAATTACCTGCTTCGGGCAAACTCGTCATGGCCACGCCCGAGCAGCCCGACGCCCAGCCGACTACTGGCCGGTTGCAAATTCCTCCCCGTTCCGCCGCCGTGGTGATGGAGCAATAAATCAAGGCGCCAATTTGAAACAAGGCATGATGCTATGAATGTTTACACCTTTTTTCGTAATCTATTCGCCACTCTGGTCGTGATGCTGTTGGGCAGCGGCAATCTTTATGCCCAGATGAAGGTTTTATCTGTGGAACCGGGGCAAACTGATCCGGCGATTGAAGCGGTTCACGGTCCTCATCTCGCCCTGTATGATCCGCAGTTGGTTTCACGTCATCGTCTATTCTTCTTTATCGCGGGCACAGGCAGCAAAGCGACGAATAGCTTCGGTATGGACAGCGTTTTTGCCAAGTGGGGGTATTATGCCATCAGTATTGACTATGAGAACAACATCATTGCCACTGCCAGTGCGCATAGCCATGACCCTGCATCGTTTGACCGATATCGTAATGCTATTGTCACAGGCGCTCCCGTAAGTGATGCCGTGAAGGTGGATTCTGCCAACTCGATTTTAAATCGTTTTCAAAAATTGCTGGCCTACCTGGTGATACATGATCCGAAAGGAGGTTGGGATGAGTTTATGACCAATGGAAAACCAGCGTGGGATCGAATCATTGTGGCCGGACATTCGCAAGGTTCCGGTCACGCCGCATACCTCGGTAAAATGTTCAAAGTGGATCGGGTGTTGATGTTTTCCGGGCCGCAAGACTATCTGTCTGACCTCAACAAACCCGCGCTCTGGCAGGCGGGCGAAAGCGCCACGCCAGCCTCACAATTTTACGCTTTTTTATCCCAAAACGATCCTTTTAACGTGCAGCATCAGATCGCCAATTGCCAGTTGCTCATGCAGCTGGCAAAGCCGGAAGCACTGGCGGTAAAACCGGGTGAAGCGATCCATGGTAATTACCAGATTCTGATCAATAACGTCCCCAAAAAACAAGCGCACGGCTCCACCTTGTCCGGGCAATTCACAAATGTTTGGGAATATATGGCCGGGGCAAATAACAAATGATTGGGCACTCTCGGGTAAATGGATGGAACTTCTTTTTAAGCCACAACGTCCGAGAGATAGGTAAATAATCATAAACGCTCAGATGAACTTGATGAATGTGAGCGACAGCAATTCGAAATTTTGAACAACGTGAGAATAAATATATTTCAGTTTTTTATCGGCGTCATCGTCGTGGCCATTCTGGGCGCGGCCCATCCGGCATCTGGTGCAGAGGCGTTTGTTCATCCGGGAATGTTGCAGAACCAGCAGGATCTGGCGTTCGTAAAACAAGCCATCACCAAGGGGCAGGAACCGTGGAAAACTGCCTGGCGCCATTTATGTGCGGAAAATAATTCGTCGCTCAACTTCGAACCCAAGCCGTTCGTGCATGTGATTCGCGGGTCATATGCTCACCCCAACATTGGCGGGCAGGAATTGGAGGACAGCGCCCACGCCGCTTATAGTCAGGCCCTTCAGTGGGTTGTCACAGGCGACCAGCAGCACGCGCAAAAAGCGATTGCGATCATCAACGCCTGGTCTTACACGCTTTGGGACTTTCAGGGCAATGATGCCAAATTACTGGCCGCGTGGAGCGGCCATGTATTTTGTAACGCCGCCGAAATTTTGCGCCGCCCAAACTCGGGCTGGCAGGAAAAGGATGTAGACCAGTTCAAACGCATGTTGCTGACGGTCTATTATCCGTTGCTTAAAAATTATTTTCCGGAAGCGAACGGTAATTGGGACGCGGCCATGATGGACACGATGCTGTGCATCGGTATCTTTTGCGATGACCACACGATTTTTGATAGTGCCGTGAAGCATTTTTTACGCGGCGAAGGCAACGGTGGCATCACCAAATATATCTACCCCAGCGGACAGTGCGAAGAAAATGCGCGCGATCAGGCCCACACACAGCTCGGGCTTGGCGAATTGGCGCAGGCCTGCCAGGTTGCCTATAATCAAGGAGTTGACCTCTATGGCACAGCTGACAATCGCCTCGCTTTGGGGTTTGAATACACCGCGAAATATATGCTCGGCGAAACCGTGCCAGCCTATGGTATTCTTTCTCCCCGCGCGCGCGGGAAGTTTAGCGATATTTATGAAGGGATTTATCAGCACTATCATTTTGTTAAAGGGCTGGAGATGCCATTTACGAAACGTGTTTCGGAACAGTTGGCCGGAAAATCATGGGGTGTTTTAACGTTGTCTCGTAGTGGCCTGATCAAACCTTCCGATCCGCAAAGTTTGTCGCCGCGTGGTCATTCGGTAGCTGAAGCGGGCGCGCAGGACGATGTCATGACCAGCCCGCCGGCTGATGCAGTGAGGATCACGCTGGGAGAATCCATTCAAAAAGCCTTGGATAAGTTGACTCATGGCGGTTGGGTGGTTTTAACCAATGGAACCTATGTCCTATCCGCGCCATTGCGCATCCCCAGCAACGTGACCTTGGTCGGGCAGGGAAGCGAGACGATCTTGACCCTTGAGTCCAATGACACGGTTCGCGCCACACTGGTAAATGGCAGCGACGATTTGCATGGCGTCACGTTGAGAAATTTTGTGGTTGAGGGCAGCACGGTCGTTCGCGCGTCACTAACGGATCCAAATCAGGATCGCCGTCAACGAGCCAGTCAAATGGCACCCAGCCGTGGCGGCATTATTTTTTCTGCCCAACACGAAGGACAGATGCACAACTTGAATTTTGAACATGTTACGGTTCGAAATTGCACGCAGAACGGCGTTGCGATTCTCGGCGCGAAAGATGTGAACATCGCAGCCTGTGATTTCAGTGACAACGGAGCCAGCGTCGCACCTGGCGCGGGACTTCAGCACGATTTATTGCTGGCGCATGTCGTCAATGCCAGCGTGCGCGACAGTCGTTTTGATGATTCGCTTTGGGGCAGCGGAATTCATTTGTCCGGGAGCCGCGACGTGAATCTTTTAAATAATGAAGCAGCGCGCAATGCCATTAATGGCTTGGACATAACCGAAAGCAAAAATATTCACATTCAGGGAAACCTGACCGAGGGCAACGATCAAAACGGAATTCTGATGGATGGGTTGATGGACGGTTGCCAAAACATCGAAGTGGTTGATAATTTATCTAGAAATAATGGTGGTAGTGGCATTCTGGCCGACCGCGCTGTCTTGAGCAGCATTCACGATAATTTTGAACGCGACAATGGTCGGCAATAAACTTGGTTTCATGCTGTTGATTTTAGCGTAAGCCTTCCGATTTGGAGTTATGGTCAAAAATTGTAGCGGCTTCAGCTTTTGTGATACTCTGGGCTCATGTTCTCGGTCCGAAACGCAACGTTGGTGGCGATCATGCAGGTGGGGGTGATCTTTGCCGGTGTGGCCGCTTCGGGGTTGTGGCATAAGGCGGCTGCCACCAGTGGAGTTATTATTCCACCCGCAACCAGGCTGTTATATAATTATGGTGTATTGGGATTCATCCTTCCTCTGGCATGGTTAACTGCCGCATTGTGGCTGAATGTCCGGGTGGAAGTATCTGATGAAGTCAAGAATCTGGCTTTTTGGTCGGGGATTTTGATTTTGGTCACGCTGGTTGCTTTCATGCTTTACGCCAATGTTTCACCTTGTTTTCGGATCATGTGGCATATGGGTGACAGGGAGGATGTGTAGTTTGGGCTGGTTGCTAACGGCAAAAATTCTCGCGTGAGTCGAACATCACACTGCAGTTTGCTTCAAAAAACGGCAATCTCCGGAGCTTTCGATCTAGCATTGGAACCAAGAACTTGAACCGATTCCTGACAAGAGCCTTTAATTGTTTTTAAAGCCCCAGTGGGGCGACATATTTGTAGAATCAGCACACAAGAAATACTAGCTCCATAGGAGCGACATATGCCGCTCCTTTGGAGCTGGAGATTTTTTGGATTTATTGCTACAAAGATTTCGCTCCTAACGGAGCTGTCAGGCTACTGATACACCCGAACCTTCATCACCACACGGACTGCCCGAGATTTTAAAATTCGGTTCATTCGGTTTATTTTCTTCAAGAATCTGAACCGGTTTTTGGAAAGAGTTAACCGGATGAAAATGAATCCTGTATAATTCTGGTAATCCTGTCTAAAAATAGAATGCAGCGGACTCACGTCCGATGCCACAAATTAAGGCAGCTTCGTGCTACGATCTCACTGACGGTAATGCACCAATACGCGCAGGTGCATCACATGATAGCTGCCGGCGTTGCTGGCGAAGGTCCAGTCGGGACTGTCTTTTGGCTGGTTGCCGATGCCGATGTCGGCATGTGCACCTTCACGCCAGTGATTAATGGCAAACAAGGTCTGATGGGCGTCATGGTTGTGCACCTGCATGCAGCCGTAGCCATCCTCAGGAAAATTGGGCTGGTCACCAAAATCAAAAGTTTCCGAAGAGGCATTAGGCACATTGGCGCCGTTGGCTTGCGCATAGTTGTTCGGCCAGAATTCGATGTTGCCGCCGTTCAAGTGGGTGCCGGTGACAATACCTTTGACATTGGAATAGACATTTAGATTGGCAACGTTTTGTTGGAAATGTGCGCCCGAACCGAACACCGGCACGCCGATCTTGCCGGCATCATCCGTGAAGGCATCCATGGAGACATAGAGGTCTTGCGTATTCCAGTTGGCATCCTGTAGTTCGATAAAATAGGCGATGCGATCGAAAGGATGTTTCAAGTTCTGATGGTTATCCACGTCATAGGAAATGGTTGAGCCCAATTTCGTCAGATCCAAATCATAGGCGACTTGATAGTCTTTTGCTTCGGGAACGTTCATGCCGACCCAGTCGCGTTTGGGCAGGGTTCCCGCCCGAAAGGCACCCGCGGGGAGTTTTTCCATATTCATCAGGTTGGGTTCAGCGAGGCTGCTCCAGGCAAAACGCATCGCCACGGGGTGGGGCACACCTGCGGCCGAGAGCACCACGCTGTCGCCTTCAATCTTGGCATCGGCTTTGACAAATCCGCCGGTATCCGCATCAATGATCTCAAACCAATCCAATGGCTGGCCATTGCGGCTGGCCAGTCCGCCGCCAACGTTGGCAAACTTTATGCGAAGGGTATTGCCTTCAATGGTCAGTGAATCAAAGGTCGGGCCGCTGAATACCAAATCTTTTTGCCCGTACGTTTTGGCCAGTGCCAGCAACGCCAGGCGATGGCCAACATCTTGTTTATTGCTGGGATGAATGTCGTGGAGATTGCCGATGTCGTTCACAACTGCCATGCCGACGTTCGGAATTACTTGAGCCGCAGTGGTTTGAGCTTCCCAAAGTTCAGCGAGTCTTTCCGGATTATCCCCATAGTTGAACGGTGCAATCTGCACAAAATAGAAGGGAAATTCGCCTTCATTCCAGACCGTGCGCCAGCCGTTGACGAGTGCTTTCATGCGTTCTGCGTAAAGCATCCCTTCGGATTCGTTCGCTTCGCCCTGATACCAGATGGCTCCGCGCAACGCAAACGGTGCGAGCGGATAAATCATGCCATTATAAAGGGCCGTGGCTTGTTGCAAATCATGCGGGGCCAGCAGGTCGGGGGGATAAGTGGGAACTGGTGGCACTACGGTTTTGGCCGTCATGGCCTGGCGCGCAGCTTGAACCCATTGGGCGTATTGATCCAAAGTTTGTGACAGTTGTTGTTGATGCAGCGGCGTCCGGGGATCGCTTAATTGTTCGCGTTCATATTCTTTTTTTAAAGCGGGCACCGCGGCGAAACCTTCCGGCGGCGTCCATGATTCGATGCGCGTGCCGCCCCAATCCGCTTCGATTAAACCGATAGTCACGCCCAGTTTTTCATTAAGATCGCGTCCAAAGAAATATCCGGCAGCGGAAAAACCATCCCAACCACCTTCGGCCACGGATTGCGGCGTGCATACTTTCCACGTGCCGACGAAATCGTTTTGCGGTTGCGGTGTCCAGCGGTTATCCACCATCAACAAGCGGAGGCCGGGATGATTCGCATTGGCAATCTC
This sequence comes from Verrucomicrobiia bacterium, assembly GCA_036498725.1. Lineage (GTDB taxonomy): Bacteria > Verrucomicrobiota > Verrucomicrobiia > Limisphaerales > UBA11358 > UBA11358. The sequence continues at coordinate 32,642 of DASYEY010000083.1, read as the reverse complement.
GTCTTTGGCATGATCAGTACGGCCGAGGCCGAATTCCATGTTTGATTGGCCGGAGCACAACCAAACTTCGCCGACCATGACGTCATCGTATTTGACCGTGCTTGAACCACTCACGGTGAGCGTATAAGGACCACCGGCATCCATGGCCGGCAAGGTCGCTTTCCATTCTCCCTGTTCATTGGCGGTCGCCGTCTGGCTGGCCGTGCCTAATTGTACTGTAACGGTTTCACCGGGCGTCGCCCAGCCCCAGACCATCAGCGGTTTTTCTCTTTGAAAAACCATATGGCTGCCAAACACATGGGGCAGACGAACTTCGGCACGGAGGATTGCCGGCAACATGACGCCAGTGAAAATCAGTGACAACGCCAGCCAATGGAAGGTCAGGCGATGAAAAGCAATATGAGTCGGTGAATGTTTCATAGTCAGATTGTGTCTCGTCATCTTACTGCTGAAATGGGCTTCAAGGCCATGCAGAATTTAAAAACTATCTCGTAAAGGGCTGGGCGGAGCTTCATTGTTTATTTTTGGCGGAGCGCGACTCCGTCGATCTCCAATATTTAAATAGGCGTTCACTTTTCTGCCATCGTCATGCTTATAAATGGACAAAACAGCAACTTTTCCCTGCAGTTGGCCCTAACGGTGGCTTTGGCTGCGCTGAGGCCAAAATCGTCACCGAGCGTAGCGTCAGGTGATGAGTTGTTGCGCGTCCAAATATCAGAGCCCACCACAAAGTGCCGGCGTTGCCGTCATAATGGGTCGCAGCGCAACCCATTCCACCCACCACTATTGTATTTGAAGGTTGCGCTCATTCATATTTTTCGACCTTGGCTGTCGTCCTCATTCTCATCGTCGTCCTCGTCCTCGCAGGCTGGGGGAGAATCAAGAACGAGGACGACGATGAGAATGAGGATGATTTAACGACAGGGCAAAGCCACAGCTTTGCCCTGTCGTTTATACGATGAGTTCCACTTAAATGCAGATAAGTGACCGCAATCCACCATCAAATTATAGCAAGCGAACGGCGGCGGCGGCGCGGGTTTTCCGCTTTAATCTGTCCATGTATTGCACGAATTTTAATACGGGTAAAACGTTGTTCCAGCTTTCGGCGCCAGCAGCCGTGCGCTCGGTCATCCTGGAGGCGTTCGCGAACGGCAAGCGTTTGCGCGTGCGGATGCAACGGAGCGCCAACGATTGGATCGCGCAATTGAAACTCCCGTCCGGTTGGTGCTTTTACCGTTTTGAAGTGGATGGCAAAACGCAATGGGATCGCGCCGTCGGCAAAATGAAAACGCGCGACGGCCGCCCGTGCAGTCTGGCCCTGATCTCAACAACTAGCCCATCAACTGTTGGTGCAGGCAGCGTTAGTTAGGATCAATTTCGCCACCAATCCGGTCCATCCGGTTTGATGTGAGGCCCCGACGCCGCGGCCATTGTCGCCATGAAAATATTCATGGAACAGGATGTGATCCTTGAAATGCGGGTCCGTTGCCAGCTTGGGATGGTATTTGAGAACGGGCCGCTGGCCATCCGCATCGGGTTGAAATAATTTTATCAGCCGCCGTGAAAGTTCATCCGCGACTTCCTTGATGGTGATGAATTTTCCGGAACCGGTCGGACACTCGATCTTGAAATCGTCACCGTAATAATGATGGAATTTTTGGAGCGATTCGATGATGAGAAAGTTCATTGGCAACCAGACCGGGCCGCGCCAATTGGAATTGCCGCCGAAAAGTCCACCTTCCGATTCCGCCGGCCAGTAACGGACCTCATGGACCGTCCCGCCACAGTCGAGCCGATACGGTTCCTTTTCATGGATTTTCGAAAGTGCTCGCACTCCGTAGTCGCTCAAAAATTCCGATTCATCGAGCACGCGCCGTAACAGGCATTTCATGCGATGCCCGCGCAATAACGAAAGCAATTGCCGCTCGCCGGAGCCGGGTTCCTCCCAGCGTGAGACGAGGTTGGCCAGGTCGGGACGATGTTCGAGGAACCATTGCAGACGTTCGGAAAAATTGGGCAGGCTGCGCAACAGTTCCGGCTCCAGGGTTTCCACCGCGAACAAAGGGATCAGTCCGACCATGGAACGGAGCTTTAACGGGATTTTTCGGCCGTCAGGCAGGCACAGTTCATCATAATAAAATTCATCCTCGCTGTTCCACAAGGCCAGGCCTTCCTCAGGCATCGGGCCATGGCCATCGCTGATGCCGTTGATGGCGGCGGCGATGCTTAAAAAGTGCTCAAGAAATTTTGTGGAGATGTCTTCGTAAACTTTGTTGTGCTGGGCGAGTTCGAGCGCGATGCGCAAGAGATTCAGGCAATACATGGCCATCCAGCTGGTGCCATCGGCTTGATTGATGAAGCCGCCGGTGGGCAGGGGCGAACTGCGGTCAAACACACCGATATTATCAAGCCCAAGAAACCCGCCTTGAAAGATGTTCCGACCCTGGGCGTCCTTCCGGTTCACCCACCAAGTGAAATTCAACAACAGCTTATGAAACACGCGTTCAAGAAATTCCAGGTCGCCCGGATCATCGGCCGCCCTTTCGCGCCGTTCCTTGCGATCAATCTGGAATACGCGCCAGGTGGCCCACGCGTGCACCGGCGGGTTCACATCGCCGAATGCCCACTCGTAGGCGGGCAATTGGCCGTTGGGATGCATGAACCATTCCCGTGTCAGCAAGTCGAGCTGGCGCTTGGCAAAATCCACGTCCACGAGCGCAAGCGGCAGGCAGTGAAAGGCCAGGTCCCACGACGCATACCACGGATACTCCCATTTATCCGGCATCGAAATGATGTCGGAATTATTGAGGTGCGCCCATTCCCAGTTGCGCGCTTTTTTGCGTTCCGATGGTGGCGGTGGCTGGAGCGGATCGCCATTCAACCATTTGCGCACGTTGAAATGATAAAATTGCTTGGACCAGATCATCCCGGCAAAGGCCTGTCGCTGGATCTTTTGCAGATCCGGATCGGTCAGGCCGGTTTGCAATTCAGCGTAAAATAAATCCGCCTCAGCGATACGATCGGCAAAGATTTCGTCAAAGTTATTAAAGGGCTTTCCGTCCATCTTGCGGGCGAGCCGTAACTTGACGGTGCGGGCGCCCCCGGCGGGGATTTCCAATTGGTAATGCGCGCACATTTTAGTGCCAACACGCTTGGGATTTACCGCTTCCGTTTTGCCATGGACGATACACTCGTGGAACGCATCCTTGAAAAATCCCGGCCCGTTCGGCTGGTTGAAGGCTTTCTCGGTATTGGTTTCGTTGTCACAAAACAATAATTCCGGCAGGGTTTTACCATTATCCAGGGCGTCAGGATAAAAATCAAATGGCCCGAGTTCCTCATGTTCCACCTTCACCGCGGAACCGCCGCGAACCGCACGCAGGTTGGGCCGGGTATGATTCGGCTCCCAGGCCCAGGTGTTGCGAAACCATAAGTGCGGCAGGACGTGGATCGTGGCCGCTTCGGGTCCGCGATTGTGCACGGTGATGCGCAGCAAAATATCTTCGGGCGCGGCTTTCGCGTATTCGACAAATACGTCGAAGTAGCGGTCGTCATCAAAAATCCCCGTGTCGAGCAATTCAAATTCCGTCTGGTCCTTGCTCCGCGCGGCATTTTCCGCGACGAGCTGCGCGTATGGAAATTCGCGCTGCGGATACTTGTAGAGCATTTTCAGATACGAATGCGTCGGCGTGGCGTCGAGGTAATAATACGATTCCTTCACGTCCTCGCCGTGATTGCCCTGCGCGTTGGTGAGTCCAAACAAGCGTTCCTTGAGAATTGGATCGTGACCATTCCACAACGCCACCGAGAGGCAAAGCCGCTGCAAGCCGTCGCTAAGACCGGCGATGCCATCTTCGCCCCAGCGATAGGCGCGACTGCGGGCGTGGTCATGCGGGAAGTATTCCCATGCGGTGCCATCTGGCGAATAATCCTCGCGCACCGTACCCCATTGACGTTCGGAAAGGTAGGGTCCGAAAAATTTCCAGGATTTTGCGCCAGCCTTGTTTTCTCCGAGCCGTTTTTTCTCAACATTGATCGGCATAGGAGAAAAATAGCGGTGCGGCGGCTGATTGCAAATTTAACTGTATAAAAACTTGCCGGCGGCCGGACGAATGTAGGTCTAATTTCGGGATGTTTGGGTTTTTATTTTGAGTCCAAACCTTGTGAGATTACATGCTGTTTCTGGTACAACGCTGACAATAAAAATTTAACCTTCGCCGACCAGGGGTTTGGGATGTCGAAGCAAGATTGCAATGGGACCAGGCGCGTTTTGGCGTTTAGTATTGACCAGCCCACTCCTGCCGCATTGATGAAACAAGCAGAAAAGACGTGGGCAACCGCAAGTTTTAAGGCGACAGCAGGACGCCGCGATAAAACCCTTGTGAATTGGTCGCTGTTGAATTCGTCCACACGCAGGGCGTATTGGTCAATTGTAAAGTTGTGTTTGTGCGCCAGATATTCTGCCCAAGCAAATTGTCGGTAGATTGAATTTGATAATTACGTCCAATCAAGCCGGATACTGTGATATATAGGGGGGCCGAATTTGTTATGCCCACATCTACCAATGGATCCGATGTGTAAATAAATGCGTTTGGTGTAAGCGCATTGTCATTGTAGTAGCCTGCCACGCGGATGCCATCTGAAGCAAAGCCGTGGCCGTATAGATATTCTGAATATTGAAACCAGTTTGTTCCATCCGTTGAAGTCGCCATGCAAGGTCCTGAATTGGCCATAAATAAACCGCCGGCATAGGTAATATTCTGTAATTTATTGGTAATTCCTGTGGGGATAAGCGTCCAATTATAGCCATCGTTTGAGATCAGATTGGTTCCTTGGTAAGCCACCATGAATAATCCACTATTATAAAATACCTGGTTATTGGTAGGTATGGAAAACGAAGTCCAAACGAATGAGCCTGGTCCGCCGGGCGGCAGTGTTTGAATTACCCCCCTGTAGGCACAGCCGTCGTTATCACCCAATGCGATGAATACTCCAGAACCATAAGCAACGCTTCCAATATGGGCCCGGTTTTGTACTGCCACCGATGTCACCCGACTCCAATTCGTGCCATCACTGGAAGTGATTATGTAGCCAACACCATTGGTGTCACCAACCACTACATACGTATCATTGCCATGAGCTATCCCATAAGAACCTATAGTAGAAGAATAAATGCCACGATTGGCGTATGGAGATGGCAGGTTATGATTAAACATCCAATCGTCACCGTTTGTGGAGGTCACAATGATTCCAAAGCTGCTGATGCCGGTGAATTGCCCATCGGCATAAAACATTTGTAGTCCCCACGAGCTGTTGTCGAGAGCACTCAAGCTCCAATGCAATCCGTCAGCCGATGAATAGATCAATCCTTCATCATAGTAAGTTGCAGTGGCAACAAAGCGATTGCCGCCATAAAGAATGTCATTGATGGAATTAGTTGAGATCTGGCTGGTCGTCCAATGCTCCAAAATATCGGCGCGAGTGGTAATCGCTAAACAGGAAAAAAACAACATGCCGAGCACAAATAATAACCTGATTATTTTCATAATAGATAACTGAAGATAGTTTTAGGTGCTGATTCTAGTTGTGAACTTACATCATGTTTGATCTTGTGCAAGTGTCATTTCTGTCAAATTTGCAAACTGAATCCGTTCCATACGCGTTGCCAGGTTTTCCGTCCGTTTCCAGCGGTTTTATATGCAGAATGCCATTTCAGTTTTGGCTGAAAATAAGTCTGGCCTGTTCGCGTGGTTGACTAAAGTACGCCGGGTTTATTTTTTGAGGATTTCGCGGATCACAGCAGCGCCATCCGGATATTCTTTCAATGCTTCCGCTCGCACCAATAAACGATGGGCCAACACCGGGATGGCGATGGTTTTGATATGTTCGATGGAAACTGAGGCCAGCCCTTGAATCGCCGCCAGGGCTTGGGCGGCGTGAAATAATCCCAGGGAACCGCGCGGGCTGGCACCGAGGCGCAACGCCGGATGTTCGCGGGTCGCCCGGGTGAGCGCGACGAGATAATCGCGCGCTTCGGTGCCGACGGTAATGTCGCGCACCCCGCGCTGGCATTTCAAAATTTCCTCTGCGGTCGTCACCGGCTTGATCGTTTCAATCGGATGTTGCTGCTGCGCGCGGACGCACATCTCTTTTTCTTCTTCGGCACTGGGGTAACCCAAGCTCATACGGATCAGAAAACGGTCCATCTGCGCTTCCGGCAGACGAAACGTGCCTTCCTGATCAATCGGATTCTGGGTGGCCATCACCATGAACGGACGTTCGAGCCGGTACGTAGTGCGGTCCATGGTCACGGCGCCTTCGCCCATGGCTTCCAGCAACGCCGCCTGGGTGCGCGGACTGGCGCGGTTGATTTCATCCACCAAAACCATCTGCGAAAATAATGGGCCGAAACGAAAATCTTTTCTGCCTGTCGTCGGGTCGAGAATGAAATCGCCAATGACATTTTCCGGCTGCAAATCCGGCGTGCATTGGATGCGCTTGAAGCTGCAACCGACGCTTTGCGCGACGGCGCGGGACAACATGGTTTTCGCCACGCCCGGAACATCTTCCAGCAGGAGATGCCCTTCCGCAAACAAACCGACGACGGCGAGGGTCACCGACTCCAATTTGCCAACGATGACACACTGGACGTTGGTGATGATCCGCTGTGCGATGTCGGCGAGCTGGAGGGCGGAATAGACCTGTTCCGGCGGCGGCGTGACGACCAATTTTATTTTTTCGTGCGGGGCGCGGACCTCACGGGGTTGCATGATGTTCTTGGCGCAGCGCGGACAATAAAAATCTTCGCCGACCAGCGAGTTCGGGATCTCGAAAGCAAAACCGCAATGAGGGCAGACGCGTTTTGGCATTTAATGCTGCCACACTGAACTGCGTGTCAGTGGCGGGCAAGGAGAAAGTTTCCGAGGCGGACAAAAACGGCGCCCGGCGCAAACATCCGCCGCCGGTAAATTTGCAAATTGACCACATTTGTCCGGGTTGCTAGGCTTTCTGTCCGTTTCCAACGGTTTTATATGCGACATACCATTTCAGTTTTGGTTGAGAACAAGTTCGGCGTGCTTACGCGCGTGGCTGGTTTATTCAGTGGACGTGGCTACAACATTGATACGCTCAACGTCGGTCCCACGCACGATGCCGGCCTCTCGCGGATGACCATTGTCACGACGGGTGATGAAGCCAAATTGGAGCAGATCGTCAAACAACTCAACCGCCTGCCCGATGTCATCAAGGTGCAAAACTTCCGGGCTGGTGAAGCGGTGGACCGCGAACTAGTACTGGTGAAAATCGCGGTGGATTCCAAGTCGCGCGCCGAAGTGATGCAGATCACGGATATTTTTCGCGCCAAGATCGTGGATGTGCAGCCGAAATCGCTGACCATCGAGATCACTGGCAACGGCAGCAAGGTGGAGAAATTCCTCGACTTGATGAATTCATTTGGCGTGCAGGAAATCACCCGCACCGGCCAGGTGGCCTTGCCGCGGAAGTAAGCAAACGTTTCGACAATTTTTAACCAACTCAATCATTTTATGTCAAAAGTCTATACCGACAAAGACGCCGATCTCGGCGTGTTGAAAAATAAAACCCTCGCAGTGCTTGGTTTCGGCTCCCAAGGCCACGCGCACGCGCTTAACCTCAAAGACAGCGGCCTCAAGGTCATCATCGGCCTTTACGAAGGCAGCAAGTCTATTCCGGTCGCCAAGGAAAAAGGTTTCAAGGTCGTTAGCACTGCGGAAGCGGTGAAACAGGCTGACGTCATCATGGTCGCGCTGCCGGACACCAAGCAGGGCGCGTGCTATCTGAAGGACATCAAGCCGAACCTGACCAAGGGCAAGACCCTCGTGTTCACCCATGGCTTCTCGATCCATTTCAAGACCATCGTCCCGCCGAAGGACGTGAACATCATCATGGTCGCGCCGAAAGGCCCGGGCCACACCGTTCGCCGTCAATACACTGAAGGCAAGGGCGTGCCGAGCTTGATCGCCATCTACCAAAACCCCGGGAAGGACGCGAAAAAGATTGCGCTCGCCTGGGCCAAGGGTATCGGCGGTACGCGCGCTGGTGTTCTCGAAACCAACTTCAAGGAAGAAACCGAAACCGATTTGTTCGGTGAACAAACTGTTCTCTGCGGCGGCGCGAGCGCGCTGGTGCAAGCTGGTTTTGAAGTGTTGGTCGAAGCCGGTTATTCACCGGAAATGGCTTACTTCGAATGTTTGCATGAATTGAAGTTGATCGCCGACCTCATGAACGAGGCCGGCATCAGCGGCATGCGTTTCTCGATCTCTGAAACCGCCAAGTGGGGTGACGTCAGCGTTGGTCCGAAGATCATTGACGCCAGCGTGAAAAAACGCATGAAAGCGGCGCTCAAGGACATCCAGTCCGGCAAGTTCGCCAAAGATTGGGTCAAAGAATACGAAGGCGGTTACAAACGTTACAATGCGTTGCTCAAGAAGGGCGAAACGCATCCGATCGAAAAGACGGGTGCCAAACTGCGTGGCATGATGCCGTGGATGAAAAAGCGTTCCATCAAGGGCGCGCAAGCTGCTTATTGATTGATGATTTCGGAATCGCGATTTCCGATTTAAATATCGAAGCCGCCGGAGCAATCCGGCGGCTTTTTTTTATTGGTTGGCCGCCGCCAAAACGGCTTTCACTACGCGTTCGACCGTGATGTCGTTCATGCAACGGAAATCAATCGGGCATTCACGCAGGAAACAGGGCGAGCATGGGGCGTCAGACTGGAGCAGATGATTTCGGGGATCGCCCGGCAAACCCGGGGCGGTCAATTCGGGCGAAGTGCTGCCAAAGGGGATGACCAAAGGGGTATTTAACGCGACCGCGGCGTGAGCAGGGCCAGTATCATTCGTTAGGAGAACGCGACAAAGCTTTAGCAACGCCATAAGTTCGCGCAGGGATGTTTGGCCGGTTAAGTTTAAAATTTTAAATTTTAAATTCCTGGTTCCAGCTTCAATTTGTGCACCTAATTCGGCGTCGCCCTTGCCGCCGAATAATATCCAGACGCAATCCGTGTGTTGGTGGATTTCTGTGGCGGCCGCGATAAATTTTTCAACCGGCCAGCGTTTGGCCGGGCCATATTCCGCCCCGGGATTCAGTCCGAAAATAGGCCCGGAGATTTTATCCAAACCGAATTTCGTTTTGGCGGCCGCCATTTCTTCCGGTGTGACGAACAATTGTGGCGCCAGCGGTTCGGAATTCGCGCCCAGCGCGGCGGTCAAATGCAGATACTCAAATATTTGATGCGCCGCTTGAGGGATTTTTGGTTTTGGATTTCCCCTGCCAGCTGGCTGTGCGATCAATTGATGAATTTCTGCCGTGGATCGCTTGTGCATTTTTACCGCTTCCGGCCGGGAGGCGACGGTGCGGGTCAGGAAAAAATTCCGCCAGGGACGCGCATAGCCAATGCGTTGGGGGATGCCAGCCAGCCAGGTTTCCAGCGCGGAACGCGGCGAATTGGGCAGCACGAGCGCCAAATCAAAGTTCGCCGGGCGCAATTTTTTTGCGACAGCAAAAATATTTTCTTCGGCAGTAAATGAAATGATTTCGTCAATCGCCGGGTGATGTTCCCACAGGCCGGCCAATTTAGCCGGCGTTAGCAAAGTGATGCTGGCATCGGGAAATCGTTCACGCAATCGTCGGAGCGCCGGCGTGCTCATCACGGCATCACCCAGCCAGTTCACGCTGCGCACGAGGATGCGGCGCGGACTGGGTGAGGATGGCAGCGGATCGGTCATGGGCTTATTGTTTCCACCGGCGATGCACCCAAAACCAGTTGGCGGGGTCGCGGCGCACGGCTTTTTCCAAAACGAGATTCACGTCGCGCATGATGGCTTCGATGGAGCGTGATTCACCATTTTCGTGCGTGGGAATTTCTTCGCCGACTTCAACGCGCCAGCGGGCCAGGCCGACACGATAGCAAATAGCCGAGTACATCGGGCATTGATAGCGCAGGGCAAAAACGGCCGGAGCGGTGGAGGTATTGCAATCATGACCAAGAAAGGGAATGCGCAAGCCCCTGGCACTTTGGTCAGCGAGCAGCCCCAGCAGTAATCCAGTGCTGTTCATTGCCGCTTTGAGGGCAGTGCTATCCGTGCGGCGTTCAAAAAAAAGACAGCCGGAACGCAAGCGTAATTCCACCAGTAATCGGTTGAGACCGGGTTGCTTCAAGGCGCGGTAAGTCGCGGCGCATTGGTACGCCGGAACAAATTCTTGGAATCGGCCATAAAGTTCAAAGTTGCCAAAATGGCCGAGGACTACCACGCCGTTTTTCGGGCCGTTGTTACTCTGCGGCGGCCGGATTTTTTCCGCCCCAATGAATTCAAAGTGTGGCAGCAATTGTTGCGGAGTCATGACGGCCGTCTTGATGGCGGAAAGATAATTTTCGCCGAGCCGTTGGAAATTTTCCCGGGCGATGGCGTTGATCTCCGCCGCCGATTTTTCCGATCCAAAACACAGGGTCAAATTTTGTACGACTACACGCCGATGCCGGGCATCCAGATGAAATGTGAGGGCGCCCGCCGCCCGCCCAAGGCGTGCCACCCAGTTCAGCGGCAGTAGCTGGATGGCAGTGATGAACATGCGGCCAAACCAATAGAGCAGGGTATTCATCAGCGAAAACAGATTTTACGCACGCAATCCTGAAAGTCATTCGCCCCGGCGACGATCTTGATTTCTACGCGCATGAAATAAATGGAAAGATCACGCCGGTCAATCTTGGGAAAACGCACGGCATCTTTTTGTGTGGTCAGAATGATCTCCGCCTGCCGTTTTTTGCTGCGGTTAATGGCATTCAAGATTTCCTGCTGGGTAAACCGGTGATGATCGGCAAATCGTTTGGCATAGACGAGCGTACTGCCCAGTCGCACGAGGCTTTGTTCAAAGCTTTCCGGTTGGGCGATGCCGCTCAATGAGGCCACTTTTTTGCCTTGGAGAAAATCAAGGCCCTTGCGTTCGCCACTGAAAACATCTTCGAAATATAACGGCTGATGCACGCATTCGATGATGGCGGCGGTGGGATTCAACGTTGCGATGCGTTTGCGCAACTCCTCCGTCTTGCCGTCACTCTTGGTGATGAAGATTGTCTGTGCCCGGGCCAGGTGTGACGGCGGTTCACGCAGGGTGCCGCGCGGCAGCAAATGTTCGTTGCCGAACGGTTGCTGGCGGTCGATCAAACAAACATCATGCCGCCGCCCGCGTAAATCCCAGTATTGGAAACCATCGTCCAGCAATAATGTGTCGCAACCAAATTTTTCGATCGCGTAACGCCCGCTTTTCACGCGGTCTTTGTCCACGAGCACGACCACGTCCTTGAGGTTGGACGCGAGCATGTAAGGTTCGTCCCCCGCCATATTGGAATCGAGCAGCAGTGATTTGCCGTCCGATACGACACGTGGCGGCGTCTGGTCGTCGCGCAGTAAAATTTTATTGAGTAATTTGGTATGCAGCGGCACGGGCTTGGAACGGTAACCGCGCGAGAGAATGGCAACGTTGCGTCCGGCATCGCGCAGTTCGCGGGCAAATTTTTCTACCACGGGCGTTTTGCCCGTGCCGCCCACGGTCAGGTTGCCGATGGCGATGACCTGGACGCCCAGCGTTTTGTCGCGGAGAATGCGGACGTTATAAAGCCAGCGGCGGATGATGACCGCGAGTTGAAAGATTTTCGAGCCGACGAACAGAAAGCCGCGGGTTAGTTTGGCGCGCCAATCATGACGTTCCTCGAAAATGACTTCGAGAATGAACGTCTCAAAATTTTCGATCCAGTCACGGAAATATTCGCGCATTGACCCTTAATGTGCCAAATCCAAGGCAAATTTTGAATTTTTAATTTTGAGTATTAAGTTGAGGCCAGCCACGTCGTACTCCCCCAACTAAAAGTTTAAATTTCAAAACTAAAAATTTGAATCAGTAACCTAGCTTGGCGACTTCCTGTTGCAGGGCGAGTTGGAAATCCTGCACGTCGGCAGCGGACGGTTTGTAACCTTGTTGTTTCGGCACCACTCCGAGGCGTCCGGTCTGGTCCAGATACCAATCCGCTATCTGGCCGTCACTGAACGTGGCCTTACCGCTGACCACGGCACCTGGCCGGGCAATCTGATCCACCGTGACGGAGACGCCGCCGCCGGCTGGTGCGGGAAATTCATTCGCTTCATCGGCTGGCACCGACTGGGTGCCCAACGGTGTCGCCGCCGGAGTTGGGGCAGCCGGAACAACCGGCGCGATGACTTTCGGCGGCTCTGGATCTTTGGGGGTCAACTTCAAGTCATCCATCAGGAAGCGGGCTTCCATGTAGGTCACCTTGATCTTGAATTCTGCCGTGAGCCGGTTTTGGATGTCCGCAATTTTTGCGCCTTCAGCAATCCAAGTGGCGACGCGCTGCCGTTGTTCTTCCGTTAAATTCATGGGACAAAGTCTAACAAAAAGCCTTCTGTGGCAAAAAAGAATTTATTAAATGCCGTTTACCGTACTCCTTGCGGAAATAAAGTTGCACCAAAGAGAAGAATTAAACCCAGTAGAAAAAATCGCAGCGTGACGGTGACTCGTCCGGCGGGGCAAAACAATGATTGCAATAGGGCGCCAATTAAAAGCCCTAAAAGCGAGATGAAATAGCATTCGTAAAGGAACTGATAAGACAGTCCACCCGCCCGACTATAGTATGGAAAATTAGAAGAATGAGAGATGATGGTGTTAAATAACCAGATCAGCGGGAACGTGATGACAACGCAGGTTTTGAACGGCAATACGCCGAAGGTGATCCATTCGTCAGCGGTAGTTGGCGCGGTTTGAAGTGAGGTGACCAGTCGAAATAATTGTTTGATGGTTGCCGGGTGAAAACAACGGGCGATGGCGCGCAGCATGGAAATAAATAGCTTCCAAAAACTTCTTAATAAATCATGCCAGGCGCGGCGGATTGGTGCCCGGGTAAATGTATATAAGTAGGTGATTGGCGGAAAAAGGATCGCCATAACCATGATGATTCGGCTCAACCATGACGGGAAAAAATCACGGCCGATAAACACTGCAACCAGCAGCAGCATTTGGGTGAAAAATACCCAGAGCATCTGCCGCGTATAGTTCGGCAGTTTGTCTGCGTGCCCGGCTTGATTCACGTCGCCACGTTATTTGTCGGGCCGTTTCCTGTCCAGTGCTGTCTTTCAGCAAAACAAAACCGGCGTTGCCGTTTGCGCGGCAACGCCGGTTGAAACTTGTGAAATTTATTTTGCTTTCACGATCGCGTCGTAGCCTTTTGCTTCGAGCTCCAGTGCGAGCGATTTATCACCGGATTTGATGATGCGCCCGTCCGCCATGACGTGGACGAAATCCGGCACGATATGGTTCAACAGACGTTGATAGTGCGTGATGACCAGTTGCGCAGAATCGGGGCGGCGCAATTTGTTGACGCCGCTGGAAACGATCTTTAAAGCGTCGATGTCCAGGCCGGAATCGGTTTCATCGAGGATCGCCAGCTTGGGTTCCAGCACGGCCATCTGGAAGATTTCCGCGCGTTTCTTTTCACCGCCGGAGAACCCTTCGTTGACGGAACGTTTCAACAGGTCTTCGCTCAATTCAAGAATCTTGATCTTGTCTTTGACGAGGCTCAGAAAATCGATCGCGTCCAATTCCGGCAGGCCTTTGTGCTTGCGGATTTCATTCAACGCGGCCTTGAGGAAATACGTGCTGTTCACGCCGGGAATTTCCACCGGATATTGGAACGCCAGGAACACGCCTTCGCGGGCGCGTTCTTCCGGGTCGAGTTCCAGCAGGTCTTTGCCGAAATATTTCACGGTGCCCTGGGTCACTTCATACCCTTCGCGGCCGGCGAGGATCGCGGCGAGCGTGCTCTTGCCGCTGCCGTTCAAACCCATCAACGCATGGACTTCACCTTCATTGATCGTCAGGCTAAAGCCCTTAAGGATCTGTTTGTTTTCCACGCCCGCGTGGAGGTTTTCAATTTCAAGAATAGGTTGCTTGCTCATTTTTCAAAATTATATTTAGCCACAGATTGAACACGGATAAAACACGGATTCAAAAGACCATTCTTTTGAATTCCACTTTCGTCCGGCCGAAGTTGATCAAAATTCCAACTTTGATCCCAGTGGCTCTTAATTCATTCAATAACTGCGGCTCGTCTTCCGCGTTGTAATTTTTCGCTGTCTTTAATTCAACGATGACGATGTCGTTCACAAACAAGTCGGCGCGAAAATCTCCGACGATAACATTTCGATATTTAACTTTTATCGGGCATTCAATTTCGCATTTGAATCCCGCCTGATGCAGTTCAACCTGCATCGCTCTTTGATAAACACTTTCAAGAAACCCACAACCAAGTTCGCCATAAACTGCAAAAGCCGCACCAATAATTTTCTCAGTTACGTCAGCGTGTTGCAGCTTGGATTCCATTTCCGTGTTCAATCCGTGGCTAAAAATCAGCCGACGCTGCCTTCGAGGCTCACGCCGAGGAGTTTCTGGGCTTCGACGGCGAATTCCATCGGCAGTTCCTTGAACACTTCCTTGCAGAAACCATTCACGATCATGTTCACTGCGTCCTGGGTTTCAATGCCGCGCGCGTTACAATAAAAAATCTGGTCTTCCCCGATCTTCGAGGTTGAGGCTTCATGCTCCACGCTCGCCGTCGTGTTTTTCACTTCGATGTAGGGGAACGTATGCGCACCGCACTTGGCGCCGATCAACATTGAATCACATTGCGAGAAATTGCGTGCGTTCTCGGCGCTCTTGCGGATTTCCACCAGACCACGATAACTGTTCTGGCCGCGTCCGGCAGAAATACCTTTGGAAACAATGGTGCTGCTCGTGTTCTTGCCGATGTGGATCATCTTCGTGCCCGTGTCCGCCTGTTGCATATTATTGACGACGGCGACGGAGTAGAATTCGCCCTTGGAGCCATCTCCCAGCAGGATGCAGCTCGGATATTTCCAGGTGATAGCGGAGCCGGTTTCAACTTGCGTCCAGGTGATGCGCGAGTTTTTACCTTTGCACAGGCCGCGCTTCGTCACGAAATTGTAGATGCCGCCCACGCCGTTTTCATCACCGGGATACCAGTTCTGCACGGTACTGTATTTGATCTCCGCTTTTTCCAGTGCAACCAATTCGACGACGGCCGCGTGCAATTGATTTTCATCACGCATCGGAGCGGTGCAACCTTCGAGGTAGCTAACACTTGCGCCGTCCTCCGCCACGATCAAGGTGCGTTCGAACTGGCCGGATTTGGCGGCGTTGATGCGGAAATACGTGGAAAGCTCCATCGGGCAACGCACGCCTTTCGGGATATAACAGAATGAACCGTCCGTAAACACGGCGGAATTTAACGCCGCATAATAATTATCCGTGTAAGGGACAACCGAGCCGAGATATTTTTTGACCAGATCGGGATGTTCCTGCACCGCTTCGCTGAACGAACAGAAAATGATGCCTTTCTTTGCCAGATCTTCGCGATACGTCGTGCCGACACTGACGGAATCAAAAATGGCGTCCACCGCCACGCCCGCAAGCTTGGCATGTTCGCGCAAGGGAATGCCGAGCTTTTCGTACATTTCGAGCAGTTTGGGATCCACTTCATCGAGGCTTTTCGGGGCGTTGGCCTGCGGTTTCGGCTGCGAAAAATAGGTGATGTCCTGAAAATCAATTTTCGGATATTTGACAAATTGCCACGTCGGTTCCGGCATGTTCAACCAGTAACGATAGGCTTTGAGCCGCCATTCGGTCAGCCATGTCGGCTCTTTTTTCTTGGCGGAAATGTGGCGGATGATGTCTTCATTCAAACCAGGCGGCACGGATTCGGTTTCAACGTCGGTGACGAAACCGTATTTATACTCGGTCTTGACCAATTCTTCGATTGTCTCGGTGGCTGTGCTCATGTGTGAAATCAGTTTTTGCGCTTGTTGGCGCAGTCGGCGCAAAGGCCATGGACGGCGATATCGTAATGATCCGCCTTGAAACCCTTGGGCTGCGGCATGTCGGTGAAATTTTTGGGCAATGCCATGTCAAAAACCTTGCCGCACGCGCCGCAGTGGTAATGGCAATGTTCTTCCATGTTGGGGCAAAACCGCGTTGCCCCGCGTTCCAGTTGCACCTGCCGGACCAGCCCGCATTTGACGAGCGCATCGAGGCAGTTATAAACCGTCGCGTGCGAAATCTCCGGCATCTGCTTTTTGGCGCGGATGAAGACCTCCTCCGCCGTCGGGTGATCGCGTTTGTGGAGGATCACGTCATAGACCTGCTGCCGTTGCGGCGTGAAACGAAAACCGCTCGTGCTCAACTTTTCAGTCAAGTGCCGTTCGTTTTTGTTCTGGGCGCCGATGCTCATCGCGAATCCCAAGTTTAACCAGCCGGAGCCCTTCGTCAAGATTTAGAATAGTTCTAAATAAGCCATTTCTACCAACCAAAGGAAAACCGCGTGATTTTCCGAATTTTTCACGAGCAATTTGCCGCGTGCTCGTATAATTTCTGCCGATGCTGAACTACATCTGGCTCGCGCTGGTTGTGTGTGCCGTTCTTATCGGCGGTTGGAACGGACAACTCAAGGAAGTCGCCGACAAATGTTTAGAGATGGCCAATACCGCCGTTGTGGGCATTGCTTTTTCGCTCATCGGCGTGATGGCACTCTGGCTGGGCATCATGCGGCTGGCGGAACGCGCCGGCCTCGTCGCGCTGCTCGCACGGGCGTTGCGGCCATTGATGCGGTGGATTTTCCCTGAAGTGCCGCCGGAACATCCTGCGATGGGCTCAATGTTGATGAACATTGCCGCCAATATGCTTGGTCTCGGCAATGCCGCCACGCCGCTCGGCCTGCGCGCGATGAAGGATCTGGAGTCGCTGAATCCGCGTCCCGGCACGGCCACCAATGCCATGTGCACTTTTCTTGCGATCAATACCAGCGGCCTCCAACTTATCCCTGTTACCGCCATTGCGATCCTTGCGGCCAATAAATCCACCAACCCCACCGCCATCGTCGGCACGTCCATCATCTGTACCGCCTGTGCCTGCACTTCGGGGATTTTGATGGCCAAGGGTTTAAGTAAATTACCGATGTTTCGTCAGGCGGCTGTAGCCTCCGTGGCACAGACCCAAACCGCTGTGGCGGTCGAAGAAAAAATTTTGGTGAAGGAATCGGCAACGTTACAACCGATGAAATGGTGGGGACAGGTCATCATCGTCGCCTTCATTTTGTTTTTTGCCCTGCTATTCATGCGTCTGGTGTTTCCGAACATGTTTAATTTGGAAATCTCTCCTGAAATTGCGAAACAGAATCTCTTTATCCGCAGCGTGAATGCCATTTCGTTGCTCTCAATCCCATTTTTGTTGTCACTGTTTCCTCTCTACGCGGCGTTGCGCCGCGTGAAAGTCTATGAAGAATTTGTGGACGGCGCGAAAGAAGGCTTCGATGTCGCCATCCGTATTATTCCGTACCTGGTCGCGATGCTCATTGCCGTTGGCATGTTCCGGGCGGCGGGCGGGATTGCCCTGCTGAGTAATTTGTTGGCACCGCTGATGCGTGCGTTGGATTTTCCGACTGACTTGTTGCCGATGGTTTTGGTGCGGCCACTGAGTGGCAGCGGTTCATTGGGATTTTTTACGGAATTGGTGCAACAATTCGGTGCCGACAGCCTCATCTCGCGGATGGCGGGAACGATCTATGGCAGCACGGAAACCACTTTTTATGTGCTGGCGGTTTATTTCGGTTCCGTTGCCATCAAACGGACCCGCCATGCGTTGCTGGCTGGATTGACGGCGGATTTGGTCAGCGTGATCGTGGCGGTGTATGTCTGCCGTAGGATGTTTGGTTGAAATTTTCTGTCGGCAATTTTACAAAACCGTGACAATTGCTTTTCGTCGAGCGACGATGCTGGGCAAAACGAACGTCCATGGCGCCGCGCACCCAACGCAAACCGACTTTTTTCTGGCAGGGCATTTTGATCATGCTGCCGGTGATCATGCTGGCATTGGTGGGGTTGGTATCCATCCGCAAAGATCGGGTGCTGGTGCTTCAGGAAGCGCGCGAGTCTGCCAACACGAGCGTTCAGCAGTTCGCGGAACTGCTCAAGGGTAATTTTGAATCCCGGCTGGTATCGATTTATCTCCATATATTGCAGGTGGGTTCGACAAATGTGGCGCCGGGGACCCGAATCAAAGATGACAACTGGGATATTTCCGCAGCTCAATACAAGCAATTGCTGGCAGATTTGCCGGAGCATCGCCGGGCGCTGGCGGCTTGGGCCGGAGGATTACATTGGGTTGAATCGGCTGATGGAAGATTACTTTGGCCGCCACCGTATTCGCCGGCGCCAACTCCGGTGGCTGATGTTCCTGAGGCATGGCGCAAGTTGCAACATGGCGAATTTTCCGGTCGCGCAATTGAAGCCTTGGCGCAATATGCGGCACTCGCGACCAATTCCACAGAAGCCTGGTCAGAAACAGGCATTCCCGTGGCCCCGTTGGCAGCGTATTGCTGGTTGCAACTCGCAAAGCAGGAGGCGACGGATCAAGTTGTGGCTGCCGCTTCGATGTTGGCATCCAATGCATTCAATCAGCCATCCATCCTTTCGCCGGTTTTTTTACGCGAAGCGGCGGCTGCCTATTCGCCGCCACCGGGGACATTTGGTTTTGAGGAATCACCGCCTGGCCTGCTGGCAAATTGGGCGATCGCCGAGGATGCGCGTGCGTGGCACGAGTATTGGCATACCACCCCGCGTCCCGGCGTTTCAACGTGGACGCGATATGCCGGGAAAGATTGGCTGGTAATCCCAGTTGCAGTTCGAGGTCGGAGCGAAACAATGAACCTGCAGGCGCAAGTCGGTTATCTATTATTTCCGGAATTACTGGTTCGTGCCCCCGTTCAAGAACATTTAGGTTCTCCACAATTTCGTCTGCCGCAGTTTGCTGGCTTACAGGTAAGGTTGAACGATCGCGAACTGATGGCAGCGACTGGCGAAAAATTGGCAGAAACAGCTGTCGATGTGGACATCACACCCTATGGGACACAGTTTGCGAAGTATGAAACGGGCAAGGCGAGCTTGCATTTCATGGTGAGCGTGTATCTCACGAATCCGGGAACTTTGTACGCCATGCAGCGACAGCGGGCGTGGTGGTTTGGCGGCTTGATCGCCATAGCGTGCTTTGTGTCACTTCTGGGCTTTGCGATGTCGTGGTCTGCGTTCTGGCGACAAATTGCGCTCAGTGAACAAAAATCCAATTTTGTCTCCAGCGTCTCGCATGAATTGCGCGCGCCGATCGCATCCGTACGGTTGATGGCGGAAAATCTGGAACACGGGAAAATTTCCGAACCGGTGAAACAACGGGAGTATTTCCGTTTCATCGTGCAAGAATGCCGACGATTGTCCTCGTTGGTCGAAAATGTACTGGATTTTTCGCGGATCGAACAAAACCGCAAGCAATACGATTTTGAACCAACCAATGTCACCGCGTTGGTGCAGGCCACCGTTAAGCTCATGGAGCTTTATGCGGCGGAAAAAGAAGTCCGATTGGTCTTGGAGCCGACCAGTCCAGACCAGCCCGCAGCTGACATCGAATGGTGGTTGGACGGTCACGCTTTGCAGCAGGCTCTGGTGAATCTGATTGATAATGCGATCAAACATTCGCCCCGTGGCGAGGTGGTGACTGTCGGGATGAAAGTTGAAAACGGTGCGGCGGCGAAACTCAATTTGTTTGTCGCCGATCATGGCCCAGGTATTCCGCGCGCGGAACACGGGAAAATTTTTGAGCGATTTTATCGGCGTGGGTCCGAGTTGCGGCGCGAAACGCCTGGTGTCGGCATCGGCTTGAGCATCGTAAAACACATCGTCGCCGCGCACGGTGGGACGGTCTTGGTGGCCAGCGAAACCGGCAATGGCAGCCGGTTCACAATTCAAATTCCTTTTAACCACCAAGACACGAAGGCACCAAGAAATGAGATCTAAAACGTCAGGTCTTTGCCGTTTGGTAGTTTAAAATTATGCCCCGCATTTTGATCATTGAAGACGAAGCGCCCATGCGCACGGCATTGACCGATCTGCTATCGGCGGAGGGGCATCGTGTACTGGTGGCAGCGAATGGCGAGAGCGGGCTTAAGCGGGCTCTGGAAGAAAAGCCTGACCTTATTCTGCTCGATGTGATGATGCCGAAGCTCGACGGCTTTTCATTGTGCGCGGAATTACGGCGGCTCGGTCACGCAATGCCGGTGCTGATGCTTACCGCCAAAGGCCAGATTGAAGATCGCGTCAACGGCCTTGATGTCGGCGCGGACGATTATCTGATCAAGCCGTTCAGCACGGAAGAATTGCTTGCGCGTGTGCGCGCGTTACTCCGGCGGTTCCAACGTCAGACTAAGGCGCCGCTACGGTTGGTGTTTGGTGAAGTTGACGTTGACTTGGCGCGCCAAACGGCACGGCGCGGTGAAAAGACGATCCACCTGACGGCAAAGGAATTTGCCATGTTGCGATTATTGGCCGAGGCGGAAGGCGAGCCGGTGACGCGCGAAAACTTTCTGGATGTAGTCTGGGGTTATACGACCTTTCCGACGACGCGCACGGTGGACAACCACATTGCCAGCTTGCGCGGAAAAATCGAGGCGAACCCTGATTCTCCGCGCTGGCTCAAAACCGTGCATGGCGTTGGATACCGGCTGGAATTTTTAGCCACAGATGAAACACAGATTTAAAAAAACGGATCCCTTGATCGTTGATTGCGGAGGTAAGCTATTCATCCAACAGGCCATTTGCTTATCCGTGTCCATCTGTGTCCATCCGTGGTTTAAAAATGATTTTGCAAAAGCATGACAATTCGCGCGGGTGATTTTTGGCAACCTGAACTTATGAAAATTAAATTGTGGATCCTGATTTTTACTCTGACAGCGTCGTTGGCGCAGGCGCAGACGAATGACCTGACGTCGCTCTTGCAACAAGGACTGTTGGAAGAGCAAGCGAACCGTAATCTGGACGCGGCCATCGCGGATTATCAGGCGCTAGCATTGCAATTTGATAAAAACCGGCAGATCGCGGCCACGGCGGTTTTCCGGTTGGGCGAATGTTATCGGATGCAGAGCAAGACCAACGAGGCGGCTGCGCAATATCAGCGCATTGTCAGTGATTTTTCCGATCAGTCCACGCTGGTCACCATGAGCCGGCAGAATTTGACAGGCATGGGGCTATCCGCTGCGGCTAAAGGAATTTCACCGGAGGCGTCGGGGACTTTGGTTGAAAATTCTGATGTGGCACTTTGGAATAAATTAAAAGGATTGTCGAAATCTGACGTTGAAAAAATTCTGCCAGTGATTGTTCCAGATGCTGAATTGACCAGGCTTTTGCAGCAGCGCGATGAAAAGGAAATCGCCCTTGCCGAAGTGCAAGTTTATGACCAATCCAGCAATAATGTTTTAGCGATGCGTCCAAGGGCGGCTTTGGCCACAGTTAATCAACAGGTCAATGATCGGATGAATATCGTTTTGCTGGCCTTAAAATTACGGGCAGAGGCGGCCCAAGCCTCAACGACATCAAGCGCTCCAGTGATAAATAATATTTCGGATGCTGAAGACCAGGAAATCCAGCGCATCCAGACGATGATCCAAAATAGCCCGGATTTGATCAATGCGGCGAACAGTGATGGCACGACACCGTTGCAAAAAGCAGCAGCGAATGGCTGGCAGCGCGTTGCGACGTTTCTGTTGGATCATGGTGCGGACATCAATGCCGGTGGCATTTCCGCCTTGAATCGTGCGGCCAACGCCGGCAATCGCTCAATGGTTGAATTTCTCTTGAACCACGGTGCGAATGTGAATGTCAAAGGTGAAATAGGAGAAACGCCATTGTATATAGCGGCAGGACACAATTTCCAAGCGGTGGCCGGGGTTTTACTGGCGAATAGAGCGGATGTGAACGCCTCTGATAATTACGGAGAGACACCGTTGATTCGGGCAGCGCAACGTGGCAACGCCGCAATGGTCTCCCTGCTTTTGGATCATAAGGCCGACGTGAATATGCGTAATAACTCCAGTCAGTCATCGTTCGGCGGATTCAGGTCACCCGGCAGTATCGGTGGACGGACAGCCTTGAGCTACGCTGCTGAAAATGGTTCTCCGGAAACTGTAAAAATGCTTTTGGATGCGAAGGCCGACCCGAACATTGACGGGTTGGACATGCCGCTGTTGGGTGCCGTCAATAAAAACGATGTCGCGTCAGCTGAATTACTATTGCAAGCGGGAGCAAATCCCAATGTGCTCGGAATCATTGATTGGAACGTAACAATCAATAGAAATACTTTTACGGGACGAATGGTTACGCCGTTGTTTTTAGCGGTTTCGCTAAAACAGTTTTCAATGGTACAATTGCTTTTGAAATACAAGGCCGACCCGGATGATAAACAAACAGACGGCCAGTTTTTATTATACAGCACGTTATCGGATACCAACATTCTGGAAGCTTTGCTAAAGGCAGGAGCAAAAGTGGAGGCAGGAGCAAACTCAGATCATTGGTCGCCATTAACAAAGGCAGCTAATCTCAATAATGCGGCGGCGGTGGAAATATTATTGAAATACGGTGCGAATGTTAATTGGATCTCTCCCGGTCGTGCGACGCCGTTATCTTATGCGGCAGAGAGTTTGGCGGGTACCAATGTTTTCCAGTTATTGCTCGACTATAAGGCGAATCCGAATGTGCGCGATATCCGTGGCCAAACGCCGCTGGACAAGCTTAAATGGATTGCTCAATCGGCCGAGTCTCCTGATAAAAAAATTCTGGCCGCGCAGCTTGCCAACTTGCTGCGACAGCACGGAGCACTGGATAAATTGCCCAATTGGGATCGTATCACCGTGAGCCGCCCAGCGATCAATTTTTCAACAGCGGTTTTCTACAGGGTCACCAATGATTGGAACCAGTTTACGTTATTGGAAACGATCCTGGAATTTTATGGCACATCCGTAAAAGGACCCGATGGAACTTCTTACATGTATAATAGTCTTGGAGAAAAAGCACCATTCCCGGATTTAACACACATTACCATTGTTCGTCCAAGTCATGGTTCTACTAACGAAACTCGTATTGTAGTCAA
Source organism: Verrucomicrobiia bacterium (assembly GCA_036498725.1). Taxonomy (GTDB): domain Bacteria; phylum Verrucomicrobiota; class Verrucomicrobiia; order Limisphaerales; family UBA11358; genus UBA11358. Next base: position 9,554 of record DASYEY010000083.1, on the reverse strand, counting down.
TCTGCTTAATGGCACGAATGGAATTAATTGCGCGAAAGATATGCCGCTGCAATTCGGCGACACCCTGGAAATTCCCGAATATACTCATGCATTGGCAGCCCAGGCCGTCGGTTTGACTGGCAATCAAGCAGACACAATTGACAATTATCTGGCTGGCACGGCAGAGCTAACGTCACAGGGAGAAAAAGCGGCGCTTTCATTACACGCTTTTCGTGGACAATCGGCCATCGGAACGATGTTGAATCAGCCGGAAGCGCAAACGATTTTGCGGTCATCTTCTGACCTTTCGCGGGTGAAAGTCACGCGCCGTGATCTGCAAACCGGACAAATACAGACGTGGACTGTGGATTGCAGTGATGCCAAAAACCTGCCCGATCTCCGCGTGCGTAACGGCGACGTGATTGACGTGCCGGGAAAACCATAATCTTAAAAGCCATCGAACCCCTGCGGGCGTAAAGATTAATTTTAGCTGAAGCCAACTCGTTTCTGTGAATTCTGTGTCTCAGCGGCAAAATTGTTCCATCCTGCGGAAACACGGTGGCAATTCATTCAGCCTCATCGTCGTCCTCATGCTCGTGTTTTGGATAGTATTTTAAAAAACAAAGACGAGGACGACGATGAGCATGAGGACGAGGATGAAAATAAACAGCGCACAAACCTGTGGCAGCCAGCTTGCTAGTGAACGCCGTGTCCCGATGGCAAAATTTGGCAGAGACACAGTCTCTATTTCTGAAAAACACTGACGCGGGCGGGTGGGAGATTGAACCAGACAACTTTTGACGCGTGTAATTTGAAGCTGGAGGAGCCACGGGAACGGCGTTTGTGAATCTGGTAGCTGTATTGCACCCACTTGCCGTTCGGTACCAGGAGACTGCGAATTTTTTGACCCAAGGCTTCGGCTTGATCCGCTTTGAAATTCACCAGCGGCAGGCTGGAGATGACGGCGCCGACGGCGGTGACACTCTGCGGTAATTCCGCCAGCAAGGTGTCCATCTGCCACGCGTCGCCGGTAATGATGTGGGCGCGGGGAAAACGTTTGTGGAGCAATTTGGCCATCGTCGGATTGTGCTCAATAGCGATGAGCCGGTCTTCCCGCAGGCCATTTTTCAGCAAGGCATCAGTGACCGGGCCGGTGCCGGGACCCAGTTCCAGAACATAATCTTCCGAATTTTTTGGCAACCATTGCGCCATGGCGGCGGATAATTGTGGAGAACTGGGGGCTACCGAGCCGGTGCGCTGCGGATTCACGATCCACTCGCGCAGGAACAGCGTTGAATCAGCCAGCGTTGCGATAATTTTCTTGGCCATGACAGTTTTTTATTTTTCGTTGCCGCTGGTTTTTCGGTTACACCATAATTCACACGGCGCTGGTCTGCCACAGAAAACTTGTGACGATCTAGTGGCGATATGGGACCAAGAAAAAGAGGAATGGATTGTTTGGTCCGGTTGACCGGTCATTTTCCCGTCTTGGTAAGCGCGTCCAGCTTTTTTTGGGCAATGGCGCGGCGGGTGGCCCAGTCATCCCAATCCACTTCCCATTTTTCGCCGGCGAAATTTGCCTGGGCTTTGGGCCATAAGGTATTCAGCGTGGCCATTTCCGTCCGGGCGTGGTCGGTTTCACGCCATTGCAAAAAAGTTTCGATCAGGTTGAGCCGGTTTTCAGGAAAATCCGGCGCCAGTTTGGCGGCGCGTTGTAAAAAAGTGCGGGCTTTACGGTTGTCGCCAATGCTGCCGATATGGGGAGCTTGCAGGTACAATAGGCCAAGATTGCGTTCGGGGCCGGCGAAATCCAGTTTTTCATCCAAGGAACCGGCGATCTTGAACTCGCGTTCCATTTCCTTGACGAGGCTCAAGGCTCCGAGTAATTCCGTCCGCGCGAGCTGGCCGAGGTTCATGGCCAGATAATAGTGGGCGGCGGCATTTTTGGGTTCACGGGCGGCCAATTGACGGGTGGCGGCGATGCCCTGGTTCGCCAGGTCGGCGCGGATCGAATCAGTTTTGGCAAAATCAGCCAATTCATAGCTGGCGCGGGCCAGCAGCCAGGCATTGGTGGAATTATCCGGATGCGCCTGAAATTCGATTTGCGCCTGGTGGAAAGTTTTTTCCGCGCGCGCCGCAAAAACGGCGTTCGTCGTCGGGTCGGCTGAAACTAACTTAATACTGGTCAGCAGAAAGCAAAGTGCCGCCGCGAATTTCCTTTTCGTCGTTCGTCCCTGGCTGGAATAAAAAGTTGCCATCGCGTCGAGCTGTTTTATACTGTGCAGGTGAGATTAAATTGGAAATTTTCGTTGCTGGCAATGTTTGTCGCACTGACCCTGGGCACTTCCGGGTGCGGCGGCATCAGTGCCACTAGAACGGTTTCTCCGTTGGATTTCATCATGCCCGGCCTGCTCAAGGCCGCGCCGCCGGCCACCAATGCGCCGGTGGTCCTGGTCCAGGACGCCAACACGTTCGCTTTTGCAAAATAATTTTTTATGCGATTTCCCTTTGCCCTGACGAAAAAGATCGCCAGCCACATCATCAAGCATAAGCTCCGCAAGACACCGAAATTCGCCATGGTGTTGCAGTTGGAGCCGTTGCACACCTGCAACCTGACCTGCACCGGCTGCGGCCGGATCCGCGAATATTCCACGTCACTCAAAGACATGGTGCCGCTGGATAAATGCCTCGCCGCAGCGGTCGAATGTGATGCGCCAATGGTTTCCATCTGCGGTGGCGAACCGCTCATTTATCCGAAGATCGAAGAATTGATCGCCGGCCTGCTCGAACAGGGCCGCGTGCTTTACATCTGCACGAACGGGATGTTCATGCGCAAAAAGATGCGCGATTATCTCGCCGCAGTTTATTCGCCTTCCCTGGAGCCGAAGCTCCAGAAACTGTTGGAAGGTAAATTAATCTCCGAAAAGGAAGCCGAAGTCATCCGTAAATCCGACGATGCAGCGAAGAAGAAAGTCGTCATCCGGCCGACGAAATGGATGTACTGGAACGTGCACGTGGACGGCCTGGAATTCACGCATGACCTGATCGTGGAACGCGAAGGCGTGTTCAAGGAATGTGTTGAAGCGATCAAGATGGCGAAAATCATCGGCTATCAGGTGGCGACGAACACCACAGTTTATCGGGAGACGGACGTCGCGGAAATCGAGGACATGTTCAAATATTTGAGCTCGCTCGAAGTGGACGGCCATACGATTTCGCCGGGTTACGATTACGATGCCGCCAAGAAAGACATGGCGGCGCGCCTCGGCAAAGATCCGAAGCAATTCTTTCTTACGCGCGACATGACGCGGCAGAAATTTGCGAAGATCGAAGAATGGGGCAAAGCCTTCACGATTTTTGGCACGCCGGTATATCAGGAATTTCTCGCCGGCAAACGCGAATTGACCTGTACTGCCTGGGCGATTCCGACTTTCAACGTTCGCGGCTGGAAAGCGCCGTGCTACTTGATGACCGATGGCCACTATGGCGGCTATCAGGAAATGCTCACGAAGGTCCAATGGGAAAAATATGGCGTCGTCAACGGGGTGGCGCGTGATCCACGTTGCGAACATTGCATGGTGCATTGCGGGTACGACCCGAGCGGTGCGCTGGGCACGAATTACCAATCCGGCGACAACTGGAAGAATGTCAAATATAACTTTGGCGCGAAACCAAAGCCGTATCCGAGTTCATCGGAACTGGTGAAGCGCGCGTTCAACGGGACAACGATTGGAAAAGGCCATCTGGCCGAGGCGAAAGCCGCGATCAATTCACCGGCAGCCGGGGCGCGGGGTGCGTTCTCCAACGAAGTGCACCACGAACCGCACGTTGCCAGCCATTGCGGCACGGGCGATTCAACAGAGCGCGATGAGTTGCTGTCGAAGATCAAAGATGTGAAAAAGCCGGAATGATCAAGATTTGAGCTGCCGCTTCCTTAAGTGATCCCTGCGGTGGTTTTTTATCTTGGGAGTTTCCGGGTTTAATTTCCGTGCCGACTTCCCGTTATTCTGAACGCACCTTGCTGCTCCTCCTGGCGGCGGTGCAGTTCACGCATATCCTCGACTTCATGGTCATCATGCCGTTGGGCGAGCAGCTCATGCGTGAATTGTCCATCGGCCCGACGCGCTTCAGCCATCTCGTCGCCGCTTACACCGTCAGTGCGGGCGTGGTCGGTCTGCTGACCGCGCCATTCATGGACCGGTTTGATCGCCGCAAAGTATTACTGATCGCTTATGCCGGATTTTTCATCGGCACGCTGGCGTGCGCCTTGTCGCATACTGCCAATATGTTGCTCATTTCTCGGGCGATTTGTGGCGCTTTCGGCGGAGTTTCCGGCGCCACGATCATGGCCATCGTCGGCGACATTGTTCCGCCCCAACGTCGCGCGTCCGGCATGGGCATCATTATGACGGCGTTTGCGGCGGCGGCGGCGCTGGGTGTTCCATTTGGCCTGTATCTGGCGCAAAAATTTCGCTGGGAAATGCCTTTCTTCCTGGTTGCAGGCATGGGCGTGATTGTCTGGCTGTTGATCTTTACAATTTTGCCGCCGGTGCGGGCACACATGGAAGATTTGGCTGATACCCCGATTCATCATTTTACCGCGTTCTTTGAGTTGTTGGGCGATACGAATGCCTGGCGCGCGCTGTTGTTCATGTCCGCATTGGTCATGGGACATTTTGCCGTAATTCCGTTGCTGGCGCCTTATATGGTTTCCAATCTGGGATTGCCGGAGAACAAATTGTTTCTGGTCTATCTGGTCGGCGGCATTGCCTCGGCTTGCACGGCGCCGTTCTTCGGGCGGTTGGCTGATCGCCTGGGGCGATTGCGCGTATTTGCGTTACTGATCGGTGTGGCATGTGCTGTGACCTTGACGATTGCCGAGTCCGGCCCGATGCCGGAATGGGGCGTGCTGGTTTTGGCGGGATTATTTTTCACCTTTGCCAGCGGACGATTTATTCCCGGGCAGGCGATTTTATCGCTCGCCGTGCCTGCGAAACGGCGGGGTTCATTCATGAGTCTGACCAGTTGCACCCGCGATTTGACCTCGGGTATTACTTCATGGTTGGGTGGCTGGCTTGTGACTAAATCTCCCGATGGCCAACTCGTGGGTTTTGACAAGCTCGGCTGGCTTGCGGTGGGCATGAGTGTGGTTAGTTTCTGGCTGGCCAGCCGAGTGCAAGTGCGGGAAGCGCATCCATCGGCTCCCGCCAAGCCCACCGCCGAAAAGTAATTTTCCAGCCGCCGGAAAATTATTTCACAAACGGTTACTTCAAACGGATCTCCGCCAAATCAATGTCTCGTTGGACGCGCCGCAAAATTTCGTCATTGATCACGTTCGCATCGCGCAATTGAAGCAGGGTACTGCGTTCAACTTGCAGCGCTTCGTGTGAAAGCCGTTCGTATTCGGAAGAAAATAGCCGGAGGGCAGCGCTCGCGCCTGGGATTTGCTCGCCTTCAATCTGTTGGATATGGTCTTCGTATTCGATCCGCAACCGTTGCAATACTTCGGCCTTCTCTGGATTTTTTTCCTGGATCTGATTTAGCCGGCTCAAGGCCGCACGATTAGCTTGTAGCCGGGCTTCCCGTTCTTCCTTCAATTCCGAGCCATCATCTTCGATACCCAGCCAGCGAATGAGTGGCGGCAGGCTGAGTCCCTGTACGACGAGGGTGGTGACGATCACGATGAACGTGAGGAATAAAATCAAATCACGATGGGGAAAGGTATTGGTCAAAGCCAAAGCTGCTGCTAGTGATACGACTCCGCGCATGCCAGTCCATGCGATGATGGTGACATACCGCCAGTTTGGATAGGGATCCTTGGCGCAGATTTTTTTGATGATGAGGCGCGGCAAATACGTTGCCGGAAAGACCCACAGAACCCGGATCACAATCACGGCCACGCTGATAATCAACGCATAACCGATCAATTGGTTGATGGTATAATCCTTGTTGGCCGACAATGTATGCAGGATATCCGGCAGTTCCAAACCGATGAGGACAAAGACAAAGCCATTCAACAAAAATTCAATCATTGCCCAAACGGGGCCGCCTTGGAGCCGGGTGCGATAGCTGATGATCTCCGGCAATCGGCGTCCGAGATATAAGCCGGCGGTCACCACGGAAAGCACGCCTGAACCCCCGCAGCGTTCGGCGAACAGATAAGCAATAAATGGCGTTAGCAAAGACATGGTGATTTCGATGGAGGCGTCGTCCACGCGTTTGTGAAATTGTACCGCGAGCCAGCCCACCAGCAAGCCGATCAAAATTCCACCGCCGCCGACGAGAAAGAATTGCATCCCCGCGTTGGTCAGGGAGAAGGAACTGGTCAAGGTTGCCGCTATGGCAAAGCGATAGGCGATCAGGGCGGTAGCATCGTTGACCAGGCTTTCGCCTTCCAGAATGGTGACGATCCGGCGCGGGACGCTCAGTCGTTCAGCAATGGCCGTGGCGGCGATGGCATCCGGCGGTGAAATGATTGCCCCCAGTACAAACCCGGCGGCCAGTGGCAGTTTCATGAAGTGATGCGCCAGCCACGCGACAATCACGATGGTGAACAGGACCAACCCCACGGCGAGAAACGAAATCGGCCGCAGGTTGGCGCGAAAGTCACGCCAGGAAGTGCCGACGGCGGCAGAAAAAAGCAGTGGCGGCAGAAAAACCAGAAAAACCAGGTCGGGATTCAATTGGATTTTCGGCAGGTGGGGGAGCCAGCCGATCGACAAGCCGCCGATCACGAACAAGATCGGGTAGGGGATGTGCAGCTTTCGCGCCAGCAGCGCGATGATCGCCACCGCCAGCAAGAGCAGCACAAAAATATCCACAATCTGTATCATACGGGACGAAGCTTAAGAATGAGTCGGCGGTTTGGAAAGCCACAGATGACTTGAGAATTCGCCGGCGAAGTTTCTTTCCAATTTATTCACCGGTGGCGCGACGCAAAGCCTTCTTGGTCGCGTGTCTGGCTTTGTTGTCCAGCATCCTGGCTTTGGCGCGTTTGGAACGTTTCCGTTTCTGGCGGCGGATCTTTTCGATTTCCGCCCGTTGAGCGGCGATAAAGCCATTTTTCTTTTCCTCAATTTTATCAAGCAACAGCCGTCGCGCGATAAAACGGTTCATGCCTTGCTGGCGCGTTTCCTGGCATTTCACCGACACGCCGGTTGGGCGGTGCACCAGCATGACGCACGTGGAAACCTTGTTCACGTTCTGGCCTCCGTGACCGCCAGAACGCACAAAGCTTTCGTCAATGTCCGCCTCGCGCACGTCCAAAGCGGCCATGCGTTGCGTCAATTGAGATTCTTTTTCCAGGCTGACAGGGAATGCGCCCATGATTTTTATGGTAGTGCGGGTTTGGGCTTATCGCAAAACCAAATCGAGGTTTGGTCCGTATGCGCCGGAACGAAGCGCTAATTTTCTTTAGCCTGTCGCCATGATGAACTAATTTTCCCGCGTGCCAAACGAGATGCCGCGTATTTTGGTGGTGGATGATGATCCGGGCCAGCGCAGTTTGCTGGATTCGTTTCTGCGTGGGCAGGGTTTTGCGATCACCCTGGCCGACTCCGGTGAGCGGGCGTTGGAATTATTACCCGCTGGCAAGTTCGACATGATGATTTCCGATGTGCGCATGCCCGGACTAACTGGCTTGGAAACACTGCGTCGCGTGCGTCAATCTTTCCCATCGCTCCCGGTTTTGCTGGTCACCGCTTATGCCGACATCCGGGAAGCCGTCGTGGCGATGCGCGACGGCGCGTTGAATTATCTCGCCAAACCGATTGACCTCGATGAGTTGCTCGCCGCCGTCCGCCAGGCGACTGGCGTGACGCCACCGGTATCGTTGAATCTGGGTGCAGGAAAAACCTTGCCGCCAAAGGTCATCGCGCAAAGTCCGTTGATGGTGGCTTTGTTCCAACAAATTTCACTCATCGCGCCGTCGGAAACGCGCGTATTCATCACCGGCGAAAGTGGCACGGGCAAGGAAGTTGTGGCTGATGTCATCCATTTGTGGAGCGCGCGTGCCAGCGGTAAAATCATCAAGGTTAATTGCGCGGCGATTCCTGAAACGTTGTTGGAAAGCGAATTATTCGGCCATGAGCGCGGTGCGTTCACCGGCGCGACCACCCAGCGCATCGGCCGTTTTGAAGAAGCAGATGGCGGCACGATTTTTCTCGATGAAATCGCCGAGATGTCGCCGCCGTTGCAGGCGAAGCTGCTGCGGGTCACGCAGGATGGAAAATTTCAGCGCATCGGTTCCAATCGCGAAATCCGTACGAACGCACGCATCCTTGCCGCGAGCAATCGCAATCTTGAAGATGAAGTGAAGGCAGGTCGTTTTCGCGAAGACCTGTTTTACCGCCTGAACGTCGTGGAATTGAACCTGCCAGCGTTGCGTGACCGGCGGGAGGATATTTTGCCGCTCGCGAACCTGTTTATCAACGAATTTGCCCGCAATCGGGCGCGACTGGCCGAGGCGACGGCGGATTGCCTGAAAAGTTATGCGTGGCCGGGCAACATCCGGGAATTGCACAACGTCATCGAACGTGCCGTCTTGTTGTCACAGAGCGAATTGATTTTGCCGGAAAATCTGCCGGGAAAATTACGGGAGGCCGCCAAGCAATCGGTGCCCCAGCCGGCGGCAGATTTACAGACGATGGATGAGATCGAACGGCATGCGATCCTCGCAGCGCTGAAACAAAATGGTCACAACCGCACGGAAACCGCCAAAGCTCTGGGCATCAGCCGCCGGGCGTTGCTTTACAAATTGCAACGACTCCGCCAGCAGGGGTTCCAATTTGAGTGATAAAAAATGGCCGGACAGAGCACCGCTCCGCCCGGCCAGGGAAATCATTCTGCCTTAAATTATTCCTGCTTCGTGGTCGTCAATTGTACCGGACGATATCCACCCTTGGTCTTGAAATATAACAGCAGCGCCAGATAGCAGATAAAGGTGAAGATGGGGAACAGGGCCATTTTCGACAGTGCGTTAAACTGGCCGGTGGTCGTTGCGGTTTGGATCTGGGCAGTTTCTGCGGCATCCGTAACGGTTGCCGATTTCACCGGATCAATGGCCTTATAGGAGCCGAGGAGATAATCTTTCTGCACAGTCACGGTCTGATAAAGCGCCGGATTGGTCGCCTGCAATTGCTGGGTCGCAGATGATTCCTGTAGATAACCGATGAATGGCGTGCCGAGAATCCCCACCGCCAACATGCCGATGCCGCCGACAGCATTCAGGGTCAGTGCCCCGCCGCGCGGGCATTGTTCGGAAGTCAGACCGAGAATGGTCGGCCAGAAAAAGGTTTTGCCGACACCATAAAGTGTCGCTGCGGCAAAAATGGTCAACATGCCGGCGCCGCCGGTTTTGGAAAGGGCGAACAAACCAACAGCTGCCAGGGCCGAACAGCTGGCCAGCAAACCGAGCGGTGAGAGTTTGTGGATGAGCGGCCCGGCGCAGAAGCGCAGAACCATCATGATCGCCGAGGTGTAAACCAGAACCCAGGCCGGATTATGTCCAGCCGCTTGCATGGGTGCTTGCATCAGTGAAGTGATCCAGCCATCCGTGCCAAGTTCGGTGATGGCTT